>CATAMV010000049.1 GCA_949487855.1 Bacteroidota bacterium
GTCGCATACCCCTCTAATTTAGTATCAACACCATTAATGTTATAGGTAGGGTTCCAGTAATGCCCTTGTTGTCCAGCGGAATTGTGGTACTTAAACACATCAAAGCCTTGAGGCTCGGTGCCTAAATGCCATTTGCCAAATAAACTGGTTTGGTATCCATTCTTTTGAAACTCTTGTGGGAATGTCCATTGTGAAGCATCAAATTTTCCACCACTTTCGTTTTTATAGTATCCATTTAGGTTACTATAATTCCCCGTTAATATAGCCGCCCTAGATGGTCCGCAAATAGAGTTGGTTACCAATACATCTTGAAAAAGCATGCCTTCATTTGCAACCCTATCAATATTGGGAGTTGGCGCAATGTCTTTGTAAATACCGCCGTACACACTAATGGCTTGGGTTGTTAAATCATCGGCCATGATATAAATGATATTTGGCTTTTGATCCGCTGCTACTTTTTCCCCTTTCGAAGTGTTTTGCTTATTGGATTCACTACATGAAAGTGCTAGTAATGCAAGCGCAAAAACGTAATTGACTATTTTGAACATGTTGCTTAGTTGTTTTTATTTAAAATGATTTTTTCAGTTACTGAAATCGTAGTTTTTTTAAGGGCTTTATCGGCAGAAGAATTTCCTGTCATGATGGTAAAATCACCTGGTTCGACAACAAAATTGTAGTCCGCATCATACATCGCTAGGCTTTCTGCAGTAACTGGAATGGTAACTGTTTTTGCCTCTCCTGCTTTTACGAACACCCTCTTGTAGCCTTTTAATTCTTTAACAGGTCGCGTAAAAGAACTGATGTTATCTCTCACATACATTTGAACGACTTCTTCCCCATCAACATTACTCGTATTTTTTACTGTAACATTTACCAAAATTTCATCATCTATGCTAGACAAAGTAGCCTTTGAAACTGTAGGTTCTGAAATTTTAAAAGTTGAATAACTCAAGCCAAATCCAAACGGATGTAAGGGTACTTTCTTTTCCGTGTTGTACTTATGAATATAGGCAGTGGGTTTATGGTTGTATACCATTTGTAACTGACCGACACTTCTAGGAACAGTTAGGGGGAGTTTTCCAGATGGATTTGTAATTCCAAATAAAATTTCTGCTGTTGCTTGCCCAGCAAAAGCACCGCTTTCCCAAGTGTTAACAACCGCTGATGCTCGCTGCTCCAACCAAGGTTCTGCAATTGGACTTCCACTAACATAAATAACAACAACTGGCTTTCCCAAGGCTAACATTTTATCTGCCAGTTTCATTTGATTACCAGATAATTTAAGCGTAGCTCTGTCAACATTCTCACCGGTAGTTTTACGTTTCCAGTCGTGGCGAAACGAGTTTTCGCCTAAAACCAAAACCACAATATCAGAATTGCTAGCATGGGCTACTGCTTTGTCGATTTTTTCAGTTGTTATTTCTTTAGAACGATCACCAGAATCAACGTATTTGACATTGTAACCAATTGCTTCTCCAATAGCAGTTACTCCTTCAAGAATTGTAATGATATTTTCTTCAGGTTGTGGAGACACCCAGTCGCCAAGTGTTGTTTGGTTGTTGGCGTTTGGTCCTGTTAAAAATATTGTTTTTCCATTTCCCTTTTGGCTTAATGGCAAGTAGTTGTTTTTGTTCTTTTGTAATACTATAGATCTTCTTGCTTGTTCCAATGCATTCTTTTGGTGTGCTTTTGAGAAGTTAACTTCCTTAGCCTTTTCCAAATCCACAAATGGATTTTCAAACAACCCTAACTTGAATTTAGCTTCTAAAATTTTTCTACAGGCATAATCTACACGAGATTCATCAACCTTTCCTTCTTTGACCAACTCAATAAGGAGTTTGTCAAAAACGGGGCCGTGCATGTTCATATCCATTCCAGCGTTTACTGAAAACTCGATAGATTGCTTAAAATCTTTTGCAACATAATGCCAAAGTGCTATTCTAGAAACATCATTCCAATCACTCACATAAAATCCATCAAAACCCCATCTGTTACGCAACAAGTCGTTCATCATAAATTTGTCCATGTGTCCTGGAATACCTGCAACTTCGTTGTGCGCTGCCATGATAGAAAACAAGTCTGCCTCTTGAACAGCTCTTTTATAGGGTGGCAAAAAGACTTCAAAAAGAGTGCGTTTAGACACATCTGTAGGCGAAGCATTTAAACCGTTAACAGATTGACTACCCGCAATTAAATGCTTTGCACAAGCAATGACGTGGTCTTCTCCTGTGAAGTCGTCTGATTGCAAGCCTTTAACAGTCGCCACACCCATATTACCAACCAAATATGGATCTTCCCCAAAAGTTTCGCCAGTGCGCCCCCATCTCGGGTCGCGGAGCACATCAATATTTGGGGTAAAAGACCATTGCATTCCATTTGCACGCATTTCCAATGCGGTCTGACGACTACTTTCATATATTAAATCATCTGCAAAAGTTGCCGCTTGACTTATTGGAGAAGGGTAAATAGTTGAGCCACTTACTAATCCGTTTCCATGAATGGCATCAATTCCAATAAGTAAAGGTATTTTTAAGGGTGACTGTTGTGCTAATTCCTGTAATGCATTGGCTTCCTCGGGGGTAACGACATGAAGAAAAGATCCGATTTTACCTTCCGTTGCTAGTACAGCAACATCCTTGCTAAGCATCCCTGGATAAAACCCCAAGGCGTCGTTTTTTTCTAAATCTGCAGCAGTGATGTTATTTTCAGCGTGCTTCATGTGGTCTAAACCCACATATTGACACATTTGATATACTTTGTCTTCCAATGTCATACGAGACATCAAATCATTTACCCTGTCATTGACAGTAGCTTTTGGGTTTTGGTAAAGTGGTGCTTGTTCTTGAGCTAAGGCTTGGTTATTGCTTTGAAAAGCAAAAAGGATAAGAAGTAGAGAGCCAAATAAAATGGAGGGAATTTGTTTTATCATATAGTTATTTTACGCATTATGTTAAGAGCCATTCATGTATGTAAACCAAATTACTACATCGAACTTCAATCAAATAAAAGATTTGTGTTAAAAATTGTAAAATATGATTAAAGATATTAGGATTAGTGAAGACGATTCCGATTCATATACCACAGATTACAGATATGATTATAACGCTGACAACTATCCGAGAAATGTACAAATATATCGAGATGGAGAGCTTTAGGAATCAGTAGATATCGAATACTACTAGTTTTAGATTAACAAATCATTTCCTGATATTCAATCAATTGTTTATGTTGATTCTATTATAACATTTCTCTTAACCCCTTTCATATTCAGCTTGTGTTTAAATTAACGATTGCCCAATTTTTCTTTTGTTTGTTTTAACTTTAACATTGTAAATTGTTGTAGGGTGTAACTAATCCATACCAAAAGCATAGGTAACAAAATATCTAAAAATCTTGGATAGCTAGATAGCAAGCTTATGCCACCAATATAGACGAGTATAAAGCTTGCCAAAAAACAGAAAACGGGTTTTGATTTTTTATAATGTTTTAAGCTCAAAAAGACCGATACTACCACAAAAAATAGTAAAACACCTTTAAACATTGAATTTATAAAAACGCTTTTGGGTGGTTTAAATTCAGTTGAATAAGGAGAATTAAAAAATAAACGGTTTAAATTAAAGAGCCAGTTTTTAAAAAATTTAAGCTTATTGTTTTTAATGTTTTCAATAGCTTTTTCTTTTAGAGCGATATCTTTATTAACTGGATCTAGGTTTTGTATGGAGTTTATAAAACAACCGTGATTTTTATAAAGTTTGGGTTTTTCTTTTAAGGTAATAAAAGAATGCCAGTCACCAAATTCTTCTTCATAAGGCGTACTCATCCAATACAAACTCATACCTCCAGAATTTCCGAAATAGAATAATTTGTTAGTAAGTGAATATGTGTATGCTAAATATGGTGTAGTAAAAGTAAAGCTCAAAAATAAAAGAAGGGCGTACTTTCTTGAAGTTTTTTTTATAAATAAAAAAGGTATTAAAATTACAACCAAAGCCGTTATTACATAAGCGAAAATTATTTTTGTTAGAATTAAATAACCTAAAGATATGATAGCCAACCACTTGTTTTTTTTCGAATTATTGTTTGAGTAAAGCAATAGATTGTATGTAAACAAACTAATTAAAAAGAAGCTTAAAGCTTCGGTGAGCATAAATGGTAAAGCTTGAGATAAAAAGGGATAGTACAATCCTAAAATTAGACTGACATATAAAGCTTTTTTTTCTGGGATTAAGAGCTTTAATGCTTTAAAAAAAAGAGTGACACCAAAATATAAAAATAACGCATTACACAATCTAGGAATTAAATATGAGCAGTCAAAGAACTCAAATATCATTAAAAAAATTGGGTAGCCTGGACCATTCCATAAAAAAGCATAGTCGTTCGATGTATGTGCATAATATCCATTTAAAAGATTATTAGCGTACCTTAAATAATCATCTTCATCGCCAACTAAATTATTTTGTGATTTTACAATACATATAAGAACATATATAAGTAAAAGTGGTGTAAATTTTAGATAATCTTTTTGAAGCAAAAATTTTTTCATTTATGATAGGTTATATTTTAAGATACACCATAAAGCTCTAAACCCATCCTTCCAACTAATTTTTTTACCTTCTTTGTAAGTCCTTCCGTAGTAGGAGATGCCAACTTCATAAATTTTAATGTCTTTAATTTTAGCAATTTTTGCTGTTACTTCAGGCTCAAAACCAAAACGTTTTTCCTTTAATTGTAAGCTTTTTAGAATGTCTGCTTTAAATAATTTATAGCAGGTTTCCATGTCTGTTAAGTTAAGATTACTAAAAGCATTGGATAGAAATGTCAAAAATTTATTTCCTATAGAATGCCAGAAAAATAAAATTCTATGTGGATTGTTACCAACAAATCTAGAGCCATATACAACGTCGGCATGACCATTTTCTATTGGTCTTAGTAGCACATTATATTCGGCTGGGTCGTATTCTAAATCTGCATCTTGAATTATTATATAATCACCAGTAGCATGTCTAATACCGGTATGTATTGCAGCTCCTTTTCCTTTATTTTTATCGTGTTTGAAGTATGCTATCTTTAATTCAGGATTAGCTTTAATATACTTGTCAATGATTTGTTTGGTGTTATCTGTAGAAAAGTCATCGATTATAAGAACAGATTTTTCAATATCAAAATCCAATTCAATAGCTTTCAATTTTTCTAAAATGAGATGAATTGTTTTTGCTTCGTTGTAAGTAGGAACAATTATAGATATTACTTTAGCCATACAAGTTAAAAAGAATAAATTTAAATATATACCAAGATATCAAACCCTAATGAAATCTCAAACATAAAAAAAGGAGAGCCAATTCCTTTGAATCAATTCTTAGATAAAATCGGTATTGACCCAAAAATAGCATTCACTTTTTGGGATCGAACTCGGTCGTTTGACTTGTCGAAACCCAGTCCGAATGTAAAAACTAAATGTTGCAGTTTTTGTCGTTGTTTTAAATTCCTAAAATACGTTTTAGGTGGTCTTCATCTACATCACCTCCAGCAAAGTTGTCAAAGCTTTTTTTGTTGTGTTATCATCTAAAGAATCATTCCCTTTTTTTTAATAATTAAAGTTGTATTTATTGTTTTAACAGGCCTAATAATTTTTTCTTTAATGTTTCTTTGACATCTCTATATTCTATTTCGTTTGCAAGAGATTTTCTTTCCAATGGGTCAACTTGGTAATCATATAGCTCAACACCAATTATATCTGGATTAGACATGATATTTTCTTTGTGAAACTTCCCCTGTAACCATAGTGTTAATCTATAACGATTTGTTCTAATGGAATATCCCATTTTGTTTTTGCCTCTTGGATACTGACTAATAGCATAATCTTTAACGATATTGTTAGCATCTTGAAGTGCGGGCACTAAACTTTTACCCTCAAGATGTACCCCAACAGGCAAGCCAGCCAATTCAGTGAGTGTTGGATAGATATCAACTAATTCTGCCATGGTAGAAGCACTTTTGTTTTTCAAATAACCTGGCGCAGAAATGATTAAAGGCACGCGTGTGGCTTGCTCAAAATTACTGTGTTTGCACCATAGCCCGTGATCGCCTAAGTGCCAACCATGATCTCCCCATAAAATGACTACCGTATTTTCACGTAAGCCTAGTTTATCTAGTTTATTCATTACCATTCCAATTTGCGCGTCTATATAAGAAACACAAGCTTTGTAAGCATGGATCAATTCACGTTGTTTGTTTTCAGGAACAGGACCTTGTCTGGGGATGTCTGAGTAATTACGTAATTCTCCCCATGTATGATAGGCTGATGCTGGTGTGTTTTCTGCCTTTTTTTGATAAGAGGCAAGTGTAATTTCGTCTCTGTCGTATAAGTCCCAATATTTTTTGGGAGCCACAAAAGGAAGGTGGGGCTTATGGAAACCTAGTGCCAAAAAGAATGGCTTGTCGCTTTTACTGAAGTGTTCCAATTGCTTTAAGGCTTGTACTGCTATCGCCCCGTCTTCATAAGCATCATCTGGAACATCAAGACTTTCTGTAGATGGTCTAAATCCTTTATCTCTCAATAATCGATTGCGTTGCTTATAATTTAGGTTTTGATTTTTAACTTCTTGATAAGCTTTATGTATTTCCTCAGACTGATATTTTCCAGTGACTGGGTAATCAAATCCATCTGCATAGGTTAATTTATCGTCCTTTTCGTACGGAATTGTCCATGAAATTTGGTCGCCATTTCTTGCGCCATGAAAAATTTTACCATAACCAACCGTTTCGTAGCCGTTCTGTTTAAAGATTTGGGGTAGTGTCACTACGTCAGGATTCATATCTCTCATGAAGGTTCGTAAATCCCATACTTTTGTTTTATCTGGTCTTAGGCCAGTAAGCAAACTTATTCGAGAAGGCGCACAAACCGCTTGTTGACAATATGCATTTTCAAAAACAACTCCATTTTCTGCTAGGCTATCAATGTTAGGGCTACAAATATCTTTATAGTCGTAAGACCCCAACATAGGCTTTAAATCGTCCACATTTAAAAAAAGAATATTGGGCTGGGTTTGTGCATATAAGCTTGTCAAACAAACCAACAAAAAGATAGCTATTATCGTATTTTTTTGTCCATGAAGTAGGGGTTTATAGCCTTAATATACAACTTTTTCATTAAAATATTTTCGGGTCAATACTCTTTTTAATTCCATCTGTCTCTTCGTTTGGAGTATTCAAACTTTTCAGAACCAGCATCACTGTGCCATTTTATTGCATTGATGTTTGCTTTTTTAATAGGTTCTAAGGCATCTAGTCTTGGTTTCCCAAAAGGGTCAAAAAGTCCTGTTTGTTGCTTGCCAGTATCGTCAAGTTTTCCTCCAGTCCACTGTTCCAGATAGCCACAATTATGCCATCCCAACATAAATGGAAGGTTCATAATCCCTTTTAGATAAACATTATACTCTTCTCCCACAGCTGCATGGCTTTCTACTTGCAATCCTTTTGAAGCTTTTTGTTCTTTCACAGTAACGGCATAGGACGCATCACCATTCAATACGGGTTTTCCTGAAAGGCGATGGTAGCGTTCTAATTCTTTAATATGTGAAGGTTTTAACATTTCGTAATCTTGAATGAGCAAAACATCTACATATTTGCCAACAATTTCAAATACCCAGTCTGGATGTCCTTTACCATGACTAAATATTTTGTCTCCAAAGATTAGATGATTAGGGTCGTATTTCAGAATAGATTCACGATTAATGCTATGCCAATTGTCAAGAATCTTTTTATTCATATCTTCTTGATCGATTAACCATTTATTTTTATCATTTGGCTCAGGCCAACTTGCAATTGCAGCAACATCTTCCCAACTTTTTATTTCGATATTATAATTCGCAGCCATTTCTTTTGGGCTGCTGTAATTATTTTTAAGAATGGAAAGCCATACTTTCTTTCCATTTGTCATGCCTTTATTGTTGATGATATCGGCGACCCATGGATGGTAAACGAAGTCTTTATTTTGTCTTAAATGTGCTTGCTTGTACATTTTATATTCATAAGCGGGCAAGTCTTCATAAGTGTATCCAAGGAAGTATTTATTGTCTTTATGTTTGGAGCAGTATTCTTTTGCAATGCGATCAGCTCTTTCCCTAAATTGCGAACTAAATACATCTGGAAACTTACCATTTGGAGATAGCTTTTTCACACGATTGGCGTGGATAATTCCCGTTTTTATTTTTCCAAAATAAAAAATTTCTAGTTCTTCAAAATATTCGTCTGGAATATTCAATTGACGGTGATAGGGAATGGTATTAAAACCAAAGTCTTTGTGATCTTTGGTAGTTTGGGCCATCCACTTTTTTACAGCAGCTGTTGATCTGTCATTGAAACGCTCATTTTGGAGTATGTCTTTACCGAATTTTTCCGCCCAGTATGCTTTGTTGTAATCGGCAAATCTAATGTTGGCTTGCATATGATTCATTCCGGTTGAGATGAATTTTTCACCATTCGCGTCTACAAACCACCAAACATTATTTATTTTTTTAAGGTGAACGAACAATGTATTACCGACAGTAATATCCTGGGCGTATAAATTAAGAGACAATACCGTAATGCTCAAAAAAAGGATGGAGGATTTAATTTTGATATTCATGATATTATTTAATTTATAAACGGTATAAAATATTTCATTTAAATAATTTTTGCACGCTGCGTCGACATAACTTTTACATTTAGGTATATTCTCCTTCTTCTAGGTGAATACGCCCCACATTTATTTTTCTTCGTTGAAGTTTAGCTTCAGCATTTTCTTGGTCGCAGCTTGCCCTTAGGGCTGTATTGTTTATATTTTTATTGCTTGCAACCGTAACATTATAATTTCCATCGTGATTAACAAAGATATGGATTGATAGAGATTTAAAACAACGACAAAAACTGCAACATTTAGTCTTTCCATCCAGATTGGGTTACAATAAGTCAAACGACAGAGTTCGAACCCCAAAAGTGAACGCTATTTTTGGCTCAATTCCGATTTTATCGAAGGAAATCTCAAACATAAAAAAAGGAGAACCAATTCCTGTGAATCAATTCTCCGATTGCGTGACCCAGGGAGGATTCGAACCCCCAACCCTCAGAGCCGAAATCTGATATTCTATCCAGTTGAACTACTGGGCCGTTTACTAATTAATTCAAGCAAATATATAACGGTAATGGCCGTAAACAAAAGGAATACCGAAATCTGATATTCCCCGCCCGTACCGAACGATACGTTCGGGCGGGTATCCAGTTGAACTACTGGGCCATTTAAAGGAAAAAATACGATTTTAAAAACGTGTTACGTCAATTTTTGACGAACGATAGCCGAAATGGTTTTCCCATCCGCTTTACCTGCCATAGTTTTAGTTGCCATGCCCATAACCTTACCCATATCTTTCATCCCCTCGGCATTCGTTTGAGTAATAATACCTTCAATGATTTTAGCAATGGCGGCTTCATCTAATTGCTCGGGCAAAAACTGCTCAATGATTCTAATTTGTGCTTCCTCAGGTTCAGCTAAATCTTCGCGTCCTTGCTGACGAAAAATCTCGGCGCTATCTTTTCGTTGCTTTACCAATTTCTGAACCAACTTGATTTCATCCTCTGCGGTAAGGTCTTTGGCACCAGCTTGTGTTTGTGTCAATAAAATGGCAGATTTTATGGCTCGAAGTGATTCTAGCGCAACGCTGTCTTTGGCTTTCATGGCGGTTTTAAGCTGTTGGGTAACTTGTTCTTGTAAACTCATATTTAGTCAACGTTATCGTGTAAAAAAGAATTATTTGTACGGAGTTGCAGCTCGTCTTTACTGTCTGTACTAAGACTTGTTCGTGAAGCAGATGCATCATTATCATCCGGCTCATCTAAATCAATTTCATGACGCTTATATGCGGGTTCACGCTCCAAATCCTCTAGCTTACTATTTTGATTAAAACGATAATTAAACTGCTTTAGCTTTTCTTTTCGCTCCTCGGTTCTTCGAGATAAACCTTCTTCAATTGTACCGTCAATTGGAGAAAATGGCTTGCTTACTTCCACAGCTGGTTTTTGTTCTGAAGCTTGTGTTTGCATTACTGCAGCAGAAACAGGAGCAGGTTCTTCATCCATTTCCAATACAAAACGTTTCACTTCACTCTCGCTAGATTGCAAACTCACATCTTGACTATCGTCATCCAATTGGAATAATACCGCAGGTGCTTCGTGTTGCGGTGGCTGTACAGTTAAAGGTTCGTCTAAAGGAGATTTTTTCTGCGGTTCTGGAAGCACTTCTTCAGCATCAATAACTTCAATATCGTGAACTGTGGGTGTGATATCCTGTATCGTAAACGATCCCATATCAGTTGTTTTTGATACTTCCAAAGGGGCACTAACGATTTCGAAAGAAACATCCAGTGTGCGTAGGACTTCCGTTGTGGGTACATATCCCTCAAAGGAAGTTGTCTCTTCAATTTTCTCTTCAAAAATAGCTTTTGATGATACCACTTCGGGTTCAAAAAGCGGAATTTGACCAACAGACAAATCATGAGTTACCTTTTGGTCGTCATCTAAAGAATGGATGATTTTTTGTGGATCGGCGTGTACAATTTCTTGTTGCATATCGGGTGCAAAACCCGTTGCAATAATCGTAACCGTAATAGCATTGTCAAGGGTTTCGTCCTCTCCAATACCCATGATGATATTGGTATTATTCCCTGCCTCTTTCTGAATAAATTCATTAATTCCACTAATCTCATCAATGGTAACTTCATCACTTCCAGAAACGATAAGCAGTAATACGTTCTTTGCACCTAAAATTTTATTGTCATTTAGTAAAGGAGAGTCTAAAGCTTGTACGATAGCCTCATTTGCCCGTTGGCTACCAGATGCCGTACCAGAGCCCATAATGGCAGTTCCACTATTGGCTAGTACCGTTTTGGCATCTTTAAGGTCAATGTTTTGGGTGTAGTGATTTGTAATAACCTCTGCTATTCCACGCGACGCATTTGCCAATACTTCATCCGCTTTTGCAAAACCTTGCTTAAAGCCTAAATCGCCATAGACCTCTCTTAATTTATTATTGTTGATGACAATAAGCGAGTCAACGTGTTTACGCAAGTTATTTAATCCCTGCTGTGCTTGTTCGTTTCGTGTTTTTCCCTCAAATTGAAAAGGCATCGTAACAATTCCAACGGTTAAAATCCCGAGTTCCTGCGCCAATTTTGCAATGACAGGTGCAGCTCCTGTACCTGTTCCGCCGCCCATTCCAGCAGTTATAAATACCATTTTGGTGTTCACTCTTAAGGCGTCCGAAATTTGATCTAAGTTTTCAATGGCAGATTGCGCTCCAACTTCTGGATCTGCGCCTGCGCCCAACCCTTCCGTCAGCGAAACACCAAGCTGTATTTTATTTGGAACAGGGCTGTTTTCAAGTGCTTGTGCATCGGTATTACAAACTACAAAGTCCACACCATTGATGCCTTGACGGTACATGTAATTTAAGGCATTGCTGCCGCCGCCACCAACACCAATAACCTTGATGACGTTACTCCTGTTTTTAGGTAAATCGAATGTGATATTATCAAATGAATCCATAAGAAAAATTTATTCTGCGCTTTCTAAAAATGTTTTTAATTTCTCTGTAAATCGGTCAATTACTGAACTGCGTTTAGCTGGTTTGTCTGGTAAAGATTGTGATGTCTCCCCTTCTGCAACCGACTCGTGTTCTTCCTCTAAAGAAGGTAGTTGGTTAACTGCAGCATTCATCACCAAACCAACAGCCGTAGCATAAAGCGGACTTGCCGTGGTTTTGTCAGTATCTCCTGCAAGATGCTCGTTTGGATATCCAATCCGCGTATCCATTCCCGTAATGTACTCGACAAGTTGTTTTAAGTGTTTTAGCTGACTTCCGCCACCTGTAAGGACAATGCCCGCGATAAGCTTTTTCTTCTGCTCCTCGTGTCCGTAATTTTTTATCTCTGCATATACTTGTTCTATGATTTCTTGAACTCGTGCATGTATGATTTTGGATAAGTTCTTAAGCGTAATTTCTTTTGGATCGCGACCACGAAGTCCAGGAATCGAAACAATCTCATTGTCTTTGTTTTCACCAGGCCACGCAGAACCAAACTTAATTTTAAGCATTTCTGCTTGCTTCTCAATGATAGAACAACCCTCTTTGATGTCTTCAGTAATGACGTTTCCACCAAAAGGAATTACAGCTGTGTGGCGAATAATACCGTCTTTGAAAATGGCTAAATCAGTTGTTCCACCTCCAATGTCAATAAGGGCAACTCCTGCTTCTTTTTCTTCTTGACTAAGCACCGCATCAGCAGAGGCAAGTGGCTCAAGTGTGATGCCTCCAAAATCTAATCCTGCAGATTTTACGCAGCGCATGATATTTCGAATAGATGAAACTTGACCAACAACCACATGAAAATTAGCTTCTAAGCGACCACCGTACATACCGATTGGTTCTTTAATTTCAGCCTGTCCATCTACTTTATATTCTTGAGGAAGCACATGAATAATCTCCTCGCCCGGAAGCATGACCAATTTAAAAACCTGATTTTTTAGCCGTTCAATATCTGCCTCATCAATTACAGCATCTGGGTTTGTACGTGTAATATAGTCGCTGTGTTGCAAACTGCGAATGTGCTGACCGGCAATACCCACCACAACACTTTCAATTTTTTTGCCCGATACACCCTCCGCTTCTTGAGCAGCGGCCTGAATAGACTGAATGGTCTGGGTGATATTATTTACCACACCTCTATGAACACCCTGACTTTTTGATTTCCCAATACCAACAATTTCTAACTTGTCGTATTCATTCTTTGCACCCAACATCGCCACTATTTTTGTGGTTCCAATGTCTAATCCAACGGCGAATTTTTCTTGATCCATATCATGTTTTATTTTGAACAAACTACTTGTCCGTGAAACGAAAGATTTACTTTTTTATAGGTTTTTAATACAGTGCTATCTTGCATTTTAGCGTAGAATGCTTTGTATTTTTTAAATTTTTGCTCAAGCTGATCTGGTGTACCCAAGACAATTTGATACGTCTCTTGACGCGATTCTAATGCCAATCCTTCTGGAAGCCACTCGTAGGCAACCACATGGTCAGACATAAAAACATCTTGAGCTGTTTTTTGAACGGCATCAATAAGCAAAAGGCGTTGATTGGCAGTGGGGTTTCCATAAAAAATAGGCACCACAACCGACTCGTTTTTTGAAAGTGGAAATGGTACTCCACTTGCATCAAGATAATAATTACTATCGCCCTCTACGCGCACAATTGGTATTTTGGATGTAACGTGAACGCCCAACCCGCCGTTAATGGACACGAAGCTTTGGGCGTCTTCGACCCAAGCATTTTGGTTAAGCGTCTGTTCAATGTTTCTCAAATTTAGACCACTTTTGAACGCAGACGCACTATCACTCAATACAACTTTCAACAATTTATTAACGGAGTCTTGAGAAATCAATCTTGGGCGATTGTCAGCCCAACGAATTGATTCCAAATGCACTTCCCGCAATGCATTTCGTTGATGCATAAAAACACTGAGTATTACCAACATCACAAACAATATCGAAGCCAAAATCATTTTATTCATGGTGTTGATTCATAAGAGTTTGTATAATATTTGGCACTTCAAAAGCAATATCTCCAGCGCCCATAATTGCCACAACTTCGGACGTAGAATTTGTCACTTTTTGTGCAAGTGATGCTTTGGAAATTAGAGCGGTATTGCAATGCGATTCATCCATCAACATTTGGCTTGAAATTCCTTTTAAAGGTAACTCTCGAGCGGGGTAAATATCCAAAAGTAGCACTTCGTCAAAGCGAGTAAGGGCTTTCTTGAAGCCACCGGCGAAGTCGCGCGTACGCGAAAACAAATGCGGCTGAAAAACACCTAGTTTTCTTTTGTTTGGATAAAACGACTCAAGTGCATCTACAATAGCATTAATTTCGGTTGGATGATGTGCATAATCGTCTATCAATATCTTGGGAGAAGTCATGCGCAAGCTAAACCTGCGATCAACACCCTTAAATGTTGCCAAACCATTTCGTAAGGTCTTTGCATCACAGCCTACTTCCAACGCCAATGCCAATGCAGCTGCAGCATTCATCAAGTTGTGTTTCCCTGGATAAGGGAGTTTTAGATTTGTAATTGTAGTTTTTGGTGTTTGGAAATCAAAAATATAACAGCCCTCTTTTGTTCGTAAATTTACCACGCGATGTGTCCCAACATCCATTCCAAAAGAATTCCCTTCAACGGCTAATCCATTGCGAATAAATCGTTTTTCGGGTGAAACTTTAGCCGCAAATTCGCTAAACGTTTTGGTGAGTTCATCTGAAGTACCATAAATATCCAAATGGTCTGCGTCCATAGACGTGAGCGCAATTGCCGTAGGGAATAAATACATAAAAGAGCGATCAAACTCATCAGCTTCTACCACCATCACATCTTGACCTTCGAGTAAAAAATTACTTCCAATGTTCTCTGCTATCCCTCCCAAAAAAGACGTGATTTTTTTACCACTTGCACGCAACAAATGCGTTAGCAAAGATGTTGTTGTTGTTTTTCCATGCGTTCCCGCAACTGCCAAACAAGGCATAGTAGCACTAATTTCACCAATAATTTCAGCTCTTTTTTGAAGTCTAAAGCCACCTGTTTGAAAAAAGTTCAGCAAAGGCGAATCTGAAGGAATTGCAGGAGTGTAAATTATTTTAGTTTGAGCAGCGTCTGTAAACAATTTCGGAATGGCGCTAATATCTTCACTATCTGTGACAGTTGCGCCCATTGCCACTAACTTTTTGGTGAGCGGAGTCAAGGTGCGGTCATAGCCTGCAACAGCATGCCCTTGTGCCAAGAAATATTGCGCCACACCAGACATTCCGATACCACCAATTCCCACAAAATATACCGGAGTTTTATACATGAGAAATGAGTTGGGTTAGTTTTTTTACAATCTCTTTTGTCGCATTTGGATGCGCAAACGATTTGATGTTTTCACCAAGTGTTTTTCGCAATGCTTCGTCTTCAATCATTGATTTAAGGGAAGGCCAAAACGTTTTATCTGCATCTTTTTCCACTACCATATAGGCAGCTTGTTTGTCCTCAAGTGCTTGTGCATTTTTTTCTTGATGATTTTCAGCAACATTAGGCGATGGGATGAACATGGTTGGCTTACCCATCAGGCACAACTCCGAAATAGCTAACGCGCCTGCGCGCGACACCACAAGGTCTGCGGCTGCATATGCCGCTGGCATATGGTCGATGAACGGAACCACATGGGTGTTTTCGTTTGCGAAGGGTTGATAATCAGTGGTGTAAAGATTTCCGCATTGCCAGATGAGCTGAACGTCGAGTTGTTGAATGTCATGTAAATGATTTTTGACGAGTTGATTAATTTTACGTGCGCCCAAACTTCCACCCATAACCAAAAGGGTGAATTTGTTTGCATTGATTCCTAAGGTTTTACACGCCTCAACCTTTGAAATATCTTGAAATAGCGCAGCACGAACTGGATTTCCAGTGACCAAAGATTTTGTTTTTGGAAAGAATTTTTGTGCTGCGGCACTTCCCAAACAAATGGCTTGAGCGCGTTGTGCAAGTTGTTTGTTCGTGACACCAGGGAAAGCATTTTGCTCTTGTAACAAAGAAGGAATTCCAAGAAGTGACGCCACAAAAACCAAAGGTCCGCTTGCAAAACCGCCTGTACCTACCACGGCATTGGGACGAAATCGGACTAAAACAGCAAACGCTTGAAGTAAACTCCATCCTAGCTTTAAAGGAAACAACAAATTGCGTAACATATTTTTTCTATCAAAACCTGAAATCCACAATCCCTTAATGCGGTAGCCTGCCTTGGGAACACGCTGCATTTCCATACGGTTATAGGCCCCTACAAAAAGAATAGAAGCTTCTGGAAATTGCATCTTTACTTCATCGGCAATAGCCAATGCTGGAAAAATATGGCCTCCCGTGCCGCCTCCCGAAATGATAAGTTTAGGCTTCATCACTAAGTGCTGCTAAAGGGTTAGACTCATTCTCTTGTATTGCTGCTTTTCTATTGGCACTTACGCTCAAAATAATCCCGACTGCCAAAAAAGTCATCCAAAGTGAGGTTCCACCACTACTGATTAGTGGCAACGACTGTCCTGTTACAGGCAATAACGCAACCGCAACACCCATATTGATAAAGGCTTGCGTAACGATTGGTATCCCCATAGCTAAAATCAGTAATTGCCCAAAAAAGCTTTCCGATTTATTGGCATTTATCAAAATGCGGAGCAACAACAACAGAAACAAAAAAAGTAAAAATAACGCGCCTAGCATTCCGTATTCTTCCGCAATGATGGCATAAATAAAATCCGATGAACTTTGAGGCAGTACATTTTTCATCATGCTTTTTCCAGCACCAATTCCTACTACACCACCCACAGCAACTGCAGCCTTTGCGCGTTCAATTTGGTAATCGGTAGTATTGGTGCCATTGCCCGAAAAACTATCGATTCGACTCATCCATGTGTCCACACGATTTGGAAACGCATCTGGATAGGCTTTAGCAAGCAAAACAAAAATAACCAGTCCCAAAATTGCTACTCCTAACATGCCAAGTAAAAACTTTAACGGATAGCTCCCTAAAAAGGCTACAACCGCAACCATAAACAATAAGAGTAACGCCGTGGATAAGTTTGCAGGCAGAATTAAGGAAACGATAAGAAATACAGGAAACCAAAGCGGCAGAAGGCTTTCAACAAAACGGATTTTAACTTCACGTTTGGTCGCAAAATAATCGGCAACATAGGCTAATAAAACTACTGTAGCTAGTGTAGATGTTTGGAACGACATACCTATAATGGGAATATTCAGCCATCTACTTGCATTTGCACCCTCAATAGTTGTGCCTTGCAGCGCGGTTATAATCAATAAAATAACGACTATTGGAATTCCAATTTTGGCAAGACCAGAAAAATAGCGAAATGGTACAAGATGCACTGCATACATTATAATCCAGCCCACACAAACAATAGCAATATGTTTAAGCAAGTGTCCAAAAACAGATCCAGAACCCACAACATAAACCAAATTTGAACTAGCACTATACACAGGCAAAAAGGAAAAAATAGATAGTAATACCACTATTCCCCAAATAGATTTATCGCCTTGTAAGTATTGCCTTAATTTCATCCTATAATCTTCTAACTGCTGCTTTAAATTGATTTCCTCTGTCCTCGAAATTTTCAAACAAATCGAAACTTGCACAGGCAGGTGATAGCAATACCGCATCCCCCTTTACAGCCAATTTATAGGCTGCATTTACTGCCACATCCATGCTTTGAGCCTCTACAAGAACATCAACAACTGGAGCAAAAACATCCATTATTTTTTGATTATCGACTCCTATGCAAACAATTGCTTTTACCTTTTCATGAACAAGAGGCAATAGACTCGTGTAATCGTTGCCTTTATCAACTCCTCCAACAATCCACACTGTTGGTTTGGTCATGCTGTCAAGAGCAAAAAAAGCTGCGTTGACATTAGTGGCTTTAGAATCGTTGATGTAAGCTACTTTTAAAATTGTTACAACATGTTCTAGGCGGTGTGCTGCACCCTGAAAAGTTTGTAAACTGGCTTGTATTTCTTGGCTACTCAATTGAAATAATTGTGCTATTGTGGCGGCAGCCATTGCATTTTTAGCATTGTGGCGACCACGAAGCGAAGGGTTATCAATGGTGAACATAGGATTTGTATTAGCGTTGGTATATGGATGCTGTTTTGCTTTCACATCGTGTCGGGCTATACCCGAAACGATGGACTTATCACCAGCATCGTACAAAAAATGATCGTTTTCAGTTTGATTTTTAATGAGGTTAAACTTGGCATCGCAATACGCCTCAAAAGAGTTGCCGTATCGATCCAAATGGTCCGGAGTGAGGTTCGTAATTACAGCTATATGCGGGTGGAATGTTTGAATATGTTCCAACTGAAAACTACTGATTTCCAATACATACACTTCATGTTGATCTTCAATTACCGCTTTTGCAAAGCTATTTCCTATATTCCCTGCGAGTCCTGCATTCACCCCACTTTCTATAAGCAAATGATGTGTGAGCATTGCAGTTGTAGTTTTGCCATTACTACCCGTTATGCCAATAAGCGTTGCATTCGTATAATTACTGGCAAACTCGATTTCTGAAACGATTGGAGTTCTCGCTTTTTTTATGGCAACAATTACAGCAACGTGATTTGGAATTCCAGGGCTTTTTACCACAAGTGAAGCTTCCAAAATTTTATCTAAAGAATGGCCCCCTTCTTCCCAAGAAATATTATTTGACTCAAACTCTTGCTTAGCTGCAGTAGATAGTGTGCCTGCGTCTGACACCAAAACGTCCCAATTGTTTCGCTGTGCCAATAGTGCTGCACCAATGCCGCTTTCACCTCCGCCAAGTACTACCAATTTCTTCATTATCTAACTTTTAGTGTTACAAGACTGATGATGGCTAGCATGATGGCTACAATCCAAAAACGACTCACAATTTTACTTTCGTGGTACCCCAATTTTTGATAATGATGGTGTAGAGGCGCCATTTTAAAAATGCGCTTCCCCTCGCCAAATTTCTTTTTGGTGTATTTAAAATAGCCCACTTGTAGCACCACAGAAAGGTTCTCAATCAAAAACACCCCGCACAAAATGGGAATCAATAACTCTTTGCGAACCGCAAGTGCTAACACCGCTATAATTCCACCAATAGTTAGGCTTCCTGTATCGCCCATAAACACCTGAGCTGGATAAGCATTGTACCACAAAAAGCCAACTAAAGACCCCACAAAAGCAGCAACAAAAACAACCACTTCACTTATTTGAGGGATATACATCACATTGAGATAATCGGCAAAAATGATGTTCCCAGACACCCACGCAAAAACCCCAAGGGTAAGTACAGAAATAGAAGCTGTCCCTGCCGCTAATCCATCTACGCCATCGGTAAGATTTGCGCCGTTAGAAACGGCAGTAATGATAAAGATGACCGCTGGAATAAAAATCAGCCATGCGTAATCGGCTGCGCCATCGCCTGCCCATGCAATGACATCGCTGTAATCAAATTCGTTATTTTTAAATAATGGAATGGTTGTTTTGGCTGATTTTTCTTCTTGCATAAAAGCACCACCCACATCCATTTGTTGTCTAATTGTTACATCTGGATGGAAATATAATACTGCACCAACAAGCAACCCAAGACTTAGCTGACCCACAATTTTGAAACGTCCTTTAAGACCTGCTTTGTCTTTCTTTTTTACTTTTAAGTAGTCATCCAAAAAGCCTATTAGTCCCATCCAAACCGTAGTAACTATCAGCAAAATGATATAGATGTTATCGAGTTTTGTAAGTAGTAAAACAGGGATCAATGTTCCGAAAATAATCATCAAGCCACCCATTGTAGGCGTACCTGCCTTTTCTTGCTGCCCTTCAAGTCCTAAATCGCGGATGGTTTCACCCATTTGGTAGCGCTGCAACATCGCAATAATGCGTTTTCCCAAAACGGCAGTAACCAAAAGTGAAAAAATAATGGCTACCGCAGCACGAAAAGAAATGTAACCAAACAATGAAGCACCTGGTAATTGATAGGTTTTTTCTAAATATTCAAACAAATAGTACAGCATTATTTCTTAATTTGTAGTTGTTGTTTAAGTTGCGCCACGTCATCAAATGGAAGGCGTTTTCCATTTTGTTCTTGATAGGTTTCATGCCCTTTGCCTGCCACCAAAATGATGTCTTGTGGCTGCGCCATAGTGCACGCGGTTTTTATGGCTTGTGCCCTATCCAGAACGGTAAGGTGTTTATGGTTGACTTCCATCGAAATGCCTTCGAGCATATCTGAAATGATTTCCTCAGGATCCTCATTTCTTGGATTGTCAGATGTAAAAATGGTCAAATCACTTTTTTCTACGGCTGTTTTTGCCATTAGCGGACGCTTGGCTTTATCCCTATTTCCGCCACAACCCACAATAGTGATGAGTTTTTCATTGCGCGTGCGCAGCGTAGCTATGGTTTCCAACACTTGAACTAATGCATCAGGTGTGTGTGCATAATCTACAATTGCTGTAACAGGGTATGTGGTAACTGCCTGAAAACGTCCTGCTGCTCCTTTTAGCGTACTCAACGCAGTTAAAAGTTCGTTTTTATCAATTTCCAGTAGCACACCTACAGCAAAAACACATACAAAATTTGAAGCATTAAATGTACCTACCAAAGAGGTCCAAACTTCGTCATGTTGTAACTTTAAGAGCATTCCCGAAAAGCTTTTTTCCAATACTTTCACATGGAAATCTGCAATACTTTTCATGCCAAAAAAGTATTTTATAGCCTTGGTGTTTTGCAACATAAAAGAACCGTTTTTATCATCGGCATTAGAAAGTGCAAAAGCATCTTCTGGAAGCGAATCAAAAAACATTTTTTTGGTATCTCTATAGGTTTTAAAGTCCTTGTGATAGTCCAAATGGTCGTGGGAAAGATTGGTGAAAACTCCTCCCGAAAACTTTAAGTCTGCAATTCTATCCTGATCGATGCCATGCGACGATACTTCCATAAAACAATGGGTAACACCCGCATCAACCATTTGGCGTAAAATCTCATTCGTAGTCAGTGCATCTGGAGTGGTGTGTGTGCTTGGCAAAACTTTTTCACCTATTCGTATTTCCACCGTTGATAATAGTCCTGTCGTGTACCCCAATTGATGTAATAATTGATATGCCATAGTAGCCACAGAAGTTTTACCATTTGTTCCAGTTACACCTACTAATTTGAGTTCAGCGCTTGGCTTATCATACCAGTGATTTGCAACTGTAGCCAATGCACGGCGAGAATTTGCAGTTGAAACGTACGTAACACCTTTATGAAGTATTGACGGGATTTCTTCACACAATACAGCAACAGCTCCCTTTTGAATGGCATCAGCAATATGGGTGTGTCCATCGTTGGCAGTTCCCTTTATCGCAACAAACAGCGCGCCTTTATTAACAGTACGTGAGTCAAAAGATAGGTGGTTAATTTTGATATGCGTGTTACCCGAAACCGAGTGCAACGAAACGCCAAACAAGATGTCTTTTAGTAACTTCATGTTAGCGTTAATGTTACGGTTTGATTCTTCTTAAGCTGCACACCTGGCTTTTGCGACTGACGCAATACCTTTCCTTTTCCCTTGAGATTTACCGAAATACCTAAATTTTCAAGTACGGCAACTGCCTCCATAGCAGGCCACCCCCGAACATCCGGCATACGTTCTTTGTTGAGTAGTTCTGTAGTATCTGGTTTGTTTTTTTGGTAATTTAATGTAGCAATTTTATCAAGTGTTACGGTACTTTCTTGTGGAATGTCATGAATAACAGCTTGCGCGATTTTCTTAAATACGGGCGCAGCCACCACATTCCCATAGTACCCTATTCTTTTATTTGGCTTATGCACTACTACAATGCAAGAGTAGGTTGGATTTTCGACAGGAAAATATCCAACAAAACTTGAGATATACTGCATGTTATCTGTAGTATAATCTACTTGACAAGTGCCTGTTTTTCCAGCTATTGAAATTTTTTCGTCATAGATATTATGGGCTGTTCCCCACTTGTTTTTAACCACACCTTCCATTAATTTTTGCAATTTTGAGCGTGTTTCTGAAGAACAAATAGCAGGGTTTAGTACTTTTTTAGGGAACGATTTTACCACCTTGCCATCTATACTTCGAACAGACGAAACAAAACGGGGTAATACCAACTCACCATCATTTGCAATAGCATTATAATAACTAAGTGTTTGAAGCGGTGTAAGCGAAACCCCGTAGCCAAATGCCATCCACGGTAAATCCAATCCGTCCCAATCTGCATCTTTGGGGTGTGGTATTTTTGGTGTTCCCTCTCCCGTAATCGCCAAGCCCAAAGGCTTATCTAACCCCATTGATAAAAGCCTGTCCGTAAATTGCGATGGGTTTTCTTTATAGTTTTCGTAAATCAACTTTACAATACCTGTATTCGAGGATCGTTCAAAGACTTGACTTACTGGGATAACCCCATAACCTCCTCGTTTTGAATCACGAACATGATATTTTCCAAAAAATGTTAGTTTTCCTTTTTCGGTGTTCACTAGGGTCGTAGTATCAATTACTTTGTCTTCAAGTGCCGCCATAAGCGCAAACAACTTAAACGTAGATCCTGGCTCGTGGGCTTCACCAACAGCATAGTTCAAACGTTCAAAATATTTATTGTCGCTTGTACGCCCCAAATTTGAAATGGCTTTTACCGCACCTGTTTTTGTCTCCATAACCACTACGGTTCCGTGCTCCGCTTCATATTTCTCCAATGCACCAAGTAACGCATGGTGCGCAACATCTTGTAAATTTGTATCAAGAGTCGTCCACACATCCAAACCATCAACGGGTTCTTGTTGGTAGTCGTTTGTTAACGGTTTCCACTGATTATTAGCAATGCGTTGACGCAATTGTCGTCCAGATTGGCCTCTCAACGGAATTCCATACGCACCTTCTAGCCCTACTTTTAAATAGGTTCCATTTGGGTTTCGCTGTTCATAACCAATCGTGCGCTCAGCAATTTTACCAAGAGGTAAGTCACGAATAAATTGACGCTCCACAATAAAGCCACCTCTTACCCCTCCTAAACGAAACATGGGGAATTTGCGAATACGCTGGTATTGCGGGTATAATAATCGGCGGGCAACAAGTTGGTAGCGGCTGCGTTTTGAGCGTGCATTGCGCAACAATTTTGTGTAATAATTACTTGAATTACCAAGTAATTTGGCTAACGAATCACTTAAAGCTCCTAGCTCTTGCTGGAAAACTCTTTCGCTAACTGTAACGGCATCAAAATGAATGCTGTATTTAGAAACTGAGGTGGCTAATAAGCTGCCATCTTCACTATATATGTTTCCGCGAACTGGCAGCACCTCTACGTTTTTGATGCTCCTTTTCTCAGCTAAGGCACGGTACTTATCTCCCTGAGTAAGCTGCAATGACACCAATCGGTACCCTACTGTAACGCCAAGCACAAAAAGCACAAAGACAACTAAATAGCCACGAGACATCATGTTTCTTTGCTTATTCATTTGCTAAAACGATTATTTGAATTGCCGATTTGTCTGGAGGCAACACCCCTTGAGTTTCCAGTTTGTTTGCCAATTGGGTTTCCATGCGCTTATGCATAACTTCTTCGCGCACAGAAACAAACTCACTTCGTACAGCCTGCAACTGCTTACTGGCTTTTTCTATTTGCACCACTTTCTGGTCAACCTTATGCGAAGCGGTAATCATAAGTCCCGCTAGAAAAAAAACAAATAAGATAAATCGCCAGTTTTTTGATGCGCCTTCTTGCACCAAAAAAGTTCCCTTGAGCAGATTTAAAATTCCTGTTTTCATATGCGTTCAGCTACGCGTAATTTTGCGCTTCGTGCTCTGTTATTTTCATTGATTTCATGTTGCGACGGCACTTGAAGTCCGCCCCATTTTTTAAAGTATTTTTCTGGATTTCCAAAAGCATCTTTTTTGGGTTCGCTTTCAAAATTTCCGTTTTGAATAAAACGTTTTACCAAGCGATCTTCAAGTGAATGATAACTGATAACACTTAACCTGCCCCCAACACCCAAGACTTCCTTGCATTGCAACAAAAAATCTTGCAATACCTCAATTTCTTTATTTACTTCCATGCGCAACGCCTGATAAATTTTAGCAAGCACTTTGTGCTCGTTCCCTTTTGGCAAAAAGCCTGAAAGAAGTTCGTTTAACTCTTGTGTTGTGCTGATTTCGTTTATCCTGTTTTGTGTAATTTGTTGTGCTAATTTTCGGGCATTGCGCAATTCGCCAAAAGCAAATAACACATCTGCCAAATCCGTTTCTGAGTAGGTGTTTACAACATCTTTGGCCGTTCGTTTTTGCTGCTGATTCATGCGCATATCCAAAGGACCGTCAAATCGTATAGAAAAACCTCTTTCGGGAGTGTCAAACTGATGAGATGAAACTCCTAAGTCTGCAAGAACACCATCGACTTTAGCAACTTTGTGAAACCTTAAAAATCGATGCAAATGTTTGAAATTATGTGGGATAAGTGTAAAGCGCGAGTCGTCAATGAAGTTTTGATGCGCATCTTCGTCTTGGTCAAAAGCAAAAAGCCTACTTTGTTCGTCGAGCTGATTCAAGATTTCTTTTGAGTGCCCTCCGCCACCAAATGTTGCATCCACATAAATCGAAGCGGGCTTGATGTTTAACCCTGCAACAGACTCAGATAGCAGCACTGGCTTATGATACGTCATCTCCATCATCCCCCATTACTTCTTCTGCTAAAGCAGCAAAATCCACAGCTGCTTCATCAATTGCCTTTTCATAGCGCTCTGCATTCCAAATCTCAATTATATTCACAGCAGCAGACAACACCACCTCTTTTTCAATACTGGCAATCCGTGCCAAATCACGAGGAATTTGCAGCCTGTCAGTAGCGTCAAGCTCCACAACCTTTACGCCTGCAGTAAAGCGGCGGATAAAGTCATTGTTTTTCTTTTTAAACCTGTTGAGCTTATTTACCCGCTCCATTAAGGCATTCCATTCGGCTAATGAATACAACTCCAAACAGGGCTGGAAAACCGCACGTTTAATCACAAAAGCCTGCTGACGCGCATCCGACAATTGTTTCCCTAAGGCAGTTGGGATTTTTACCCTCCCCTTTGGATCAGCTTTGCATTGATATGTTCCAATTAAGTGTGACACGCTTGCGGCTTTTATGCTTAGATATGAGTCAAAACTACTAAAATTTTACCACATTTTACCACATTTTACCACATTGTTAATAAGTTTTACCACAAGGAAAAAGTAAAATTCATTTTGTTGATTATCAATTAATTAAGCTATTTCAGAACGCTTTGATGCATTAGAATATGCCATTTTAAGTCTTTAATACAGAAACAAAAAAATGCGTTTAGCATGGAACAGAATTACCTATCTTTGTGTTTCATTTTATGCACATGCAAGATCCACTTACAGAGTCTGGAAGCTTTAAGTACTTTGAAAAAGGCGAGGGCGTACCACTAGTAATCTTACACGGTTTGATGGGCGGATTGAGTAACTTTGACGGTGTTGCAAAGCATTTTCCCGCGCTTGGCTACAAAGTTATTATCCCCGAATTACCGTTATATGATTTACCACTACTCAAAACCAACGTAAAGGAATTTGCGCATTATTTACGTGATTTTATCACACATTTGGGAGAGGACAAAGTGGTGCTTATTGGAAATTCTTTGGGCGGACATATTGGTTTGCTTCACACAAAACTATTCCCTGAAAAAGTAAAGGGATTGGTCCTTTCAGGAAGTTCTGGGTTGTACGAGAACGCTATGGGTGAAAGCTACCCAAAACGTGAAAATTACGATTACATTTTAAAGAAAACACAAGATGTTTTTTACGATCCGAAAGTAGCTACCAAAGAAGTGGTTGATGATGTCTTTGAAACTGTGAACGACAGAAAAAAACTTATTAAAATCCTTACCATTGCTAAAAGTGCCATTCGACACAATATGGCTAAAGATTTACCTAATATCAGCACTCCAACTGGAATTATTTGGGGAAAACAAGACGGCGTTACTCCTCCAAATGTGGGCGAAGAGTTTAATAAACTTTTGCCTAACTCAACGCTGTACTGGATTGACAAGTGCGGCCACGCACCTATGATGGAACATCCAGCGTTATTTAACGAATATCTTACCAACTGGCTTAGCGAAAATAACATGTAGTGATGCGTATCAAAAACGCAAGGTTTGTTGTAAGCAATTCACGTGTGGCACTTTGTCCGAACACGAACCTCCCAGAGTTTGCCTTTATTGGGCGCTCCAATGTTGGGAAATCGTCTTTAATTAATATGCTTACCGACCGTAAAAAGCTGGCGAAAACTTCAGGAAAACCAGGGAAAACACAACTTATTAATCACTTTTTGATTAACGAAAAGTGGCATCTTGTAGATTTACCTGGCTACGGCTACGCACGTGTTTCCAAAAAAAACAAAAAGGAGTTTCAACAATATATTACCGACTATTTTTTGGAACGAAAACAACTTGTAAATGCATTTATACTTGTTGACATTCGGCACGAACCGCAACCCATAGATTTAGAATTTATGGAATGGATGGGCACGCAGCAAATCCCGTTTTCTATCATTTTCACAAAAGCAGATAAGCTTTCCGACCGCGTTATTGAGGCAACTGTATCTTCTTACCTCAACACACTTTTAGCGGGAGCTTGGGAAGAAACCCCACTGCATTTTGTGACCTCATCAACATCAAGATTGGGGAAAGATGCCGTATTGGCATATATTGGAACGCTACTTTAATTCGATTTTTTGACGTCATTAAGATTACGCTCTGACGCAAAAAAATCACAAAATTGCTGCATGGCTTCTGCCATTTGAGCATCATCAGTTGCCCTCAAATACGATTCTCGAATGCCCACCAACATTTGATGTACAAACACTTGCATTTGATCTACAGGCATTTCCTTTGTCCACAAATCAATGCGTGCACTCTCTTGCGATTCTTTGTCCCATGTGCTTAGAAAAAAAGCTTCCATAGCTTGGTGTTTTATACCTCCATCGGGAGCCGACCATTGCATGTGTTCTGGTGTGTTGTTTTCGTCTAATGTCACGCTAAGTGTGATATCTGTTTTACGTTGCATATTAAGGGTTGTATCTAGATTTTTTTAATATTTCTTTTGCGTTAGCAGCAAGAACTTTTTCCAGGCTTGCCCCTGTGCGTTTTTGGTAAGCTTTCACCATGCGATAACCTATCCATTGCCCTATGCGTCCAGGGGAATTTTCATCTAAATAAGAATAAAATTTTGAATATGGACTTTGACTTAAAAATCGGAAGCGCAGGGATTCGTCTGACGAAAAAAGCAATTCATTATCTACAAAATAACGCCACACATCTGTTTCGTGAGTTACTGCCCAATCCCATTCGTTTTGAGTGTATTGAATATGCCGATAAGCAGCTAGGTCTGGAGCCAAGTAGTCGTGTAGCAATAAGCGCTTACCATGCGTAACCATACGATTTAAAAACGACCTGCTATTTGTTTTTACAATATAACGATCTGAAAGTGCATCAATAAGTTCGGATTCCAAATGTTCGGTAATAAGACTATTCTTTATGTATTGTGGTATGCCATTATAAAGGTGGTGAGATTCACCTAGATAAGTGTCAATAGATATAAGCAATAAACTATCGGCATCAACGGCTCGAAGGGAATAATCTACATCTGTTAGCAAAGTGATCACTTTACTTGGTAGCTTGTCGTTGGGGAAATAATAATTTGCATAGCGGAGAACATACGAAGTACGCTGCTTTAAATCGTCTTTAAAAAGGGATTGAGTTGCCTTAAACAGGGCTTGTTGTAGTGAATCCGTTCGTTTAGCTTCCCAAATATCATCAGGCGTTTGAGAAGGGAAAAAATAAGGGAATTTCGATTTCAATTGATCTAGTGGAGTATCCAAATCTCCAAAAAACAAGTGTTCAAAACGAATGAGCTCGAAAGGAGGTTCAGTCAAACCCTCTGGCTTTGGATGTGTAGAGGTGGCACAGCCTATAACCAATAAAAAAAAACCAAAAAAAACCGCTTTTTGGTAACGAAAAAATCTACTAATTTTACTGTGTGTGTAATTTTTCATTTAGGCACTAAAGATACAAATGCTATGAATAACAAAGAAGTGATCGAATATATTGTCAATTGGCTAAAATCCTATGCCCTAGAAAATGGCATGAATGGATTTGTAATTGGCGTTTCGGGTGGTATTGACTCGGCGCTTACCTCTACCCTGTGCGCCAAAACGGGACTTCCAACACTCTGCCTAGAAATGCCCATAAAACAACAAAAAAATCAAATTGATCGAGCGCAAGAACACATTGAATGGCTTAAAAAAAACTTTACGAATGCTTGTGGAAAGACCCTAAACCTAAACCCTATTTTTACTTCCTTTTCAGAAGTCACAAGCGAAGGCGATACAAGCGATGCTGCATTGTTATCGTTGGCAAATAGTCGTTCGAGATTACGAATGGTTACGCTATATTATTATGCTGCGCGTCATCGCTATTTAGTAGCTGGTACTGGCAATAAAGTTGAAGATTTTGGTGTAGGCTTTTACACCAAATACGGAGACGGCGGTGTGGATCTTAGCCCAATTGCAGATTTAACGAAAACTGAAGTGCGTGCACTAGCAAAGGAAATAGGTGTTAGTGACGCCATTTTACAGGCACCTCCTACAGATGGCCTTTGGGATGACGATCGAAACGACGAAGATCAATTGGGGGCGACTTATGAAGAGCTTGAATGGGCCATGCAACAACATTCTGAAGGTAAAACTGTAAAAGATTTTGTAGGAAAAGACGCACAAGTCCTTAGTGTTTTTTTACGCCACCATAATGCGAATAAGCACAAAATGAATCCTATTCCTGTTTGCGAAATCCCCAAGGCATTGCTTCACCCTTAAATTTTAAACGATATCGTATATTCTTCCAAACAATGAGAATATTTTTTTATTTTAGTTGACAACAATTAAATTCATGATACGCGTTTTTGTAGCTGATCCACATCCTATAGTCTATAAAGGAATAAAAGCGGTTTTTCGAAATTCCACAGAAATAGATATTGTAGGAAAAGGACTTCACTACAGAGATCTTTATGATTACTTAAAAACCAAAAAGGTCAGTATCGTCGTATTGGAGTTAGAATTGCCTGGTTTTGATGGAATTCACTTAATTAATGAAATGAAAGAAATGCACGCTGATGTTCGTTTCATGATTTTCAGTAATTTAAAGGAGGAGGTTTACGCCATTAATTCACTAAAAGCGGGCGCCTCTGGATATTTATCTAAAACGAATCACTTGAGTAGACTAAGAGAGGCCATCCTTAAAATTAGCTCTGGAGGTGTTTACATTACAAACGAATTGGCAGAACTTATTGCCTTTAATCAAACTGGTGCCAACCCACTCTCGCCTATTGAAATATTGTCACGGCGTGAAATTCAAGTGCTTCGGTTGCTTATCAATGGTAGAAAGAACGTAGAAATTGCTTTAGCCCTGAATATAAGTGACAAAACCGTAAGTACATACCGTGCGAGAATTATGAAAAAACTCAACGCCAAAAACATCATTGATTTGGCACGAAAAACACAAGAAGTAGATTTGAATCTATATTAAACCACCCTATTTAACCTTCCGCTAAGTAGTGTTTTTAATTGGTGGTACTGCACAATTTCTTCTAACAAATCTTTATGGTGTGCCTCATGATTATTTTCTGTTTGCGCTTGAAGTGTTGACACCTTTTCATCAATTAACTGGCACCTAAACCTCAAAATAATTTCATGCACCCATCTTGGCAGTGACTTTGATTTGTCAGAAACAAAAATATTCTTACGTTCCCAATCATGCAGGGTATATTGTTCATCTTGCAAAAGTAAGTCTGAAACTTCAGTGGCCAGCTCAGGCGACAAAGAAGAAACAAAAGAGTCCATTTGCATTTCCCCTTGTTCGCTGAGCGCATTTAAAATTTTAGGATAAAGCAATTTGAATGAATTTGTGGTAAAGTCAATTTCATCTTGTTGCAGATCTAAATAAATCTTTTCAAAAACACGAGACTTCACTTTAGAGCTAATCATTTTTAAGTCCCCCGATTTTTCGTCTGTTTGCAAAATGGGTTCTTCAAATTCAACTTCTTTATGTCCGTAAAGCAGCAGTATTTTGATGATGTTTTTCTCCAACTCAAATCGGGTACTCACATGGGAAACAGGCTGCTCAGCAGCCACCACTTGCATGGGTTGAGCCACTTTTTGCTGTGCAGGTTTGGTCGCATTTTTTTGTGACACTTGTGCTAATGTAGCAAAGAGGACTTCTTCGCTAATATCCATTTGTGCAGCACACGAACGCACATATACTTCTTGCTTAATTCTATCTGGAATTTTGGCAATACTTTGCACCATTTCCCGAATAGTTTCTGCCTTTTTGATGGGGTCTTGAGCAGCTTCGTTTACAAGTAGTGCAGCTTTAAACTGAATAAAGTCTTTTGCGTTTTCCGATAAAAAAACCTCCACTTCTTCCTTAGAGTGCGTACGCGCAAAACTGTCTGGGTCTTCGCCCTCAGGAAACGAGCATACTCGAACATTCATTCCCGCTTCAAGAATCAAATCAATACCACGAAGTGATGCGCGCAATCCAGCAGCATCTCCGTCAAAAAGTACGGTTATATTTGGTGTAAGGCGCCGAACAAGGCGAATTTGGTCAGGAGTTAATGCTGTGCCTGAAGAAGATACCACATTTTTTACACCACGTTGGTGCATTTGAATAACATCCGTATAACCTTCTACCAAAAAGCAATTATCCTCTTTTGCGATACTTTGCTTTCCCTGATAAAGACCATAAAGCACCTTGCTTTTGTTATAAATCTCACTCTCTGGTGAGTTCATGTATTTAGCCGCCTTTTTGTCTTGCGTTAGGATACGACCGCCAAAACCCAACACACGGCCCGACATGCTATGAATGGGAAACATCACACGTCCTTTAAAACGATCAAATTTTTTATCTTCTTTGACAATAGTGAGGCCTGTTTTTTCTAAAAAATCTAACTGATAACCTGCCTTTAATGCAGCATCTGTGAAAGCAGTCCATTCGTTGGGCGAATAACCCAACTGAAAATCACGAATGGTTTCTTCTGTAAAGCCACGCTCCTTATAGTAACTAAGGCCAATAGCCTTGCCTTGTGTTGTTTCAAAAAGCGAATCTTGAAAAAAACTAAGTGCAAAGGAGCTAACCAAATACATGCTTTCACGAGCGCTGGCAGCAGCTTTTTGCTCATCATTTTGTTCAGTTTCCTCAATTTCAATGTTGTATTTTTTTGCCAAATAGCGAATTGCCTCTGGATATGAAAAGTGTTCATGCTCCATCAAAAAAGCAATGACATTGCCGCCTTTCCCACTCGAAAAATCTTTCCAAATTTGCTTTACAGGCGATACCATAAAACTTGGTGATCTCTCATCTGTAAAAGGACTTAATCCCTTAAAATTAGAACCCGATTTTTTAAGCTGCACAAAATCGCCAATAACCTCCTCAAGTCGGGAAGTTTCAAAAACAGCGTCAATGGTAGATTTATGAATCACAACTAAAAATAAGCTCTAAAATACGGATTTCGTTGAAGTTATTTTTTTCGGTCAATCACATAATGCACCATTTCTTCTAGCGCGTCTCGAAATTCGTTTTGAGGAAAGACGCGCAGTTGCATTAATGCCTTGTCTTTAAAAGCGTGCATTTGCTTGGTAGCATAGTCCAGTCCACCATGTTCTTTCACAAAAGCAATCACAGCTTTTACCTGTTTTTTGTTTTTATTATGATGACGAACAGACTCTATCAACCACTTTTTTTCTTTATCACTTACCTTATTCATCACATGAATAAGAGGTAATGTCATTTTCTTTTCTCTAATGTCAATTCCTGTGGGCTTCCCAATTTTGGTTTCGCCGTAATCAAATAAATCATCCTTGATTTGAAAGGCTGTGCCTATATTCTCTCCAAAGGTGCGCATCTGCGCAATAACGTCTTTTGAAGCATGGACTGATGCTGCGCCTAACGCACAACAAGATGCAATAAGTGTTGCCGTTTTTTGCCGAATAATTTCATAGTAAATCGCCTCGTCAATATCCAATCGGCGGGTTTTTTCGATTTGCAAAAGTTCGCCCTCACTCATTTCACGAACGGCAACAGAAATAATTTCAAGTAAATCAAAATCTTTGTGATCTATACAAAGTAGTAATCCCTTTGATAGCAGATAATCGCCAACCAAAACAGCAATTTTATTCTTCCAAAGCGCATTGATTGAAAAGAATCCGCGTCTTTGGTAACTTTCGTCAACTACATCGTCATGAACAAGTGTGGCGGTATGAATAAGTTCAATTACAGATGCCGCACGGTAGCTGCGTTCGTTGACTTCATTCTTACCCAACATTTTTGCAGACAAAAAAACAAACATAGGCCGCATTTGCTTTCCCTTTCTGTTTACAATGTAATAGGTAATACGATTTAGTAGTGCTACTTGAGAACGCATGGCAGTGGAAAACTTTTCTTCGAAGCGTTCCATCTCTGTGGCAATAGGTTGTTTAAGTTGCTCTACGATTTTCATTGGGGTATAAAGATACAATTTCACGCATTAGTTACACGCTAAATCGCTGATTTTGAATTTAAGTGATTGATTTATTTGCCAATTGACCACAAGCAGCATCAATATCTTTGCCGCGCGAGCGACGAATGGTAACCGGAATCTGGTGCTTTGAAAGTTCGGAAACATAAAGATCGATGGCTTCATTGTCGGCCTGTTCAAATGCATCGTTCCCTACTGGATTATACTCGATTAAATTTACTTTGGATGGTGTATGCTTGCAAAAGCGAACCAACGCTTTTATCTCATCTTTACTGTCATTGATTTCCTTCCACACCACATATTCATAGGTTACGCGCTCTTTGGTTTTGGAGTACCAGTATTGAATGGAATCCTTCAAAGCAGTAAGTGGGAAATTTGAACTAAAGGGCATTATTTTATTTCGGGTTTCTTCAACAGCGCTGTGCAGCGATACGGCAAGTTTAAAACGTGGATGTTCCTCTGCCATTTTCACAATCATTTTTGGAATTCCTGATGTCGAAACCGTAATGCGACGAGGTGACATCCCCATTCCTTCTGGGCTTGTGATTTTTTCAATGGCTTTGATCACATTGGGATAGTTCATCATAGGTTCGCCCATTCCCATAAAGACTATATTAGATAAGGGCCGATTAAAGTATTCCAAACTTTGTCGATTGAGCGTTGCTACTTGGTCAAAAATCTCATCTGGGTTTAGGTTACGCATACGCTTTAGCTGTGACGTAGCGCAAAACGAACAGTCCAAACTGCACCCCACTTGACTGGAAACACAAGCTGTTGAACGCGATTCTGTAGGAATTAAAACAGACTCTACTACTTTACCGTCATGTAGGCGAACGGCATTTTTTATTGTGCCATCATCGCTTTTTTGTACTTGTGCAACATCGGCATGGTTGATGCTAAAATGTGCTGAAAGCAACGTACGATGCGTTTTGGAAAGGTTGGTCATTTGAGCAAAATCCGTAACGGCTTTTTGCCACAACCACTCATACACTTGATTGCCATGAAAAGCAGGTGCTCCATGTGCTACAAAAAAAGAACGAAGTTCTTCCTTGCTACGTCGGCGAATATCTTTCCGAACGTCGCTCATATTTACCTATAAAATTAGCATCGCATCTCCGTAAGAGTAAAAGCGATACTTGTGACTTATCGCCTCGGCATAGGCTTTTTTGATAAAATCGTGACCCGCAAAGGCAGAAACCATCATGAGTAATGTGGATTTTGGCAAGTGAAAATTGGTTACTAATGCGTCTCCAATTTTAAAATCATACGGAGGAAAGATGAATTTATGGGTCCAACCTTGATAAGGATTTAACGAATTACTAGACGAAACAGAGGTTTCGACAGCACGCATTGAAGTAGTCCCAATAGCACAAACACGACTCCCTGCTTCTTTTGCACGATTTACAAGTGCAGCTGCATTCGCTTCAATTATTAACTCTTCAGAGTCCATTTTGTGTTTGGACAAATCTTCTACCTCTACTGGGTTAAAGGTTCCTAAACCTACGTGAAGTGTGATTTCAGCCAAGTCAATCCCTTTAATTTCAAGGCGTTTTAACAGGTGTTTTGAGAAGTGAAGCCCTGCTGTAGGTGCGGCTACTGCTCCTTCATGCTTAGCGTAAATAGTTTGATAACGTTCGCGGTCAAAACTTTCTTCTGGGCGTTTGATGTACTTAGGAAGTGGTGTTTGCCCAAGTTTTTTCAACTTTGTTCGAAATTCGTCGTAACTCCCATCAAATAAAAAGCGTAATGTTCGCCCTCTTGAAGTGGTGTTATCAATTACCTCCGCAACAAGCGTTTCGTCGTTGCCAAAGTATAGCTTGTTTCCAATTCGGATTTTACGTGCAGGGTCAACTAACACATCCCAGAGGCGTTGTTCTTTGTTTAGTTCTCTAAGTAAGAAAACTTCAATTTTAGCTCCAGTTTTTTCTTTGTTGCCTATCAGTCGTGCCGGGAAAACTTTGGTATTGTTAAGTACCATTACATCACCTTCATCAAAATAATCCGTGATGTCTTTGAACTGCTTATGTTCAATGGTTTGTGTTTCACGGTGCAACACCATAAGCTTGGACTCGTCGCGGTGCTCAGCTGGGTTTTCGGCTAATAAATCTTCGGGGAGGTCAAAATTAAAGTGTGAGAGTTTCATATCGTATTAAGAAAGGCGCAAATATACTATCTGAAAAGGGGGGTTGTCAAGGATTTTGGATATTTATTTACCTTAATTAATAGAAAAGCCCAAGCTACGAAGGTCATTCCAAAAAGTGGGATATGATTTACTCACTACATCTGCATCATTTATACAAATAGGAACCTTAATTCCCAGCGGCGCAAATGCCATTGCCATACGGTGATCGTGATAGGTGTCAATAGCAACATCTTCGTGAATAGGGTTTTTACGAGCTGCCAAATGCAGCGAATCGTTGGTCACTTGAATCTCTGCGCCCAACTTACTAAGTTCTATATCAAGTGCCACCAAACGGTCAGTTTCCTTAATTTTAAGTGTATGAAGCCCCGTTAAGTCACATGAAATACCCAATCCAAAACAAGTAACGGCAATGGTTTGTGCAATGTCGGGTGCTTTAACCAAGTCTAGTGTTATATGGGGCTGCACAGTCTCATTATTTTTTAGAGTCAACGTATTGCCATCAAAGCTTGAAGATACGCCCATCTGCTTATAAATTTCCACCAAAACACTATCGCCTTGCAGGCTATCGGAGACGTAATTATTTATGGAGATCTGGGCATTATCTGCCAAAGCGACCATACTAAAATGATAGGATGCCGAACTCCAATCTGACTCTACCTCAACTGTTTTGGGTGCAATTTTCTCTTGCGGAAAGATTTGAATGGTTTGCCCTTCAAATTTTGCCTGAACACCCACTTTTTGCAACAACGAACACGTCATGTTGATATATGGAATAGATGTAATCTCACCCACCAGACGAATCGTTAATCCATTGGGTAATTTGGGTGCGATAAGCATTAAAGAGGTAATGTATTGGCTGCTCACATTCGCAGCAAGTTCTACGCTATCAACCGTAATTTTTCTAACCGAAATGCGCAACGGAGGATAGCCCTCGTTTTTTTCATATTCAATATCAGCGCCAATGGCGCGCAATGCGTCAACTAAAATTTTGATAGGACGTTCTTGCATTCGTTTTGACCCTGTTAAAATCTTTTTTACACCAGCAGTAGTCGCAAAATAGGAAGTCAAAAAACGCATAGTTGTTCCTGCATGGCCAATATCAATTGTTTCTGATGAAGAAGATAAACCGCGCGTCATGGCTTGTGTGTCATCTGAATTTGATAGATTTTGAAGCTCCAAAGCTGGAAATAATGCTTGAAGGATAAGCAAGCGATTTGACTCACTTTTTGATCCTGTAATGGTACAGTTTCCTGAAAGTTGTTGTGATGGATGCGTTAGGCGCAAAGTACTCATGAACGAAGTTTTGGATTGTTATGATGTCGCTCGTGGTCACGTTGGGTTTTAATTTCCAATTTGCGATCAAATGCTGCTTGTAAATCGGTATCGGTTTGGTTTGCCAAACACAATAACACAAAAAGTACATCGGCAAGTTCTTCGCCTAAGTCCTTGTCCTTGTCGCTTTCTTTTTCGGATTGCTCGCCATATCTACGTGCGATAATACGGGCAACTTCTCCAACTTCCTCGGTAAGCTGTGCCATATTGGTGAGTTCGTTGAAATAACGTACGCCATGGGTTTTAATCCATGCATCTACAGCCTTTTGTGCATCTTGAATATTCATAAATCTCTATTTTTTGAATCCATTATAATCGTCACGGGACCATCATTTACCAAATCTATTTGCATATCTGCACCAAAAATACCGCACTGCACGGGTTTTCCCATTGTCAAAGTGGCTTTTTCTAAAAACATTTCATACAACGGCACGGCTATATCGTGCTTTGCTGCTTCGCTATATGAGGGTCTGTTCCCTTTTTTGGTTTGCGCAAAAAGGGTAAACTGACTTACCACGAGCAGCTCGCCTCCAACATCAAGAATACTTTTATTCATTACGTCGTTTTCATCATTGAAAATGCGCATGTTTACTATTTTTTGTATCAACCAATCTACATCTTCCAAAAGGTCTGCGTGGGTAATGCCCAACAACACAACAAGTCCGTTGCCAATACGCTGCACATGCGTTTTGTTTGCGGTAACTTGTGCTTTTGAAACACGTTGTACTACAGCTCTCATACGTCCCAAAAATCTGTGCGATACTGCGCCTCGTCGCCTGCCATTATCTGCGCATAGCTTTTGTAACGAGAAGCGGCAATTTCTCCCGATGCAACTGCTGCTTTAATGGCACATTTGGGCTCTTCAAGGTGAAGGCAGTTGTTAAACTTGCAGTTTTCTTTACGTTCAAAAAATTCACGGAAATAATCACCAATTTCTTCTTGTTCCATATTGACTATCCCAAAACCACGAATGCCCGGTGTATCAACTATTCGCGCACCAAAGTCCAAATCATGCATTTCTGCAAAAGTGGTGGTGTGCTGCCCTTGCGCGTGCTGCGCAGAGATTTCTGCGGTCTTGATATTTAGCCCTGGTGCTAAACTGTTGATGAGCGTAGATTTCCCCACACCGCTATGCCCCGAAAGCATACAGGTTTTCCCTTTCATCCAGTCCTTAACGCTCTCTAAATTAATCCCCTTTAGCGCAGAAATTTCCAAACAGGTATAACCAATAGCGGCATACATTTCTTTTAACGCCTGAATTTGTTTTGACTCATCGTCGCTATAGGTGTCTTCCTTGTTGAACAACAATACCGTTTCAATTTCATAAGCTTCGGCAGTAGCCAGAAAACGGTCGATAAATGCAGGATAGGTTACAGGATTATTGAGCGTAACCAACAAAAAAGCACAGTCGATGTTGGCTGCAATAATGTGAATTTGCTTGGACAGATTCACGGATTTACGCACGATATAGTTCTTACGCTCGTGAATAGTAGTAATCACCCCTTGTGGGCCGTCTTGCGTGTCTTTAATGGTCGCATCAACGATATCGCCCACGGCAACAGGGCTGGTACTTGTCAGTCCTTCAATGCGGAACTTACCTTTAATGCGACAGGGAATAAGTTCCCCGTCGGCATCTTTTACGTGATACCAGCTACCCGTTGATTTGTATACGACTCCTGTCATACAGCCAAATTAACGGATTTTTGGTTTATATGCATTAACCGTTAATAATCTGGTCTTGATGATTGATAGATTCTTGGTGAATCGCCTTAAAGATTCTAAGGATAAATTCTTCACTAAGTCCTTTTTCATCGCCGTCTAAAATCATTTTGCCCAAAATTTCATTCCAACGCTTCGATTGCAATACCGCTACGTTGTGATCCTTTTTGAGTTCACCAATTTCGTTCGCGATTTTCATCCGCTTGCTTAAGCTTTCCAACAAACTTGCGTCAATAACGTCAATTTGCGTACGTAATGTATTCAGTTTGTTTTTGTAATCGGCATCGTCATCGGTTTCCTTGCGGATTTTCAAGTCATCCATCATTTTAACAAGGGTGTCTGGCGTAATTTGCTGAGCAGCATCACTCCATGCATTGTCCGGATCCCAGTGTGTTTCTACCATCAATCCATCAAAGTTTAAGTCCAACGCTGTTTGGCAAATGTCTTGAAGAATATCACGGCGGCCAGCAATATGCGATGGATCACAAATAAGTGGTAGGTCTGGGAAGCGGTTTTGCAGTTCCACTACGATTTGCCACTCTGGATTGTTGCGGTATTTTGTTTTCTCATAAGCAGAGAATCCTCTGTGAATAACTCCAAGGTTTTTGATGTTGGCAGTGTATAAACGCTCAATACCACCCAGCCAAAGCGATAAATCTGGGTTTACAGGGTTTTTAACCAATACAATCTTATCTGTTCCTTCAAGCGCATCGGCAATTTCTTGCACAATAAACGGGCTAACCGTTGAGCGTGCGCCAATCCAAAGGATATCAATATCATGCTCTAACGCCAGTTGTACGTGGGCGCGGTTGGCAACTTCCGTACAAGTAAGCATTCCTGTTTCTTCCTTTACACGTTGTAGCCATTTTAGTCCAATAGCACCAACCCCTTCAAAGTTTCCGGGTCGGGTTCTTGGTTTCCAAATACCTGCGCGAAAAGCAGTAACGTCTGTATCTTTAAGTTGATGTGCAATTTTTAGCACTTGTTCTTCTGTTTCAGCGCTACAAGGTCCTGCAATTACTAGCGGATGATCGAGCTCAAAATCGTTGAGCCATTGGCGCATTTTCGGGTTGTTTTCCATGGTTTTATTTATTTGTGTTTTAAAATTGATTTTATTCTATTAATATCTTTCATTTCAGCAAGCAGCTCTTCAACTGCTTCTGCTTCAAGTTTTTCTTTGAAGGCGTTCAGGTTTGAAATGTACTCATTTAGTGTTTCCAAAACGTTATCCTTGTTTTGTATAAAAATGGGCATCCACATTTCTGGTGAACTTTTCGCAAGGCGTACCGTAGACGCAAATCCACTACCTGCCATATCAAAGATGTTTTGCTCGTCGGTTTCTTTTTCCAAGACCGTTTTTCCAAGCATAAATGAGGTGATGTGCGACAAATGCGACACATAGGCAATACGTCTATCGTGCGCAACGGGGTCCATATGACGCACCACCATATTGAGTTCTTTTAAAACATTTTCGGCGCGTTGTAACAAATCTGGACGTGTGCGTGTTGCTTCGCAAAGCATCATCGTCTTACCGTCATATAAATTTGGAATAGCCGCATCGGGGCCTGAAAACTCGGTACCCGCAATGGGGTGAGCTGCCAAAAACTGATTGCGTTTTGGGTGTGTGGCTACCGCTTCGCAAATAGCTGTTTTGGTCGATCCAAAATCCACCACCAAGGTGTTCTCGCCTACCTTATCTAAAATTTGTGGAAGTAGTTTAGCAATTGCTTCAACGGGAATAGAAACAAACACCATATCCGCATTTTCAATGCTGTCTAATGTACCTTTTTGATGAATAAGCTCGAGCGCCATAGCACGGTCAAGCGTGGTCTCTTTTCGGCTGATGCCTTCCAAAAGCACGTTTGGGTAAAGGCGTTGTAAATCCAACGAAAGCGACCCGTTCATTAATCCGATACCTATAAAACTGACTTTCATAACGTAATTCGGTTTAATGCTTCTTTAATTCTTTCCTCGGAAACGCAAAGCGAAAAACGGATATAGCCTTCGCCTGCCGTTCCGAATATGGTTCCGGGTGCAATAAAAATACCATGCTCGTGCAACAAGGCATCGATATAGGTTTCGCTGTCTGCTGCGCCTTCGGGCAATTTTGCCCAAACA
>CATAMV010000050.1 GCA_949487855.1 Bacteroidota bacterium
ACAGAAGTACTGTTCACAGGGATTAAAGTAATTGACCTTATTGAGCCGTATGCCAAAGGTGGTAAAATTGGATTATTTGGTGGTGCGGGTGTAGGTAAAACCGTACTTATCCAAGAATTGATTAACAACATTGCAAAAGGACATGGTGGACTTTCTGTATTTGCCGGAGTAGGCGAGCGTACTCGAGAAGGAAACGACTTGTTACGTGAAATGCTGGAGTCTGGTATTATCAAATACGGTGATGAATTCATGGAGTCTATGGAAAATGGCGGATGGGATTTGTCTAAAATTGACAAAGACGCCATGAAAGAATCCAAAGCAACTTTCGTATTTGGACAGATGAACGAACCACCTGGTGCACGTGCACGTGTGGCGCTTTCTGGACTTACAGTTGCGGAATATTTCCGTGACGGAGCAGGCTCTGACCAAGGAAAAGACGTATTGTTTTTCGTAGATAACATTTTCCGATTTACACAAGCAGGTTCTGAGGTATCAGCACTTCTAGGGCGTATGCCTTCGGCGGTGGGATATCAACCTACATTGGCAACTGAAATGGGTGCCATGCAAGAGCGTATTACATCTACCAAAAAAGGATCAATAACATCTGTACAAGCGGTTTACGTACCTGCAGATGACCTTACCGATCCGGCACCGGCAACAACATTTGCTCACTTAGATGCCACTACAGTACTTTCACGTAAAATTGCTGAGCTTGGTATTTACCCAGCTGTGGATCCACTAGATTCTACTTCACGTATTCTTACGGCTGATATTTTGGGCGATGATCACTACAACTGTGCACAACGTGTAAAAGAGCTATTACAGCGTTATAAAGAACTTCAGGACATTATTGCCATACTTGGTATGGAAGAGTTGTCTGAAGAAGATAAGCAAGCCGTAGCACGTGCGCGTCGTGTGCAGCGATTCTTATCACAGCCGTTCCACGTAGCCGAGCAGTTTACGGGTATTCCAGGTGTATTGGTAGATATTAAAGATACCATCAAGGGCTTTAACATGATTATGGATGGTGAGTTAGATCATCTTCCAGAAGCAGCCTTTAACCTGAAAGGTACTATTGAAGAAGCTATTGAAGCTGGAGAAAAAATGCTTGCAGAAGCAAACGCATAATTCCTATGTATTTAGAAATTGTAAGTCCTGAAGCTACATTATTTCAAGGTGAGATAGAAGCACTATCTGTCCCGGGTACTCAAGGGTCGTTTCAGGTACTCAATAATCACGCAGCTGTTGTATCAACACTTGCTATTGGTGAGGCGAAAATTCAAGGGAAAATAGAAATTGCCAAAGCGTTTCAATCTCAATTCAAGCAAAAAGGAAACGAAACTTTTTTGACCCTTAGCAATGGCGGTACCTTAGAAATGAGCGATAACAAGGTTATCTTGCTTGTAGATTAATTCCACATCGGATTATTTTATAATCTTTTTACTATGAGTATTTTAAAGCCAATATTTGGTGTAGTTTTTATATCGATTGCTTCATTTGGATTTGCTCAAACACAACTCAACGAAGTTGTAGTTTCATCACCTAGATTAAACATTCCTTTTTCTGAAGATTCAAAATCGGTAACGGTAATTACGGCAAAACAAATTGCTGAAACACCCGTAACCAGTTTGGCAGATTTGCTGCGTTTTCAGGCGGGTGTGGATGTACTGCAACAAGGCGTAGAAGGCGCTAATGCCGATATTTATCTACGCGGTGGAACCTACAGTCAAGTATTGTTATTGATTGATGGTATCCGTGTAGACGATCCGCAAACGGGACATCATACGCTTAACAGCGCATTGCCGCTTGAGGTTATTGAACGTATTGAAATTGTAAAAGGACCAGCTGCTCGTATTTACGGTCAAAATGCATTTACAGGCGCGATTAATATCGTTACCAAAAAAGTAGATACCAGTAAGGTTACGCTAACCGACCGAATTGGTAGTTTTGATACGGATCAATTTGGTATTACGGCGCAGCACGCAGGAGAAAAACTACAGCATATTGCACATGTTTCGTTACAAGAGAGTGATGGGTATAGGAACAATACCGATTTTCAAAACTTTCATGTGTTTACGAAAAGTAACTTAGATGTTGGGACAAACCAGCTAAGCCTAATGACCATGTTTACTGAGCGTAAGTTTGGTGCAAACGGATTTTATAGGGCAGTTACCGCCAAAGATCAATACGAAGAAACACAAAGTAGCTTGTTAGCACTAACAAGTACCATAGCAAGTGAAAATCAAAAATGGACGTGGACGCCTAGAATATTTTGGAAACGAGGACAGGACGAATATATCTACATTAGAAATAACCCCTCCGTATTTAGGAACTTACATATTACCAATAGGCTAGGGGCATCTGTGGATGTGAAAAACACAAATGCTTGGGGAGCAACAGGCTTAGGAGTTGAATTTTCGAACGTAAACATTCAAAGCAACAATTTGGGGGATCAAAATAGAACCATTGCACATTTGTTTTTTGAACATCGATTTACAGCGGGTGCATTAGATATAACGCCAGGTTTTGCATGGAGTAACTACTCTGATATGGGTGATTTTTTCTACCCCGGAATTGATATGGGTTACCGCTTAGGTCAAAACTTCAAGCTGACTTACAACACGGGATATACCTATCGAATTCCTACATATACCGATTTATACTATATAAGTACGACCACCATAGGAAATTCAGATTTGCTTCCTGAAGAAGCGTTGAGTCATGAAATTTCGCTGCGATATAAAGGCAAAAACTTTTCTATTGAGACGGCTGTATTTAAACGTGATGGCGAAAACTTAATCGATTTTGTCAAGCAATCTCCTAGTGATACGGCATGGGTTGCTGAAAATATTAGTGGAAAAATCACCACTGTTGGGGGCGAACTTAACGCGCAATGGCGTTACCGCATTGGTAAGCAAACGCACGCGTTAGGGGTGTCTTATGCGTATCTTGAAGATGATTATATTAAATCGGTTTATTCAAAATATGCGCTTAATTTTTTAAAGCACGATATAAATATAAATCTGACAAAACAATTTACTTCACGATTTGCATCCACAGCATCTTATCGGTATGCAAAGCGCGCTTTGGGGGAGCATTATCAGCTTTTCAATTTGCAGCTAACATATACGTTGAATTCCAAGTGGCGCATGGAATTGCAAGGGCGTAACTTGTTTGACGTAACCTATTTTGAGAACTTGATTCCGATGCCAAAGGCGCACGGATTGATTTCGTTACACTACACGCTTTAGTCTGTACTTAGCGCATCTATTTGCGCATAAATCAAATCATTTTCCCAACCGCGATAGGCCAAGTATTGATATAATTTTTGCTTGCGCACTTGAGGTTTGTTTCCTTCTAGTTGTTCCCATTTTTTACGGCTGATCGCGGATATTTTTTCAAAGTAGGCTTTGTCGTTAATAGCTGAAAGTGCTTTACGAATATCGTAATCCGAAATGGAGCGGGTTTTTAATTCTCGTGTAATGCGCAATTTTCCCCAATGTTTTATGGAGAATTTCCCTTGCGCAAATTGCAGTGCAAATCGACTTTCGTTGAGGTAGTTTTCGTTCACTAACGTTCCCATAATTTGTGCGATAGCTTCAGAGATCATTTGCATGCTGTAAAGCTTGTTTTTGACCTCTTTGTGGCAGCGTTCTTGATACGCGCAATAGTGGCGCATTTTTTCTAGTGCTTCATCAACAGAGTACGTTTTCATATGTGCTAAAATAAAAAAAGCGGCACTAAGGCCGCTTTTATTTTATGTGTGAATCACTTTTCCATTTCCATCAAAGAAACGGAAGTGTAAATAGGTGTACGCATCGCGTGGTACTATTTTAATCCACTTGTTGTATTCAAAATACCATTTCATGCGCTCCGACTTCCAGCCTTTGGCAACATAAGCTGCTATAAACGGATGTAAGTGCAACACAATTTTTTTCTTTTTGTGTTTCGGATTGGCAAGAATCTTTTCTAAGTCTGCTTTTATCTTATCTATCAAAACAATTGGCGCTTCAACCTCTCCATTAATGTTGGGGTTTGGCTCCGTGGTTTTGATGTCCATTTCGGGACGAACACGCTGACGCGTCATTTGTATAAGCCCAATTCTACTTGGAGGTAGAATTTTGTGCTTAGCACGGTCGGTGTCCATTTCCTTACGGAAGTGTTCAAAAAGCTTTTTTCTATTTTCTTGACGTATCATATCAATGAAATCAACTACGATAATCCCTCCCATATCGCGCAAGCGCAATTGGCGGGCAATTTCAGTAGCGGCAATCATGTTTACTTCTAAGGCAGTATCTTCTTGATTTTTTGCCTTATTGGAACGGTTACCACTGTTAACATCAATAACGTGAAGGGCTTCGGTGTGTTCGATAATCAGGTATGCACCTCTGTTCATGGACACAGTGCGTCCAAAAGATGCTTTGATTTGTCGTTCAATACCAAAGTGCTCAAAAATAGGAATATCACTTTTAAAAAGCTTGGCAATATTTACATTATCGGGCGCAATTTGCTCCAGATATTCTTTTACCTCTACCAGCAGTTCAGGATCGTCTACGTGAATTCCAGTAAATTCATCATCAAAAATATCTCTTAAAATAGAGGAAGCTCTGTTAAGCTCACTCAACACTCTTGACGGATAATCAGCTTTCTGGATTTTCTTACA
>CATAMV010000051.1 GCA_949487855.1 Bacteroidota bacterium
AGGATATAGCTCAATACGGCATCTACTTTTTTAGGCAGTTGGATATTGGCATGGTTAAACTGGCTAAGCACCACAGAAAGCGACTGATAAAGCATCACAACGCCAATGGGCGTTCCCAAAACAAAAACGGCGACTAGCGTAAACGTAAAGCGTACCACACTCTCTAAGGGATGGTGGCGGTTGGCAGTCGTTGTATCCACATGATGATCGGAATGATGCACCAAATGCACCATCCAAAGCGGTTTAAGTCGGTGTTCGGTCCAATGCGCCAAATAAGCCCCAATAAAATCAAGAAACAACACGCCCAATAGCACATAGAGCCAAAACGGAAGGGAAACAAGGTGCAACAAACCAAATTGGTTAACGTTCACCCAATCTGCAGTAGTGAGCAACAAAAACGCCAAACTAAAATTTACAAATATGGAGGTTATGGTAAAAAAGAAATTGGGCAAAGCATGTTGCCACTTTTTATAGGGTAAGCGACGTAAGGGCAACAAGCCCTCAAGCAACCAAAAAAAGGAAATGCCTCCTACCAGAACAATGCTGCGGTGCAACGAGGGTATGGTTTCAAAATATAAAATCAGACTTTCCACTTCCCAAATATATTGATTTTGAGTTATTTACCGTTGAGCATCCGCTGAACAGTCTCGAGCGTAGTCATCAGTTTGATCTTATGCACGGCGTCTCTGTAGCGTCCCTTTTCAATACGTTGTTCTAAGGTTTCGATAAGCGCTGAAATGGTTTGATTTTCATTCATAAATAGGCTGTTGTATATATCTGGTAAATTTAAAGTTTTATTGCTAAAGGAAGATATTAAAGCTAAATCGTACTTTTACCACGCAAAAAATACTATGAGACCATTTAAGTCATCTATCAATCCCAAAAAAGCGAGTTACAAAGAGAACTACGCTGAAATGGAAAAATTGGTTCAGGAACTTCACGAACAATTGGCAAAAAGCCAAAATCAAGGTACTGAAGCCTCTATTGCCCGTGCGCGCAAGCGAGGTAAATTTTTGTCGCGAGAACGCATTACGCTATTGCTAGATAAAGACAGTCCATTTTTGGAACTCATGCCCTTAGCCGGACTTACGCATCAGGGCGGATTTGGTCCTGGCGGAACAACCGTAGCGGGAATTGGCTATGTCAACAAACGCCTCTGTTTGATCAATGCCAACCTTGGTACCCGCAAAGGCGGTGCGGTAGATTATGCAACAAGTTTAAAAGTATTGCGGTTGGGTGAAATTGCCCTTGAAAATAAATTACCCACCATTAATATGGTCGAAAGCGGAGGCGCTAACCTCCCCGATCAAGACCGTGTATTTAATAATTACGGGGCGTCGTTTAGAGAAATGTCTAGACGTTCAAAACTGGGGATTCCTACTATTTCTATCGTATTTGGAAATGCCACCGCTGGTGGTGCTTACGTTCCTGGTATGTCAGATTATACCATCATGCAAAAAGATGCGGCAAAAGTATTTTTGGCGGGTCCGCCATTGGTAAAAATGGCAACCAATGAAATTGCTAACGATGAAGAACTTGGCGGAGCCACCATGCACAGCCGTATTTCGGGAGTAGCCGATTTTTTAGCAGACGATGAGCAAGATGCGATTAGCATTGCCAGAGATGTCGTTAAAACGCTAAAACCGGCGGAAACGCATGCAGCACCAAGCAAACCTGTTGTTCCACCAAGATACAGCGCAGATGAGCTTCTGGGTATCGTACCTGCAAACCTAAAACGTGCCATTGACATTAGAGAGGTTATTGTACGCATTGTCGATAATTCTGAGTTTACCGAATTCAAAACCAACTATGGTATTACTATGGTTTGCTGTTGGGCAAATATTGATGGATATCCTGTAGCTATTATTGCCAACAACGGCGTCATTTTTGCCGAAGCTGCACAAAAAGCAACGCAGTTTATCCAACTGGCAAACAAGTCCAATACACCTTTACTATTTGTTCACAATACCACCGGCTTTATGGTAGGCAAACAGTATGAACAAAAAGGAATGATCAACAGCGGTGCACAACTTATTCATGCAGTTTCTGGCAGTACGGTTCCGCATATTAGTTTGCTTATTGGAAATTCATACGGCGCTGGGAATTACGCCATGTGTGGACGTTCGTTCCAACCAAGATTCTTGTTTTCGTATCCAAATGTACAATCTGGTGTTATGGGTGCAGAACAAATTTCAGGAGTGATGGAAATTGTCAAACGGCAGTCGGCAGCGTCACTAAATAAAACTGTTGATGAAAAGCAATTAAAGAAGGAAAAAGATGCCATGTTCAAAGATGCCCAACAAAAAGCTAGTGTGTGGCACGCCACATCTGAACTTTGGGACGACGGCGTTATTGACCCACGAGACACACGAAAACACCTAAGCCTTTGCTTGGCAACCATAAACAATGCGCCTATTGAAGGCAGCGATGCGTTTGGGGTTTTTCGAATGTAATTACTGCAATGCTTGTTGGTACAATGCCTCGTACTGAGGAACTATTTTGTCAACGTCAAACTGACATGCGTGTACGTAAGCTTGTTGTTTAAAGGCAGTTAATTGTTCTTTATCTGACAATAATGAAATTGCAAAGGACGCCATCGCTTCTACGTCACCAACATTTGTTAAATAGCCTGTTTCTCCATGAATATTCACTTCAGGTAATCCGCCAGTATTTGAAGAAATAACAGGTGTAGCAGCCACCATTGCTTCCAAAGCTGCCAAACCAAAACTCTCGGTTTGTGAAGGCAACAACATCAAATCTGAAAAACATAAAATTTTACTCACCTCGTTGGTTTTGCCATAGAAAACCACGTCGTCCCAAATGTTTAATTCGCGGCAACGCGATTCTGCAGCCATTCGGTCTGGTCCATCACCTACCATCATCAGTTTTGCGGGCATTTTCGCATTAATACACGCAAAGGTTTCCACCACATCCATCACACGTTTTACAGGCCTAAAATTACTTACATGGGTAACAATAACCTCGTTTGATTTTGCGACAGTATCGCGTTCGCAATTGACGCGGATTTTGTCATAACGTGCTACATTAATAAAGTTTGGCACGACATGAATTTCTTTGTGAACTTTAAAAAAGCTAAACGTATCTTTTCTTAAATCTTTTGAAACTGCTGTAACCAACTCAGAATTATTAATGCTAAACGTTACCGCAGGTTTGTAAAATGGATGATTTCCAACAAGCGTAATATCTGATCCGTGCAGCGTGGTAATTA
>CATAMV010000052.1 GCA_949487855.1 Bacteroidota bacterium
ACTAAATATGCGTTAATGTATATAACACGAGGAATTTTGGAAAATGACTCTGTTGGCCAAAAGTTAATTCAAGCACCAGAGGAATATGTAAAGACAGAAAAAATAAGAAAAGCCCTCAAAGAAGCTTTATTAGTAATTATTGATGATGTTATTATTGATTTAAATGCAGAAGTGGGAGACTTAGCCGAAGATTTTGATTATAAATCAAGTTTACGAAATGACGAATGGGTTAAAAAGCTTTCAAGAAATATAGTTTCAAATTATTTGAAACAAATAAAACGGAAGAGAATACCTTCTTTCGAGGATGAATTAAATAAAGCAGTAGCTAACAATGGCTAAAAAATCATAGCTGTCCTGCGGGACAGCAACGTTTTTTAGCCGAGACCGTTATCTAATTACCTACATATGCAACGCACGGTCTTCTGTTGCGGCTAAAGCGGCTTCTTTTACGGCTTCGGCATAGGTAGGATGCGCATGGCTCATACGTGCCAAATCTTCGGCAGAAGCACGGAATTCCATGGCGGTAACCGCTTCTGTAATCAAGTCGGCGGCACGAGCGCCTATCACATGTACACCCAAAATTTCATCCGTTTCGGCATGTGCCAAAATCTTTACAAATCCGTCTGTATCCATACTGGCGCGTGAGCGTCCAAGGGCACGCATGGGAAACTGTCCTTTTTTGAACGGCACGGCGCTTTCTTTTAGCTCCTCCTCTGTTTTTCCAACAGATGCCACTTCAGGCCAGGTGTAAATCACATTCGGAATTAGGTTGTAATCGATATGCGGTTTTTGACCAGCCAAAAACTCAGCCACCAATACGCCTTCTTCTTCAGCTTTGTGGGCCAACATGGCACCACGCACCACATCGCCAATAGCATAAATGTTAGTTGCCGTAGTTTGTAGTTTTTCGTTTACTTCAACCTGTCCGCGGTTGTTAAGGGTAATCCCTGCAGCTTCGGCATTTAAGCCGTTGGTATAAGGTCTTCTTCCTACAGAAACCAAACAATAATCCCCTTCAAAAGTTAGGGCTTCGCCTTTTTTGTTGTTTGCGGTTACGGTTACGGTATCGCCGTTACGATCAACGGCCGTTACTTGATGCGAAAGGTGAAATTTCACCCCTTGCTTTTTCATTACTTTCATCAATTCTTTAGAAAGCGCAGCGTCTAACACCGGACTAATACGATCGGCGTATTCTATCACGCTCACTTCTGCGCCCAATCTTCTATACACCTGACCCAGTTCCAATCCGATAACGCCACCGCCAATCACGACCAGGTGTTTTGGGATTTCGCTAAGCTCCAATGCTTCTGTAGAAGTAATAATGCGCTCTTTATCCAAATCAATAAACGGCAAACTCCCCGGCGTTGAACCTGTTGCAATAATCGTGTTTTTTGCTTCTATGGTTTGTGCGTCTTCGCCTGTAATTTTGATATGCGTTGCATCTTCAAACGAGCCCAAGCCACGCAATACGGTAATCTTGTTTTTATCCATCAAAAAATCAATTCCCTTGATAGTTGTAGAAACCACTTCACGCTTACGCGCGATCATTTTTGGAAAATTAACTTCAATGGCACCCGCCACATCAATGCCATGCGTTTTAAAATCTTTGGTTGCCGTTTCGTAGTGATGCGAAGAATCCAACAAAGATTTTGAAGGGATACAACCTACGTTAAGGCAAGTTCCGCCAAGCGTTGGTTCTTTTTCAATAAGTACGGTTTTCATACCGAGTTGCGCGCAACGGATAGCTGCAACATATCCTCCAGGTCCCGAGCCAATTATGGCAACATCAAATTGATTCATTTTTTTGGTTTAGTTTTACAAATGTAC
>CATAMV010000053.1 GCA_949487855.1 Bacteroidota bacterium
AGTGTAGAATAATGTATACTTTTTAGGATGTCCGTTAAGTTCAGTTTCTTTTTTTAGGGTGTTACTTTTGTGCAGTTTTGTTGATTATTGAAAGAAAACAAGGGTTACTTACCAATACAGAAGTTCGCAAAAATATTTCCTAAAATATCATCTGTAGTAACTTCACCCGTAATGGTTCCAAGTTCATGTAGTGTTTGTCGAATGTCAATGGCCAGCAAATCACTACTGCGGTTTTCTTCAATGCCTTGCGCTACTTCGCTTATGCTTTTCATGGCGGCTTGCAAGGCTGCCCAATGCCGTTGATTGCTAATAAGAGCAGTTCCGGTGTTCCATTGCAATTGTCCGCTGAAGTGGGTTTTTAGGGCATCAATATCCGCTTTGTTTTTTGTGCTGATATACATGGTCGCAAACACAAGTTTTTCCACATTTAAGGATACTAACGCTTTGGTGTAATACTCTACTATTTCTTTAGCGAGCAAATCTTTTTTATTGATTACAAGTAATAGGGTAGTGTCTTCGCGATGCATGCTTTTTAGTGCATCTACTGTTTCGGTTGAGGTTTGGGTTTGTGGATCAACAACATATAAAATTATGGAAGCGCTATCCATTTTTTCTTGTGTCCGTTTTACGCCCATAGCTTCTACTGTATCTTCCGTTTTGCGCAGTCCAGCCGTATCTATAAATCTGTACTGAATTCCCCCAATAGTCAAGGTGTCTTCAATGCTATCTCTTGTGGTTCCTTCAATATCCGAAACCAAGGCTTTCTCTTCGTCCAGTAAAGCATTTAGCAACGACGATTTTCCTGCGTTGGGTTTCCCCACCAAGGCAACAGGAATTCCGTTTTTTACTGCATTCCCGGTAGCAAAAGAGTCCAATAGATTTTTGAGGGTTTCTCTAATGGTACTAATCAGTTCGCTGAGTTGTTTTCTATCGGCAAACGCCACATCTTCTTCGCTAAAATCGAGTTCTAACTCAATCAGGGAAGCAAAGGAAAGCAAGCGTTCACGTAATTCCCCTAAACTGCTGCTAATGCCACCTCTAAGGTGTTGCACCGCAATATGATGCGCCGCTTCACTTTCAGAAGCGATGAGGTCTGCTACTGCTTCTGCTTGTGCCAAATCCATTTTTTTATTCAAAAACGCGCGTAGTGTAAACTCACCCGGTTCTGCCAATCGTGCACCCAAATCTTGTAACGTTTGCAATACTTGTTGTTGCACATAGACCGAGCCGTGACATGAAATTTCTACCACATCTTCACCCGTGTAAGAGTTTGGGTTTTTAAACACAGAAAGTAATACTTCGTCAAGTAATGTGTCCTTTTGATAAAAGTCACCTAGTAGCACGCTGTGCGTACTTTGATCTGTGAGTTTTTTGTTAAATCTTGAACGAAAGCATTTATCGGCAATAATTATAGCATCATCTCCACTCAGACGAACTACTGCAATAGCAGCTGCACCTGGTACGGTAGATAATGCAACAATGGTTTCGTTGATATTCAAAAGCGTACTTCTTTACGATAGGTGCGACGACGTTTATGTAACTCGTGATTATAATTTTTCCAAAGGGCCTGAATGGCTTTGTTTTCTTCCAATTCGGGGTTGGTTTCTACGGCAGTTATTCCACGGCGGTTAAACATATCTTGAATCTCTTGAAAAATAATGGCTGTAACGCCTTTGTTTTGATAGCTTTCTTTGATGCCAATAAGGTAAAACGCCGCTCGGTTATTTTTCCGTTGTGCGCGCCACAAATGATACAATCCAAACGGGAATATTTTTCCGTTGATTTTCTTTAGTGCAGCCGTAAACGAAGGCATGGTAATGGTAAATCCAATCATTTCATCGTTTTCGTCTACAACACATTTTATAAAATCAGGGTGCACATACGGAAGGTATTTTGTTTTATAGTGCTCAATTTGATGCTGCTGAATAGGCACAAAAGATTGCAGTTTATTATAGGTTTGATTGAGTAAATCAAACATTTCATCTACTCTGGGTTCAACATCAGCTGTCGATTTAAAATCTAAGGTTTTAAGCTCATAGCGTTTTTTAATTACTTGCGCAAACTTTTTTACTTTTTCAGGGGCATCTTTGGCGTCATAAATATCAATTTTAAATTCAATCCATTCACTTTGCTTTACAAGCCCTAATTGCTCTAAATGTTCTTTTTGATAGGGGTGATGATACCACGTAATCATGGTGTTCATATGCTCATATCCTTTTACCAGAAGTCCAGCTTTGTCCATGTTTGAAAACCCCATTGGGCCTTCTATGTAAGTCATGCCCTCGGCGATAGCAATGCCTTCAACCGCCTCTATAAGTTTTTTGCTTACTTCAATGTCGTCAATGGTGTCATACCAACCAAAGCGCACTTTGGTCTTTTTTAACTCTTCTACTTCCACCCAATTAATCATTGCAGCAATGCGTCCAACGGTTTTGCCGTTTTTGGTTGCTAAAAAAAGGCGCGCCATTGCATGGTTAAATACCTTGTTTTTTTTGGGATCAAAAACATCTTCTTCCTCTTTGGTAATCGGTGGAACCCATTGGGGGCAATTGCGATAGAGTGTAAAAGGAAATCTAAAAAACGCTCGGTATTGCCGTCTGTTTTTAACTTCAATAATCTCAATCATCGCATTTTATTTAATTTGCGGTCAATGCGCTTTTGTTTTTTGTCCAATTTCCGCAATCCTTTATTGGTGCGTTTTTCAGCTTTCCGAACAGCTTTTTTTTCTTTTCTAGCATCTTTTCGGTTTCTGCGAGCTAGTTTCAATTCTCTTATATCTTGAGGTTGTCCAGTAAAAATATTGTGCTTATCAATGCGATATGAAACTCCAATTCCGGCTGTCAATAGCTGAGGTGTGGTTTTCATGCTATGATGGGCAGCAAGGTCTAATTGAAGGTTCTCAGTAAGCAAATACGCTATTCCCGCACCAAGTGTTATATCGCGATAAAGTAAACTATCATCAATTTGGTACTCCCCGAAAACAGACCAATTATCACGCGTGCTATACGTTAGTGTTCCTATCAGTTTTTTTTGTTGGATATCAGCAGTAATATATCGCATACCAACATTGTGAATCAATACAAAACCTGGTTTTAAGTGTTGCTGTAAAATAAGCATAGCAGCTCCAGAAACAGTAGGTTCTATAATGGGACTATAATTAAAATTAAAAAGCGAGTAAAACGACTCTTGATACGGGTAGATACCACCTGTAGCAAATTGCGCTCCTGCGTAAATTGAGACGGCAGGAATCAAATCGCGCCATCGAATACGATTATTCGCATGGTAGCTATATAGGTTTGGTTTATATTTATCGGTGTTGCGAAACGGATCGAAAACCAAGTATTTTACCCCTGCAGAAAAATCTCGAATTCCTTTACGCTGCATTGTGGTGTTGCCAAAAGCATTTTGAAATGTGAGCTCATCCATTTGGTAATCAACTGTTCCTAGAACTTCCAATTGTTCTTTATATATACCAACACGAAGCTGTATTTGGGTTCCTAATCCGGCATAAGACGCATTATAAAACGAATCAAAAGCACCCTGCCTAAACGAAATGCCTTGTTCCCACTGATATACATTTTTACCCACACTAAACGCGCCCAAAGATTGACTGGGTCTGTTGCTATTTATAACTTCTGTGTATTGCGCATTGGAAGCACTCATAATAGAAATACTAAGAAATGCAGCCCAAAAATGTAGAATAGAATTGTGCATATTCAAAGATACATGAATTATAAATTCTGTTGGTTACCGATAGAGTTGTATTTTTGAAAGATGATGCAATTTCTTAAGGCCCGATATTTACTACCCCACGTACTTGTGACGCTATTATTTGCTGGTATTTCTTTGTTGTATTTTTATCCTGTACTTTCTGGAAAAGCTCTTGTTCAATCCGATATTGTACAGTTTAAGGGTATGCAGCGCCAAGTTTTGGAACATCGTGCAACATTTAATGAAGAACCCTATTGGATAGACAATGCTTTTGTGGGAATGCCTACATATCAAATTACACCACGATACCCAAATGATGTGTTGCGCTACATCGATAATGCCCTTCGTTTTCTACCGCGTCCTGCCGACACGCTTTTTTTGTATTTATTCTTTTTTTACTTGTTTGCTCAAAGCAGGCGATTTTCAATACCCATTTCTATTTTTGGATCCTTAGCATACGGATTTTCAACTTATTACATTATCATTTTGATGGTTGGACATAACACTAAAGCGATGGCGCTGGCGTATGCGCCGTTACTGTTTTTAGGGCTATTACAAGTTTTAATTGATAAAAAGAAACTCGGATTTGTATGGTTTGCTCTTGGTTTGGCCCTACAATTACATGCCAATCACCTTCAAATGACATACTACACGCTTATTATGGCTGCAATAATGGTATTATTTTGGAGTGTCTGGGTGTATCGTAAAGAAGGAATTCAGTTAATTTTAAATCCTTTAGGGAAACTAATCGCGGCTGGACTAATTGCACTTTTGCTTAACGCGCAAGGTGTTTTAGCAACATTAGAGTACACTAAATTTAGCACGCGAAGCGCCTCTGAACTTACAATAAACCCCGACGGTTCGGCTAAAGAAGCTTCAACTGGATTGTCCTTTGATTATATTACGGAATACAGCTATGGCATCTTTGAGACCTTAACGTTTTTGGCACCAAACGTGGTGGGCGGTAGCTCAAGCGCAAGCTTTCCTATGGACAGTGATTTTGTAAAGTTTCTTCGCACTTTAGATGCTGAATCTGCGAACACCATTTTTAGGTATGCACGACCCTATTGGGGCGATCAACCCATAGTTGCTGCACCAGTATATTTAGGCGTTGTTGTATTGTTTTTTGCTTTACTTGGATTAATTACAACAAACAGTAAAACACGAATCATATTAATCAGTATAATAGGGGTTTCGTTGTTGTTTTCTTGGGGAAAACATGTGGCTCCGTTCACCCAGTTTTTTATAGATTATTTTCCCTTGTATGATAAGTTTAGAGCTGTTAGTTCTGCACAAATTATGATAATGCTTTGTGTGCCTTTTGCGGCAATGCTAGGCATTCAGTTTTTGACAAAAGAAAATGTTATTATGCGGCAGAAATTACTTAAGTTATTCTATGTTTTTTCTGTTTTTATAGCCTTTATTTTATTTCTAGTAGCCGGTGCAAAGGGGTTCTTTTCGTTTACTTCGTCCTATGAGCCGTTTGCACAGTATCCCGAAGTAATGAAACCATTGAAGGAAGCTCGCGCAGACCTTCTTTGGGACAGTATTCAAAATGCCATAGTTTTCGTTGTTCTTTTAGCTGGTATAGTTCTCTTGTACTGCATTAAAATAATTAGGTCAATGTTGTTTGTTTCACTATTAATTGTGTTGGCACTTACCGATCTATGGATTCAAAATCGCAGCTATTTTGATGAAGATCAATTTGTATCAGCATATAAGCACAAGAAAGCATTTCTCCCTACAGAGCAGGACAACGAAATTTTAAAGGATACTTCACGCTATCGTGTTTTTGAACCCCGATTAGGCGTTTCAAATGCCCGTACAGCTTATTTTCATCGCACCATAGGAGGTTACCACGGCGCTAAGCCTGCCGCTTTGCAGGAAGTATATGACTTTTATTTACAACAAGAAGATAGCGTTGTCTTAGATATGTTGAATGTAAAATATGTGTTGGATAATGCGTTAGAAAACGGATATGCTCTACGCAAATCGGCATTGGGTACTGCTTGGTTTGTTGATGAACTTATATCTGTGGAATCAGCAAATGAAGAAATGACTCAATTAGGAGAAATTAATCCGAAGATACAGGCAGTGTCACAAGAGTTAAAAACGACTGTATTTAAAGCTGATTTGTCAGATTATATAGCACTTACAACACAACGAAATAATGAATTGGAATACAAGGTCGTTACAGCAAATAGACGCTTGGCAGTATTTCCTGAAATGTATTATGCAAAAGGGTGGCAAGCCTATTTAAACAATACCCCCATTGACCATTATCGGGTAAATTATCTTTTACGCGGAGTAGTTGTTCCACCAGGATCACATGAGCTAATTTTTAAATTTGAACCTGATGTTATTCGTCGTGGAACATTTTTTATGGCATCTGGTTGGTTGATTTTTTTGCTTACAATTGGTTTGATGCTACGTAAACCCAAAGCCATTGGATAAACCTAAACATATTGCGTTAGTCGTTTATTATTGGCCGCCTTCAGGTGGCTCGGGAGTGCAACGCTGGTTGTTTTTTGCAAATCACTTTGCCAAAAATGGATTGAAAATAACGGTATTTACACCCGCTAACCCTCGTGTAGCGGAGACAGATAACACATTAGTCACTAAAATTAACAACAACATTGATGTAATTTATGTTGATGGATGGGAACCGTTACAAAAAAGTAAAAAGGCAATAGGTGAAAATGTTGGACAAGAAAAAAGTCTAAAAAGCAATTTAATGCGATATGTACGTGCTAATTTTTTTATTCCAGATGCGCGTGTATTTTGGGCAAAAGCAGCATCCAAAGCCGTCCTAAAATCACACACAAAAACTCCTATTGATGTGTTAATCACATCTGGACCACCACATTCGCTACACCTTGTTGGATTAAGAGTTAAAAAAGAGCATGCTATTCGCTGGATTGCCGATTTTCGTGATCCATGGGTGGGGTTTTTTCAAAACGAGAGTTTGCCCATGGCAAAAGGCGCAAAATACAAACACGAGCAGTTGCAAGAACAGGTTTTGAAAACCGCAGATAGGGTGGTGGTAACCGCCCCGTCTTTGGCAAAGGAATTTGAACAACACACCAAAGCGATTTCGATATTAACAAACGGCTTTGAACGATTATTAGCAAAGTTTACTGATCAAAAAGAAGCGATGGTATATGCTGGAAGCCTAAAAGCACAACAAAACCCAAAGTTGTTTTGGGCGGCCATTTCAGAGCTCACACAAGAAAACAACGATTTTGCCTCACAGTTTTCACTCGAAATTTATGGCAAAGTTGCCGAAAGTGTCAAGCAAGAAATAAATCGGTTAGGCATAAAAAAATGGGTTAAATTCTTGGGATATCAGTCAAAAGTTGAATTGGATAAACGCTTGCCACAAGCAAAAGCATTATTATTGTTGGGAATTGATATGCCAAAAACACACAATATCATCCACGGGAAATTATTTGAGTATATGGCTGCGAAGCGTCCTGTTTTGGGAATTGGACCCAAACCGAGTGACATGGAACCCTTGTTTGATTCACATCAAATGGGTGTTTATGCTTCTTTTAATGATAAGAAGCGCATTAAATCCACGTTATTACATTGGTTTACAGGAACTGAAATTCCATTTCAAAGCAAAGAAATTGAACAATATCAACGTGATAAAATAGCAGAAAAATATCTAACGCTCATCTTGGAAAACGCATGAACAACCTTACCTCACAATCCACAAAAAACTTAGTCGGTATTATGCTTGGCTTTGCTATTGGCGCCGTGAATACGTTGATTTTATATCCCTATTTTTTTGGAGCTGAGAAACAAGGCTTGGTTGTTTTCTTGTTATCCGTTTCAAATCTTTTGATGCCACTTATTGGATTTGGTGTTGCACAAACCATCATTAAGTTCCACAGCAGTTATCCCGAAAACGAACAGCAAGGGTTTTTGTCTTATGTGGTGCTGCTGCCTTTGCTCGTTGTGTTGCCTTTAGGCTTTGGCGCTGTTATTTTTCACGATAGTCTTGCTGGATTACTATCAGTAAAAAACCCCATCATTGGCACTTACACTTGGGTGATTTTTGCTGTTGCCTTTGCAACCGCCTATTTTGAAGTCTTTTATTCATGGGCTAGAGTTCATTTCAAATCTGTTTTGGGCAACACGCTTAAGGAAATTTACCCTCGACTAAGCATTTTGATATTACTACTACTTTTTGCAGGTGATGTAATTGATTTGAATGCCTTTTTTGGTCTTCTAGTGGGGTTATACTATTTGCGTTTAGTACTTATGATAATAATTGCATTCCGTATCAAACTTCCAAAATTTAGCTTTCAAAAGCCTAAAAACTTAAACGAACTCCTTCGATATAGTTTGTATTTGGTTTTGGCGGCTTCTGCGGGAAGTTTGATTATTGATATTGATAAATCTATGCTATCGCAATATTTGGAAATCAGCCAAACGGGTTTTTATGCTGTTGCCATTTATACGGCTACACTTATAGAGGTTCCGGGACGTGCATTGTTTCAAATTTTAAATCCAATGGTGGCAAAAGCCATTAACGAAAACAACACAAGTCAACTTGCAAAGCTTTACAAAGACAGTTCCATAAACCTATTGCTTCTTGCAGGGTGGTTTTTTCTTCTAGTTAATGGCAATATAGCTTCGCTATTTGAATTATTGAATGATAAGGGCTACGGGAACGCCATTTGGGTGGTGCTGATGATATCATTCGCCAAACTCGTTTCTATGAGTTCAGGAGCTTCCACAACCATTCTAATCAACTCAAAAAAATATCAAACAGCATTGCTGCTCACCATATTTATGGCCGTTTTTGTGGTCATTGGAAACATCATTTTTATTCCAAAATTTGGGATTAATGGCGCAGCAGGTACAACCTTATTTCTTGTGGTTTTGTTTACGTTTATTCGTATGGGGTACGTATATGCCTATTTTGGGTCACAACCCTACGGAAGACATACGCTTTATGCTTTTTTGCTTATCGGAATAGTGTTTTGGGGGATTTCTTTTGTAAATTTCAATGCACATCCATTATGGGAAATTGCTCTTAAATCTATTATCATTACTGCGGTTTATGCCAGTGGAGTAGTTGGCTTAAAACTATCTCCAACGTTGCATCAAATGCTACAAAATCGATTTAAATATTTCTCTTAAACAGGTAGTTATACAGGCTAGATTTCTTGTTTTTATTTACTTCTTCTGGAGTTCCCGTTGCTAAAATATTTCCTCCTTTTGTACCTCCTTCAGGTCCTAAATCGATGATGTAATCTGCTTGCTCTATAAGTCCGATATTGTGTTCAATCACAATAAGCGAATGTCCACGCGCTATAAGGGCTCTAAATGAGCCAACAAGTTTGTTGATGTCGTGCATATGAAGCCCAGTAGTAGGCTCGTCAAATAAAAATAACGTCTTGTTTTTTTGCGCCCCTTTAAGAAGAAAACTTGCCAGTTTTATGCGTTGTGCTTCTCCTCCCGAAAGTGTAGAGGACGACTGACCAAGCGCAACATATCCCATGCCTACATCTTGTAGAGGTTGCAATCTGTCTGCAATTTTGGTTTGTTTATGAATTTGGAAAAAAGCAATCGCCTCATCGATGCTCATTGTAAGTAAATCGTGAATGGATTTCCCTTCAAACTTGACTTCTAAAACTTCTTTTTTAAAGCGTTTTCCGTCACACTCATCGCAAACCAAATCAACATCTGCCATAAACTGCATTTCAATCTTCACCGTTCCTTCCCCCTTACAATTTGGACATCTGCCGCCATCTACGTTGAACGAAAAGTGCTTGGATTGAAACCCACGCTGCTTAGAAACGTTTTGCTGCGCGTAAAGTTTCCGAATATCATCGTAAGCTTTGATGTATGTTACTGGATTAGATCGCGAGGATAATCCAATCGGTTTTTGACTGATATATTGAATATCTTGAAAGCTGTCCAAATCACCTTCTAATGCAGTAAACTCACCGCACTTATCTCCATAAATATCTTTTTCCTTTTTTACGGCAGGCAGCAAAATATCTTTCACAAGTGTGCTTTTACCGCTTCCCGAAACACCAGTCACGACTGTAAGCATGTGCAGTGGAAACAACACATCGATGTTCTTTAAATTATGTTCTCTCGCACCAATGATTCGTAACTCATGAGTAGGCTTTTTTCGCTTTTCTGGAAGTGCAATTTCAGCTTTTCCTGAGAGATATTTTCCAGTCCACGAGTCTGCTTGAAGTATTTTATCAATACTCCCTTGCGCTACTATTTCGCCACCAAAAACACCTGCATCAGGACCTAAATCAATAATTTCATCTGCTGCGTGCATGATGTCATCATCGTGCTCTACAACAATAACCGTATTACCCAAATCACGCAATTTTTGAAGGACCTCAATCAGTTTGGCAGTGTCTTTTGGATGCAATCCAATACTAGGCTCGTCTAAAATATAAAGCGAGCCTACCAAACTACTACCCAATGAAGTAGCAAGATTTATGCGTTGCGACTCGCCACCTGAAAGCGTATTTGCCCTACGATTCAAGGTCAAATAACCCAATCCAACCTGATTTAAAAAATGCAATCGGTCCTTAATTTCAACTAATAGCCGTCGTGCTATGTGTTGTTGATGTTCCCCCAAATTTAGCGACAGCATCGCTTTGGTGAGTTTGTCAATAGGCATGTCAACTAAGTCTGATAGGGTGTGCTGGTCAACACGGACGTAGGAAGCCGAAGTGTTTAGTCGTTTTCCCTGGCAGGTGCTACAAATAGTCCTTCCTCTATAGCGCGATAACAATACGCGGTTTTGAATTTTGTAGTTTTTAGCTTCCAGTTTAGCAAAAAAGTGGTTGATGCCTTTCACATATTTATTGCCTTCCCAGAGTGATTTTTTTTGCGTTTCACTTAACTCAAAATAAGGCTTGTGTACAGGGAAATCGAATAAATAGGCACTGTCTATAAAATCATTTTTGTACCGTTGTAATCGTTCCCCTTTCCACGGCGCAACAGCTCCACCAAACACCGATAAATTTGTGTTTGGAATAACAAGTTGCTCATCAATCCCTATTAAATCTCCATAGCCTTCACAGTCTGGACATGCGCCAAGCGGATTGTTAAAGCTAAACATATGTTCGTTTGGAGGGGTAAACGTGATGCCGTCAAGTGCAAATCTGTTGGAAAATTCACGTTGTAAATTATTTGATAAATTGTAGATGTGCAAGGTGCCGCTCCCTTCGTGAAATGCCGTTTCGATAGATTCTGCTACCCGATGAAAAAAGTCTTCATCATGTTTTAGAATAATTCGGTCAACAATAAGCAAGATATCGTCTTTTTTAGTTGGTTTGGCGTCGTCTATGCGCACCATAGTGTCATTTAACCAAAGGCGTGCATACCCTTGTTGTTTGAACACGTCCAAAGTACCTTGTAAGGTTCGGTTTTTGGCAATATGAATTGGTGCTAGTATTAAAATTTTTGTGCCTTCTTTTATGGTTTTGAGATGCGCTATAACATTTTTAGTATCGTCTTTTTTGACTTCCTTTCCAGAAATAGGGGAGTAAGTTTTCCCAATACGTGCAAACAACAGTTTGAGGTAGTCGTAAATTTCAGTAGTTGTTCCTACTGTAGAGCGCGGATTATTGCTAATTACCTTTTGTTCAATAGCAATGGCAGGGGCAATCCCGTTAATTTGTTGAACTTTAGGCTTGTTTAGTCGTCCTAAAAATTGGCGTGCATAGGAAGATAAACTTTCTACATAGCGTCGCTGCCCTTCTGCATAAAGGGTATCAAATGCCAGACTAGATTTTCCTGATCCAGATAATCCAGTTATGACCACAAGTTTATTTCTAGGAATTTGCACATCCACATTTTTAAGATTGTGCATTTGTGCTCCCTTTATTTCAATATATTTTTCCTTTTTCAACGCTTTCAAAATCGAAGCATTAAAGGTATTAATTCAAGTACACATAAACATACAATGTGGATTATTTGTTCTATATCAAATATGTTTTTATATTTGTATCTCATTCTTTCGCCTATACAGACACTTTTACTCAACATTTTTGTTTAACCCAAAAAGAGTAACTTATGTCTATAATCCCAGATAATATATTAATCCAACAGTACTTAGTTGGGAACAACGAAGCGTTTGAAACGCTACTTTCCAGATACAAGCAGCGTATATATAGTTTTATATATTCCAAAGTAAAGGATAGAGAATTAACCGATGATATTTTTCAAGATACCTTTATTAAGGTAATAAAAACTTTAAAAAAAGGGACTTATAACGATGAAGGTCGATTTTTGTCTTGGGTAATGCGTATTGCCCATAACCTTATTGTTGATCATTTTAGACGTAAGCAACGTATGCCTAAGTACGAATCACATAATGCTGAAAAAGATGTCTTTTATCGAGTTTCTGAGCCCACACAGAATATTGAAGATTTTCTAATAAATACCCAAATTAAAGAAGATTTGAATGCATTAATCCTTGAGCTTCCTGATAATCAATATGAAGTTTTGCAGATGCGTTTGTATCAAGATATGAGTTTTAAAGAAATTGCCGAACGCACTAATGTCAGTATTAACACTTCGCTAGGAAGAATGCGCTACGGGCTTATTAACCTGAGAAAATTAATTGAAGAACGAAACTTAACAATGACGCAATAAGTAGATAACAAGGAGCGTTATACCATTAAACAATTTAATGGATAAACTTTACACGTTACTTTCTTCAAAAAACACGCCTGCTCCAACTTTAGAAACATTGCAATTCATAATACAATTTGCTTCGGCTTACGAACCTATTAGCGTAGGCAGTACCACTGCTGATTTTATTGCAAATTAAAATCGTGTTTTTTTAAAACTGTCTTTCTTCCAACAGTTTGGGTTATAATGTCTTTACTTATATCCCAACCTCTTGCTGGGCAATACTCTCTACCATACCAAATGATTTGTAAGTGCAAATCATTCCACTTTTCTTTTGGAAATAAGCGTTTTGCATCACGTTCTGTCTGTGTTACGTTTTTTCCATTTGAAAAACCCCAGCGGTACATAAGTCGTTGAATGTGGGTGTCTACTGGAAATGCGGGCACACCAAAAGCTTGTGCCATCACCACACTTGCTGTTTTATGCCCTACGGCAGGGAGCTCTTCCAGGGCTTCAAAACTCTGTGGTACTTTACCTTCATGCTTTTCAAGCAAAATTTCAGACAATCCGTGAATTCCCCTAGACTTCATGGGCGAAAGACCAACAGGCTTGATGATTTCTCTAATTTCTGCTACACTTAATTTTACCATATCTGTTGGGTTGTCGGCTTTGGCAAACAGAAGGGGTGTAATCTGATTCACACGAACATCAGTGCTCTGTGCCGACAACAATACAGCGATTAATAATGTGTACGGGTCTTTGTGGTCTAAAGGAATGGGAATTGTAGGATATAGCTCCGCTAATTTTTTAATTACAAATGCGACCTTTTCGGCTTTGTTCATTTTCGTATTTTTATCATCTAAATTTACAAAAATGCTACAAGAAGGAAATAAAATGCCTGAGTTTTCGGGTTTAAATCATTTGGGCGAGCCTGTAAGCGATACAGATTATGCCGGAAAGAAGTTAATCGTGTTTTTTTACCCACGTGCCAATACTCCTGGATGCACCGCAGAGGCGTGTAATTTGAGTGATAACTATGCTGCGTTACAAGCGCAAGGCTACGAGTTGTTGGGCGTAAGTGCTGATTCGGTAAAAAAACAAGCTGGTTTTGCAACAAAGTTTGGATTTCCATACCCACTATTAGCCGATGAAGATCACGTTGCTATTAAGGCCTTTGGCGTTTGGGGGCCAAAAAAATTTCAAGGTCGAGAATACGAAGGGATTATTCGTACCACATTTGTTATTGACGAAACGGGAACTATTGTGCGCGTCATTAATAAAGTAAAAACCAAAGACCACGCAGCGCAAATTTTAGAAGGCTAATTCTTTAGGAAGATTTGTACCCAAAAAGCTTTTTGCTTTTAATCAATTTAGATACACCTGGTGGAAGTTTGTTTTCCCAACCACTTTCACCAGTTTTGATCTGGTCTAAAACATCCCTTGAATAGATTTTCATATCGTCAGTGCTATAGTCCAATATATCTACAACCTTATCATTGTATTTAAAGAAGTTATAAAGCTCCTTCAACCTCGGATGTACCCGAATTGAATTACTATCAATTATACCGCCATTTTTTTGATCAATAATAGGATATAGATATACCTTAAGGTTTTTAAAGAACAGCTTTCCGAATGCTTCCAAAATACCACCACTTAAGTGTCGGTAATACTTTTCGTTAAAAATCTCAATGAGGTTGTTAACCCCCATGGTAAGACGTATTTTCTTCTCTGTATATTCAGAAAAATACTCCACTAGGCGGTAATATTCTTTGAAATTTGAGATCATAACGGTTTGTCCAAGCGAGCATAATAATCGTGCCCTGTGCATAAAGTCTTCTTCGTCAATCTCACCTGTTGACATTAGGTTTGAAAGGGTGATCTCAAAAATGACTAGTGTCTTTTTTGGGTCGGTATCAGGCTCTCTTTCAAAAATCTCCAAGGATTTTTGATACATGTCAACGTTAACTTTCGTTACAGGTCTAAAACTACCACGCAGGGCAATGATGTTTTTCTTATAAAGCTCACGAGCGGGTAATAAATTATTTCCGTCTGGACCAAACATAACAGCGTCAGTCATGCCCAAACGAACAAGCTCTAAACTCATCAAGCGATTGTCAACACCCTTAAACAACGGACCTGAAAAGTTTATGGTATCGATTTCAATGGCTTCTCTGTCGATATGATCAAACAAATATTGCAACATTTTCTTTGGACGATCATTTTGATAAAACGCACCGTAAATCAAATTCACGCCCATCATACCCAGAGTCAATTGCTGAGACTTTGTGTCATTTTCCTTAAAGCGAATATGCGCAGTAATAACCGAATACGGTTCATCAGGCTTGGTTTGAAACTTGATTCCAATCCAGCCGTGACCTTTAAATTTTTTTGCAAAATCTATTGTGGTTACGGTATTTGCGTAGGTGAAAAATAATTTATCTTGATTTTTATTTCGGTCAATACGCTTTTCAAGTAGCCCAATTTCCCATTCCAGCATCTTGTTAAGCCTAGATTCTGATACATACCTTCCATCATCTTCACGACCATAAATAGCATCGCTAAAGTCTTTGTCGTAAGCGCTCATGGTTTTTGCAATGGTTCCAGAGGCGCCCCCACATCGAAAAAAGTGACGTACTACTTCTTGACCAGCACCAATTTCGGCAAAAGTGCCGTAGATATTTTCGTTCAAGTTAATTCGCAAGGCTTTTGCTTCTAAAGAAGGTGTGTTTTCAAAAGGATGATCACCAGCTAATTCTATGGGCATGGATGTGAGTTTTTCTCAAAATTATAAAACTTATTCTCAACCCTATGCATCAATCGTGTAATTTTGCAGCGTGAGCATCAAAATTTATTTTTTAGGAACAGGAACTTCACAAGGAATTCCTATTATTGGCAGTACCGACCCAGTTTGCTTAAGCCAAAACCCTAAAGATAAACGCTTGCGTTCCTCAATTTGGGTGCAATGGGACGATACAGATTTTGTGATTGATTGTGGCCCAGACTTCAGACAACAAATGCTTACATGTGGTTGCCCCAAAATAGATGCGCTTATATTTACCCACGAGCATGCAGACCATACCGCTGGTTTAGACGACATCCGTCCCTTTGTTTTTAGTCAAGGTGCACTTCCAGTTTATGGATTACAACGTGTAATGGATAACCTTGCGACTCGCTTTGATTACATCTTTAGTGAAAAGAACAAATATCCTGGAGCACCCTCTGTTATATCCAATATAATTAATGCCGAAAATCCATTTGTTTGTGATTCAAAAACTATAATTCCCATAAAAGTTGCACATTATGATTTGGAAGTTTTAGGGTATCGTTTTGGAACATTTGGGTATATCACGGATATGTTTTCTATTGAACCGGACGAAGAAGCTAAACTGAGCGGGTTGGAGGTTTTGGTTGTTAATGCGTTACGCATCGACCCTCATCCATCGCACTTACATTTAGATGCTGCTATTGAATTTGCAAAACGGGTAGGTGCAAAACGAACTTATTTTACACACATTAGCCATAAACTTGGTTTTCACGACGCCGTAGAATCTTTTTTACCAGACGGAATTCATTTGGCATACGACAATCTAACGATTACCCTTTAATATGAAACAAAAAATACTTTTTTACGTCTTGATATTTTCCGCTTTAATTAATTTATACTTGATTTCAGATTATGGCAAACGGCTAAACTATGCACAAGTCAAAATTGATAAACAGGGAGAAACAATCACAAAGTTAAAGGACTCTATTCAGGTTTTACATGAGCTTAAAGCTGTACCTGCAACCATTGAACAATAGAAGTTAAATTATCTTGATTGATACCATGTCCCTGCGGGTAGGAATGAAACACAGGCGAAAATCCGTATTCTTTCAGTACTTCTACAGATTGCACTGCCCATGCATAAGGCACAACCATATCTTCTGTACCATGGGACACATAAATTGACGAAAGGGTAGTGTTGGTTACTTCTACAACCCGAGGATCTATATAGCCACTAAGTGCAGCGATTCCTTTTACGTTTTTTGTGGCAAGTCCAACAGCATAACTTAGCATGGCCCCTTGACTAAAGCCCATTAAATACACGTTTTTGTTGTTAAAGTCGTGATTTGCGGTATAATATGCTATGAAGGCATGTATGTAATCTGTTGCTTTGTTAACTTCTTCAGGTGAGGTCCAGCGCTCCATACTTTCTGTAAAATGTATGGGAAACCAAGCAAAACTATTTTCACCCATGGTTAAAGGAGCTTGTAACGAAACAACATGAAAGCGAGCAGGAATATATTCAGCGAAAGAAAACAAATCTGCATCATTGCTTCCGTATCCATGCAGTAGAAGTAGGAGGGGAGCGTTGGGTTGTGATGCCTTGCGTTCTAAGCAAACAAAGGACATATTAAGCGCTATAGACTTGTGATTTTCCTTGGGCAATAATTCCATATACCTTTCCAGGTAAATATTGCCCTTTGAAAAGACTGTTTTTTGAGGTAGAAAAAATGGAAGCTTTTGTGATTTCAGATACGCCATCGGGTGTAAACAATGATATGTCTGCCGTTGTGCCCACTTCAATAGGTAGAGCAGGAATTCCAAACCGACTTTTTCCCCTAGTAAGTATTTCCGCCGTTTGTTCAATAGAGAACATGGATAACAAACAACCAAAACTATGTTCTAGCCCTATTGAGCCAAAATGTGCGCTGTCAAGTTCCACGTTTTTGAGTTCACTGTTAAGCGGTTGATGATCGCTGGTTACCATATCAATAACTCCATCTAAAAGTGCTTTTCGTAAAGCTTTTTGATCTGATACTTCCCGAAGAGGTGGAACTAATTTTGCATTGGCATTAAAGCCTTGTATGGCCTCGTCTGTGAAAAATAAGTTATGAATGGCAACGCTGCAACTTACATCTTGTTTTGCTTTTTTTGCCGCCCTGATTAGTGCTACTGAAGTTTCTGTAGAAACTGTAGGGATGTGAAGTTTACCTTTTGCGTATTTCAGCACATCAAGATCGCGTTGTAGCTGCATGCTTTCTACCACACTTGGAATCCCGTTTAGCCCCAGAGCTGTACTCACTGCACCCTCGTGCATGACACCGCCATTTGCTATATCATTGTTATATGGAAAAGACTCTACAATCGCATCAAAGTCATTCGAGTATTGAAGTGCCAATTTTAAGGTGTTAGCATTTGTTATTGGAGTTTTGTGGTTGCTAAAACTGAGTGCACCAGCAGCATGAAGCTCACGAAGTGGCGCGAGTTTTTCGTCGCTTTGTGCAGAAGTTACACAGGCTTTTGGATAAAGTTTTACCGCATTTCCACTTGCTTGTTCCAATAAAAAAGCAATATCGGCGCGACTATCGGGCTTCGGCAAAGTATTAGTGTTGTAGGTAATATGCGTAAACCCGCTTCTTGCTGCTACCACAAGCCCGTTTGTGATGGTTTCGCGTTCTTCAAATCCAGGCTCGCCAAAAGAAACATTACTGTCAAACCAACCTTGGGAAACATGTAAATTATCAAGGGAAATTTGAGTTGCTTTTGGGTAATCTAAATTAGTACCAATCGCTTTTATAGTACCGTTTTCAATATAAATATCTTGCTGTGTGTTGTGATGCGAGCTGTTGGCATCTAAGATTTTTGCAGCTTTAATTAAGATATTCATTCGCTAAACCGCTAAGTCGTTCGTTGTGCAAAGATAGAAAATCCACCAACACAAATTAAAAGCCTTCAAAAACACCTAAGCCAAATAGGGCAAAATCATATTTTACAGGGTCATTTGGGTCTAAGGTTCTGAGTGTTGCGTCTAGTTCTTGCACAGCCGCTAAGTCATTTTGTTTGCGCTTTAACAACCCCAATGCGCGCGCTACATTTCCAGAATGCACATCTAATGGACAGGATAGGAGTCGGGGAGAGATGTTCTTCCAAATACCTAAATCTACGCCAGCGTTATCGTTGCGCACCATCCAACGCAAAAACATATGCAAACGTTTTGCTGCTGATTTTTTCGCAGGATTTGCGACGTGTTTTACCGTCCTTTTTTGGTGTGGAACAGCAAAAAATAAGTTGTGAAAATCGATTAATACGTCGTGCATATGCGCTGTATTTGCGTGGGGCGTTAATACTTTTTCAAGACTTCCGTAGGCCGTGTAAATCTGTTGCAATCGTTGCGCGAAATACTTCACGTCTATTTCTTGAAACGTCCTGTGAACAAAGCCATTAAATACATTCAAATCTGCTTTGTTATGATTCAAAATAAAATCATGTGGCGCATGGTCCATGCGCTCCATGAGTTTTGTTGCATTTGTGAGAATACTTTTACGGTTTCCCCACCCTATGGTTGCTGCAAAAAAGCCCGCAATTTCAATATCTTCTTTTTTTGAAAATGCATGCGGAACAGAAATAGGGTCAGTTTCAATAAACGATGGGCGGTTATACTGTTGCACCTTTTCGTCTAAAAAGGCTTTGAGCTCTTCTTGATTTAACTCCATTGGCCATCCACAAGGGTTAGTATACGGTCTGCTCTTGCTGCTAACGATTTGTTATGCGTCACCAAAACCATACTTATGGAAAAGGTGTCTCTGAGGTTTAAAAACATATCGTGAAGTTTATTGGCAGTAGAGGAATCCAAATTTCCACTTGGCTCATCTGCAAGGAGTAAACTAGGCTTGTTGATAAGCGCACGTGCAACAGCTACACGTTGTTGCTCTCCGCCAGAAAGTTCTGATGGCTTGTGTTTTGCCCTGTTGCTGAGTTCGAGGAAATCAAGTAATTCCATAGCTCTTTTTTCAGCCGCTTGTTTTGAAGTTCCTTTGATAAAAGCTGGCATACATATGTTTTCAATAGCGCTAAACTCAGGAAGTAGTTGATGAAACTGAAACACAAATCCTAAGGACTCGTTTCGAAATGCCGACAACGCCTTGTCGGAAAGCCCGCTGATAGCTTTTCCGTTAATGACAAGTTCCGTTTGTGGGTGCGCGTCAGGGTGTTCTAGAGTACCCAGAATGTGAAGTAGGGTGGTTTTTCCTGCTCCAGAAGGGCCAACAATGGAAACAATTTCAGATGGTGCTAACGAAAACGATACGTCTTTCAACACGTTTGTCGTGCCATACGTCTTTGAAATATGCTTGGCTTGAATCATCTTGTGCAAAGTAATCAAATTTGATTTTTAAATGCATGATAAAGTTTTATTCTTCTGTTGATAGGATAATAAACACAGATTGTTTAATTTTACTTAATAACAATTAAACATTATGGCAATAGCTACTTTTGCCGGAGGCTGTTTCTGGTGTACCGAGACGTTATTTATGCGTCTTATGGGTGTGTCAGAAGTTGTTGCAGGCTATACAGGTGGCCATATAAAAAACCCGGCATACAGAGAAGTATGCACAGGAAGAACAGGGCATACAGAGTGCGTACAAATCACATTCGATCCATCACAAATTTCGTTTCAAACCTTATTGGAAATTTTCTTCGATACGCATGATCCTACCACCTTAAACCGTCAAGGAAACGATGTGGGTACGCAATACCGCTCGGGTGTTTACTATCATTCGGAAGAACAGAAAGATGTTACCGAGGCCTATATTAGTGACCTAGAGCAGCAAAATACTTTTGCCAACCCAATTGTTACGGAGGTAGCCGCTTTTGATGTTTTTTATGCTGCTGAAATAGAGCATAAAGATTATTACAATTTGAATAAGAAACAACCGTATTGCGCTGCTGTTATTTCACCTAAAGTCAAAAAATTAGTAAAAAAGTATTCATCAAAAATTAAGACGCTATGACATTCGAAGCTAAGAACATCTACGATGCTGAAATGACCACATCGATTCAAAAACATTACCTGGAAGTGCTTACCGATTTGGGCGAAAATCCATTCCGCGAAGGACTGATTGAAACACCAAAACGCGCAGCCAAAGCCATGCAATTTCTAACACATGGCTATGATATGGATCCAGCAGCCATTCTGGAAGGCGCAAAATTTGCCGAATCCTACAACGAAATGGTTTTGGTGAAAGATATTGAGCTATATTCCTTATGTGAGCATCATATGCTTCCCTTTTTTGGAAAAGCGCATATTGCTTATATCCCTGATGGGCACATAGTAGGGTTAAGTAAAATCCCACGTGTTGTGGATGTTTTTTCTCGACGTCTTCAGGTGCAGGAGCGTCTTACTGAGCAAATTTTGAACTGCATAGACGAAACACTTAAACCTAAAGGAGTTGCTATCGTAATTGAAGCATCGCATATGTGTATGATGATGCGTGGGGTACAAAAACAAAACTCACTAACAACAACCTCAGGATTCCGAGGGGCTTTTGAAGCTATGGAAACCCGAAATGAGTTTTTAAAGCTGATCCAAGGAAAGTTGTCTTAGCTAAAAAAGATACTTCGCAGATAGGATAAAATTACGACTGGGTTGTTCAACCCCAATCGTTTTTAGCCTAGATAAATGCGGAATATAATTTCGATTACCTAGGTTTCGAACCAAAACTTGTAAACGCAACACATCCCTTTTTCCAAGAGGAATATCAATATGTGTACCTAAATTAACCAGTTCATATGCGTTTGTTGTTGTTTCAAATGCACTCACATTGTTTTGGTTGTCAACCATGGTTAGCGAAACAAAGGCTGCCACAACTTCATTGATGCTCCAATGAATTTCTTGATTGAATGAAAATGGGGGGATAAGCGGTAGCGATGTACCGTCTTCTTGTTCTCCTTTTACATATTCAACTGATGTTTCGAAATGAATTTTTCCTTGTGGGTGATAATGTGCGTAAAACTCACCGCCCCATAGGCGCGCATTGACTTGATTATATTCAAAGACATTTACACCATTCTCCATTTCATTTGTTGGATTAAGAAAAATATAGTCTGAAATGGCGTTATAAAATCCATCAACGCCAAGGTTTAAGAATTTTGTTTGCAAATCAAATCCAAAGTCAAACTGTATGTTTTTTTCTGATTTTAAGTTTGCATTCCCAACCTCAAAACGTTGCGCACCATGATGTACGCCATAAGAAGTGAGCTCGGATAAATTAGGTGCGCGGTAGCCTGTACTTGCATTTAAACGCAGTTGTATCTTTTCTGTTAAGGGGTATATTAATCCAAGGGAACTGTTGAAGCTTGTAAATGTTTTGTCAATATTACCCTCTTCTTCATGTTCTACTCCGTCCTCTTCGTGGTGCGATGTAAAGGGTTCTGTTTTTATAAGTCGGGTGTCGTAACGCAAGCCTGCTTGCCACTTGATCTTGTTGGTTTCAAACTGATGTAACCAATACGCACCAAAATCACGTTGGGTTGCATTTGGAATGAGCTTTTCTTCTCCATTATTAAGATTGCGATTTTCCAACCATTGTACTCCTGCAATTTGTTTCCATATACCAGATGAAGGCAGTGTGTTTTTTAAATCAAATGATAAAACCCGATTATGCATATTAAGTACAGCACCCTCTTCCTCATCTTCATGTTCATCTTCGTGGTCGTCATCATGTTCGTCTGCATATTCGTCATGTTCTTCAAATTCACGTCGTTGATTTAACGACATCCCCATGGTCATATCCCACAATCCAATGGACGTATCTAGTTTTTGTCGTAAACTAAACTGGTTGAGTTGTGTTTCTTGATAGGGGATTTCGATTCCAAGGTTTCGAGCACCGCCCGCTTTCTCCTCAATAATTCCTGCTTGCTTATCGGCATAAGAAAAACGCAAAGTAGCTTGGTAATTTTTATTGCTAAATCGGGTATTAAAACCAGTTCCTTTAGAATTAAAACGGCTATTTGGCACAAAATAAGCAGTTGATGTTTCATAATCAGCGTGCGATAAGTGAGACGCATTAATGCCAAACTGCCATTTTCCAGCAGCAATACCTGCAGTGGCACTTGTCTCATCACCATATGATTGCGACATATAACGTTGCTGGATAGTTCCTGTTAATGAAGTGCTTTGCGTAAAATCCTGTGGTGTTATATACACCACACCACCTATAGCATCAGATCCATATAATAAAGAAAAGGGACCTTTAATTACTTCAACAGATTTTGCTGTAGTTCCAATATCTAACCCGTGATCTGCGCCAAATTGATAGTTCTCTAAACGTAAATCGTTCGAAAAAGTTACGACACGGTTTCCACTGAGACCACGGATAACTGGTTTTGCTATTCCAGGTCCTGAACTAATGGCAGATACCCCTGGAATTTGTTGTAACGCATCGGCCAAAACAGAGGCACCGCTTTCTTGAATATGCTCACTATTGATTTTTGTTACTGCAATAGTGTTTTGGTTTTCAAGATTTGAAAAAGGAGTTGATACCACAACTTCTTCCATTTCAAAAACAGAAGGGGATAAACTAATGAACACATCGTTTGAAGAAACTTCAATTTCGATGGTTTTGTACCCAAGTCTAGATGCAATAACGATAAAATTGGTTTCAACGATATTTGAAAATTCAAATGTGCCATCGGCCCTTGAATAAACAATATAATCCCGATTTGGGATTTGTATTTGAACCTCTTCAATAGGTTCGTTGGTTTCAGAGTTGGTGACGCGTCCTGATATTTGACTGTGACCGATATAAAAAGTTAGCAATGCGAAAATTAATCCGCAATAAATGGATTTCATGATAAAATTATTTAGTTAAACAAAAGGAAAATTAAAAAGTGCAATTATGCACTCGGCGGACCTCTTTTTAGCTTACTAAATACTGTTTTGCTGTGTGCAGCAGAAACGTGAAGTGTTTTTTCTGATAAAAATAATTCGGACAGTGAAAGAAACGAAAATTCGGGAAGAACCGCCTGTACATTAGACACATAATCTAATAATTCACAAGTGGTATCGCCTTCGTGGAAATGAAGTGTGTTTTCATCACACACGGGGTGGTCGTGATGCTCAAAAATATGAACATGCTGCGCAAGAGTAGGGTAAAATAATAACCCTAAAAAAAACAACCGAAAAAAGAACAGTTTAGGCATCACTTTTTGATGTGAACAAAAAAGCTAACCCCATGCGAGAAAGCATTTTCTTTTCAAATTTCCAAAAAAATTTGAATTGACCAAATATAAATCCAAAAAAGACAAGTAAAACTTGATAAATGGGGAAAATCAAAAGGATTCTAGCTGGCCAATAAACCCACCCTGAAAAGTTTTCTGCCGTGATTCCCAAGTAGTTGGTTAGGGGAGTGGCAAGTTTTGCAGCAGACGAACCCGTTACTGCAAAAACGACCAAAATCATGACCAATTGGAAATTGGAGTTAATTCCCCAACGTTTTTTAAGTCGTTGCATTTTAGCCTAAAAGTTCACTGATTTGTTGCGCTAGCTCTGTACCAATACGATCCTGTGCTTCTTTAGTAGCAGCACCAATATGTGGTGTAAGCGAAATTTTTGGATGCATCAATAATGCAATAGCAGGAGTAGGCTCGTTAACAAATGTATCTAACGCTGCAAACGCCAAATGCTCGTTATCCAAAGCTGCTACAAGCGCTTCTTCATCTACCACGCCACCACGGGCAGCGTTGATAAGACCTGCGCCTTTTTTCATTTTGGCAAATTCAGCAGTACCAATTGTGGGCTTGTCCTGTGCAGGAACGTGTAGTGTTATAAAATCTGATTGTGAAAGCACCTCGTCAAATGAACGTGTCTTGATGTTAATATCTACAGACTGTCCATTAAAAAAGTCAACAGCAATAGTTGCTTCTTCCATAAATGGGTCGTAGGCTGCAACATCCATTCCTAATCCCAAAGCGATTTTTGCCGTTGCTTGACCAATACGACCAAAACCAATAACGCCTAAAGTTTTACCACGTAACTCAATGCCACCTGCATAGGCTTTTTTGAGTGCTTTAAATTTCGTTTCACCATCAAGTGGCATGTTACGATTTGCGTCGTATAAAAAGCGTACGGCACCAAACAAATGCGCAAACACCAACTCGGCCACAGAAGAAGAAGAAGCTGCAGGCGTATTGATTACGTGTAAACCCTTTCCACGTGCATATTCCACATCGATATTGTCCATACCAACGCCACCACGACCAATTAGCTTTAAGCCAGGGCATGCGTCAATAAGTTCTTTACGTGCCGTTGTGGCGCTACGCACCAACAAGCCTGTAATGTTATTTTCATTGATGTACGCAACAAGTTGTTCTTGTGCTACATTGGTGGTGGTTAAAGTGAAACCTGCCTGCGTTAACGCATCAATACCTGATTGCGATACGCCGTCATTTGCGTGAATATTCATAGTTGAATTATGCTTTTTGTTCTAATGTTTTCATTACATCTACCAGTACTTGCACCGACTCAATTGGAAGCGCGTTGTACATCGATGCGCGGTAACCACCAACAGAGCGATGACCGTTAATACCATTCAGTCCGGCCTCTTTTGCCATAGCCTCAAAGTGGTCTTTAAGTTCAGGCTTATTCAGGGTAAATGTAGCGTTCATAGTGCTTCGGTCTTCAATAGCAGCAAATCCATCAAACAATGGGTTACGGTCAATTTCGCCGTACATAAGCGCTGCTTTGGCGTTATTTTCCCTTTCAATAGCAGCAATACCGCCTTTGTTCTTAAGCCATTCTAAGTTGAGCATCGAGGTGTATACCGGAAATACAGGAGGTGTGTTAAACATACTTCCTTTGTCTGCATGAATTTTATAATCCAACATAGAAGGAATTTGATGCGTAACCTTTCCCAATACTTCTTCTTTTACTACAACAAGCGTTGTTCCTGCAGGACCCATATTCTTTTGAGCTCCAGCGTATAAAACACCAAATTTGCTAAAATCCAGTTCACGTGAGAAAATATCAGATGATGAATCTGAAACTAATACCGCATCTGTTTCGGGTAATGCTTTGTATTGCGTTCCAAAAATGGTATTGTTTGTCGTAATGTGGAGGTAGTCTAAACCTTCTGGGATGTCATATCCTTTGGGAATATAATTGAAGTTGGTTTCTTTTGAAGAAGATACTTCTACCACTTCTCCTAATAATTTTGCTTCTTTTATGGCTTTTGTTGACCATGTTCCCGTGTTGCAATATCCGGCTTTGTTCTCTAACAAATTATAGGCAGTAGCAATAAACTGCATACTTGCACCACCTTGCAAAAACATGGCTTTATACCCTTTGCCCTGAAGCCCTAAAAGTTCGAGAGCCAAAGAGGTAGCACGTTCCATGATATCAATAAACGCAGGACTACGATGTGAAATCTCAATAAGTGATAATCCAGAATTGTCGAGTTCAACCACCGCCTCTGAGGCTTTTTGCAAGACTTCTTGTGGAAGGATACAAGGTCCAGCACTAAAGTTGTGCTTCTTCATAGATATTTAAATTAAAGGTGCAAAGTAACAAAAACAGATGCGGTTACACACGTTAATTTGTGTTACTTTTTTAACAAAAATGCCATGGTATCTACATGATCGGCATAATCCGAGAGCTTTGGGCGTTGGGTTTGTCCAAACGCAAGGGAATTTTTTAAGCACTTACTTACCACACATTGAATTTGTTCCTGTTGTAACTCGATTGATTTTTCAACTGCTTCTACATTTTTATATGTGCTGTAATGTATGCAAGCAATAGGGGAGTTTAGGCCAAGATCTTTTTTGAGCATAACAAATCCATTCTCTAATAAATCTATTTCTTGCATTAAATACACGGCTTTGTTGTAGTCGTAATTGTTGGCATATGCATTGTGATGTATAAGTTCTTTGTATTCATATAATGCTAAAAATAAATCATTAAAATCATAACCTTCAGGCACCATCAGATGGGATACGCTTCGGCAACCCAATCCAAAGTATTGCATAATATCAATGCAAAGTGCTGCAAGTTCTTCTTGGGTTTCAGTACCATCAAGAACGGCTACACCATTTCGTGTTTTACGCACAATGTGCGGAACATTTTTAAAATAGTATTCAAAATAACGTGCCGTATTGGTGCTTCCCGTGGCAATTACACGATCAAATTTTTCTAATTTTCCATCTGTAAAGTGAATTTTATTACGCCACTCAGGTTGTGCATTAGTCAAAAAGCCTAGTACAAAAGGAAGCAATATGCTATCATTACTTGAGGATTTGATTTCAATGCTATATCCACATGCCAAGCCGCTTAGTACATCATGAAGTCCTACAAGCGGAATGTTTCCTGCCAACACCAACCCTAAACGTTGCGATGTTTGTTGGGTAGGATAGGCGTTTAGCCATGCAGATATTTTAGATTCTGTAAGTGTGTCCCCCCATGCTTGAATACAATAATTAAGGTTTTCTTTAGTAAACCATTTGTTTCGATTAGACGCACTAACAATCGCATTATCAAGTTTTTCAATCCATTCATTAGAGTTGTTATTTCCGGTACTGTAATCTCTAAAAAGTTGTCCCAATGCTGTAAAAGCAGTAATCGTATTTTGATGTGAATTCATATTTTGCTGTGGTGTGCTTATACACTAACTTTGCAAAGTTAAAGAATTGCTATGGCTATTATCATAACTGATGAATGTATTAATTGTGGGGCATGTGAACCAGAATGCCCTAACACTGCCATTTACGAAGGCGCTTTTGATTGGAAATATGCTGATGGCACCTCTTTAAGCGGCGATGTTGTATTGCCCAACGGAAATGCTGTTAACGCTGACGATATGCAGGAACCCATTTCTGATGAAGTGTATTTTATTGTTCCGGATAAGTGTACCGAGTGTAAAGGATTCCACGACGAGCCACAATGTGCTGCCGTTTGTCCTGTTGATTGCTGTGTTCCCGATGAAGACCACGAGGAAACCGAAGAAGTACTTTTAGGCAAGCAACGCTTCATGCATCCCGAATAATATGAAAGCAGGTATTGTAGGGTTGCCTAACGTTGGCAAATCCACACTTTTTAATTGTTTATCTAGTGCAAAGGCACAAAGTGCCAATTTTCCTTTTTGTACCATAGAGCCTAATATCGGTGTGGTAAACGTTCCTGACCCACGTTTAAACCGATTAGAAGAACTTGTTAACCCTGAGAAAGTAATTCCTGCTACGGTTGAAATTGTGGATATTGCAGGTTTGGTAAAAGGGGCGAGTAAAGGCGAGGGATTAGGCAACCAATTTTTGGCAAACATCAGAGAAACCGATGCAATTATTCACGTATTGCGTTGCTTTGACAACGATAATATTGTACATGTTGATAACTCTGTTGACCCCGTACGCGATAAGGAAACCATTGATATTGAATTGCAACTTAAAGACTTGGAAGCGGTAGAAAAACGCCTTGAAAAGGTAAAACGGACTGCTAGAACAGGAAACAAAGAGGCGCAAAAAGAACTTGCCGTTTTGGAAGTATTACACCAGGGACTTGAAGCAGCCAGCTCGGTACGTGCTATTGAAATTTCAGAAGATGATCGTTTAGCATTTGTTTCGCCTTTACAGCTTATCACAGATAAACCTGTGCTGTATGTGTGTAATGTTGACGAAAGTGCTGCTGCTTCCGGTAATGCCTATGTTACTAAAGTACAAAACGCAATAGCTGCCGAAAATGCAGAGGTGTTGGTGCTTGCTGTTGCCACTGAAGCTGATATCAATGAATTGGAAACCTACGACGAACGCCAACTGTTTTTAGAAGACTTGGGATTAGAAGAACCTGGAGCTGCAAAGCTTATTCGCACAGCATATAACCTTCTTAATTTAGAAACGTATTTCACTGCAGGTGAGAAGGAAGTACGCGCATGGACTATTCCAGCGGGTGCTTCTGCACCACAAGCTGCAGGTGTTATCCATACCGACTTCGAAAAAGGCTTTATCCGTGCGGAAGTTATCTCCTATGCAGACTATGACCTTTTTGGCTCAGAACAAAAAGCTAAAGAAGCAGGAAAAGCCAGGGTAGAAGGTAAAGAATATACGGTGCAAGACGGGGATGTCATGCACTTTAGATTCAACGTGTAATTACAACGTTTTAATAGAGCACCCAATAGCTTTGGTGGTGGTTACTTTAGGTAATTGACCGGCTAAAAGCGCATCAACAGCGTCTTCTACATAGCGTTGTTTCACCTTTTCTGGATTTCTGGAACTGTCATCGATAGCCCCAATATATTGCACCACATTGCCTTTATCTTTTTTTTCTAATATGAATACATGCGGGGTTTTTGTGGCGCCGTATTTTGGATAAATATGTTGTCCTTTGTCTTGCAAATACGGAAATGTAAACCCTTTTGCTGCGGCACGTGCTTTCATGGCTTTAAGTTGCTCGCCATCTTTGGCAGCAGGATCATTAGGGTTAATGGCAATAACAGGATAACCTTTTGGTTTATATTTATTATCTAAAGCAATGATGCGGTCTTCGTAAGCAACAGAATACGGGCAGGTATTACACGTAAAAATAACGATAAAGCCTTTGGCGTCTGCATAATCTGCTAAGGAAACCATCTCGCCGTTGGTGCTAGAAAGTGAAAAGTCAGTGGCAACATCTCCGACCTTATAGCCGTGATTATGTATAAATAAAAATAAAGAACTGACAAGAATAAGAATTGTTTTCATGGGTTAGGGATTAAAAAGTATTGATAATTTGATTTAATTCATCTTCGGAAAAAGACTGTTCATAGAACATACGTTTGTTTTGGTTGTAGATAAGTGTTGCAGGAATAGCACCGCTCCATGTGGAGTCAATGGCATTGATCCAAAAATTTTCGTTGGCATCGTCCAGGTGCACCACTTTTGATTGCAATTGGTTTTTTTTAATAAAGGGTAACAACCGACTCTCTTTGTGCTTGGGGAAATCTAAGCTTACCAAAAGAACGTCTGTGTTTTCCATTTGGTTTAGGGCTTCAAAATAGGGGAGTTCTTTGATACAAGGCGCACACCATGTTGCCCAAAAATTAACGACATAGGTTTTGTTTCCCTCGTTAAACAACATCGGTTTTAACTCCTGATACGATAATGATGGAACTTCGGTTTTTGAAGTACGTGTACAGGCAAAACACACCACAAAAGCGAGTAAATAGGGCATTTTCATGAGTTAAATATACTAAAAAAAGCGAGGTGCATATTTTATTAAAATACTTGTTTAATTTTCACTAAATTTATAATGGATAACAATTAAAACAAACAATCATGAAAAGAGTACTTTTTATAACGCTAGTTTTAGCCGTAGTGGGTTGTGCAACTCCTGCTGCTGAAACTAAAGTGGAAGGCGTAGGTTTTTTTAAGCCCATGCCTGGTGAGAAATTCACTACAGGATCTGAAGACGTTTTAGATGTATGGATGAAATACATCGATGCACACAACAATCAGGATTTAGAAACGATTGCATCCATGGGTGTAGACTCGCTCTACATTTTAGGTCCCGATGGTTCTGAGATTAAATCAAAAGAAGAGCAAGCTGCGCTTTTAGAAGGCTGGTTTGCTGCCGCAAACCCAAAATGGGATGCCTATTGGGGTATGCCTTACAAATCGGTGCCTAGCGGTGCTGATTGGGTAATTGCTGGACATAACGTAACCCAAACCATTGAAGGAGAAGAAACCACCATACTACAAATGATTGATGGGGAAATTAAAGACGGCAAAGTAGTGCGCTTCTTTGTGTATTCTATTGAGCCTAAAACAGAATAGGGAAACCCTCAAAATTTAATTTTTAGAAAAGGCGCAAAACATGGTTTTGCGTCTTTTTTATTCTAAAGGCTGAATGTAATCCAACGTTCCGCTAAACAGAATTTCGCTCTGGGGTTTTGAATAGGCTTATAAATGTTTAAGCTTTTTAAAATGAGCACGCAGTCGCGCCGGGTGGATGCGGTTGTTAGTTACGGTTTTATTTCAATTGTTTTACCAGCTTCAAGCTTTTCAATTCCAGTTGATAGCCTTAACCATATGGACGCATTTTCTTGTGGATTAGTAATTTTATCGCTGTCAATTTTAACTTTTTTAATAGCTTTTAGATATTGTGTTAGTTAGCCGTTGCCAACAGACCAAATGTCGTTGGATTTTCCAATTTTCTCTCAAAACTCAACCATATTATCCCAGCGGTTCTGATCTCCAAATTCCCATGAGTGACCCCAAACATAGAAAAGCGATAATTCTTGTTTGTCCAAGTCTAAATATGCATCGAGGTAATCTAACGCTTTACTGTCATGACAGGTTGGATTCCAGATCATATAATTTTGTGGCAAATCAAACTTGTACGTATCAGCAACTGTTCTTCCATTTATAACTCCTGTTTTGGCAATCAATTTTGAAATACTACTATTGGTATTTCCAAAAGGGTATGCCATACTGATTATTTCTCTGCTGGTAAGTTGAGTTAAAACCTCCAGATCAGTATTTACTTCTTCAAGAATTTCATCATTTTTAATAGCAGTGAAATTTTTGTGTAGAGCACCATGTACAGCAATTTCATGATTTTTATAGATAATCAATAATGAATCTTTTGGAACATATTTTTGAAAAATAGTGTCTCCGTCTGTTTGTGGCCAACCACGAGTAACTCCTAAATATCCTGAGTTAAGATTAAATATTCCAACAAGATTGTTTTGGTAAAATAAACGAGCTAATTCAATATCTTGAATAGTTCCATCATCATAACTTAACACTAATGCTTTGGATTTACCATCAGGGTAAGTGAAATCAATAAAACTTGGTTTTTCGTTGCAGGACAAGCAAAGCAAAAAACAACTACAGATTGTAATGATTACTTGTTTCATTTATTCTAATTATAGCTAATGTCGTACAAAATTTAGTGGCGTAATTAAGTGCCAAAACAACCAATACAAAAAACTTTTTAAAATAAGCACGAGACACAGCCCTGATTGCAGCAGGCAAGCTCACGCTAGCAGGGCGTATAATTAAATTTCATTCTTAGAATTGCACTTGACTACTATTTTTTATATACCGTGTTATGCCACGCTAGTTTATTTTTCTTCTTTTTTATACCCTAATGTAAATCCTACGATTGAAGCTATTAACATAGGTACAATAAAGTTTTGTTTGAAAATGAACCATAATAACAGGGAAACAATTTGCCCTACAATTATAAACAAAATAAAAGCTTTCACTTTCTTTCTAGTTATCGCTACCATATCCAGTCTAAGAATTTAGTAACTGCTACTCCAACTGAGCCAGCAACAGCACCTCCTACTATAGCTCCTCCGTAAGCCACTTGTCCTGCGCCTGGAACAACATTCACTATCCAAGCTCCTGCGGCACCTGCTACTGCTCCCCCAACATCAGCTTTTACAATATCTTTTGCATCCTCACAATTACATCCACAATGTCCGTCTGTACACTCCTCTCCCTTATTAAAGAAATATTCACTATGATTTAAAACTTTATTAGTTGAGCCTTCCAATTCTGTCCATTTACTCCAGTTTTCTAACCAATACTTATATGAATATTTGGCTGTCTGTGTTGCAGAAAACAGAGTGATTAATTGTTCATCGCTTTAATCAACTTCATTTTCAATATCTTGTTCTAAGTTTGAGATACTCTCTTCAATGTTGTTGTCTTTAGTGAAATCTATTTTCTCTAAAATCTCATTTAAAGAGTTTAAATACTCTTCTTCTTTACTAGATAATTCACTAGAAGTTTTTTGTGAATAAGTTGAACGTTTTGTAAATGTTTGTTTTTCTTTAAAAATACGTTCAACATTCTCTATTCCAATTTCATTTGAATGGTCAGAATATTTTCTGTTTGCTCTAACACGTGAAATTAAAAAATCTTCTAAGTCTTCTTTTTTGCTTTTAGAAGATTTGTTCATATAACTCTTTTTACTAGATTCTTTTTTTAAAAATTCATAAGTTTCATCTAACATTATGTTATGTTCTATTCCAACAAACTCAATGTTTGTTGCATTTATTACCTCTGAGGTAATATCATCCGTTTCCATGCTTTTGTTTGTACAAGAAAATATTGCAAAGCTCAAAATAGCTGTAAAAAAGGTAATTAATTTAATTTTTTTCATAATAAATTTGAGGTTTAATGAAAGGTTGCTTTTTGTTTTTTTAAACTTTCATAAATTAAACATAATCTACTCTTTACACTATGAGTAGGCTGCCTCTTCTATTTTTAATGTCTGTTCAACAGAATTTTTCATATTTTGACGTTGGATGGTCAGTTCGTTTTCAACCGCTATGTTTCTTTAATGTGCCATAACTTATATTAATGCATTTCGCCTACCTGCGGCAGGCAGGCATATCCAACTCCTCTAAACTGTAAAAAATAAAAAAAGCGAATTAGGTTAAGTCTTTAAAGTCAACAATTTGGAGATTTGTTTGACGATAAGTTAACAAAAAATGAATACCTGATGCTAGCTCAACTTTATTTTAACAATTCCAACGCCTTATTTGTTAATTTCTTTAGCGCAACAGCTATTTTTATTTCTGTATGATGTTTTAAATTAGCCCTCATGCCACAAACCACACAGTATAACGAAGACAATATCCGTTCCTTAGATTGGAAAGAGCATATTCGCATGCGCCCGGGCATGTATATTGGCAAGCTCGGCGACGGTTCTTCTCCAGATGATGGGATTTATATTTTACTCAAAGAAGTCTTAGACAACAGTATAGACGAATTTGTCATGGGCGCAGGTAAAACCATAGAAATCACTATTGCCGAGGGGAAGGTTACGGTGCGGGACTACGGTCGTGGTATTCCATTGGGTAAAGTAGTTGATGTGGTTTCTAAAATGAACACGGGTGGAAAATACGATTCCCGTGCTTTTAAAAAATCGGTTGGACTTAACGGCGTAGGTACCAAAGCCGTAAATGCCCTTTCCATGGATTTTTCGGTCTATTCGGTACGTGAAGGACAAATGAAGGTAGCGCGTTTTAGCCAAGGAATACTAGAGGAAGACGCTGAAGTAGTCACATCCTCAAAGCGCAACGGAACAGGCGTGTCTTTTATGCCCGATGAGTCTATTTTTAAAAAATACCGTTACCGTCATGAGTATGTGGCAAAAATGCTCAAAAACTATGTGTACTTAAATCCGGGGCTTACCATTGTTTTTAACGGCGAAAAATTTATTTCCAAAAACGGGCTAAAAGACCTGTTGGAAGACAACAACAACACAGAAGATTTCATATATCCTGTTATTCACCTTAAAGGCAACGATATTGAAGTGGCCATTACGCACAGTAAAACCCAGTACAACGAAGAATATCACTCATTTGTAAACGGTCAACACACCACGCAAGGAGGAACGCATCAAACCGCATTTCGGGAAGCCTTAGTAAAAACCATTCGTGAGTTTTACGGCAAACAATTTGATCCCTCAGATATTCGTAAATCTATTATTTCTGCGATTAGCATCAAGGTTATGGAACCTGTGTTTGAATCGCAAACCAAAACCAAATTAGGCTCTACCGAAATGGGAGGTGATTTGCCTACGGTACGTACCTACATCAATGATTTTGTAGGGAAGCAATTAGATAATTTTCTACATAAAAACGCCGATACCGCAGAGGCGTTACAACGCAAAATTCTTCAAGCCGAAAAAGAACGCAAAGAACTTTCGGGTATTCGTAAGTTGGCGCGAGAACGTGCTAAAAAAGCAAGTCTTCACAACAAAAAATTACGAGATTGCCGCGTGCATTTGGGCGATATCAAAAAAGACCAGCGCTTGGATTCCACGCTGTTTATTACCGAGGGCGACTCTGCAAGTGGTTCCATTACCAAATCTAGAGATGTAAACACACAAGCGGTGTTTAGCCTTCGTGGGAAGCCGTTGAATTCGTATGGCATGTCCAAAAAAATTGTATATGAAAACGAGGAGTTTAACCTGTTGCAAGCCGCATTGAATATCGAAGAATCCATGGAGGATTTGCGCTACAACAATATCGTAATTGCTACAGACGCCGACGTTGATGGCATGCACATCCGGTTGCTACTCATCACTTTCTTTTTACAGTTTTTCCCAGAGCTTATTAAAGATGGGCATTTATATATTTTACAAACGCCATTATTCCGTGTGCGCAACAAAAAGAAAACGATTTACTGCTACTCGGAACAAGAGCGCGTTGATGCCCTAAGGGAACTAGGAAAACAAGCTGAAATTACACGATTTAAGGGATTGGGTGAGATTTCCCCCGACGAGTTTTCACATTTTATTGGCGATGATATTCGCCTTGATCCTGTAATGTTGGACAAAAACATGACGATTGATGAGTTGTTATCGTTTTACATGGGTAAAAACACACCCAAACGGCAAGAATTTATCATCGACAACCTAAAAGTAGAGTTAGATAAAGTTGAATCATGAACGACGAGCAGCACCTTTCTTCAGACGATCAGTTGATTCGCGTAACCGGCATGTACAAAGATTGGTTTTTAGACTATGCTTCGTATGTGATTTTGGAACGTGCCGTACCGGCTATTGAAGATGGTTTTAAACCTGTTCAGCGTCGTATTCTACATTCCATGAAAGACCTAGACGATGGACGCTACAACAAGGTTGCCAACGTTGTGGGACACACCATGCAGTACCACCCTCACGGCGATGCTTCTATCTCAGATGCCATGGTGCAGATTGGACAAAAAGATTTGCTTATTGACATGCAAGGAAACTGGGGAAATATCCTAACAGGAGATTCGGCAGCAGCTTCTCGATACATAGAAGCACGACTATCCAAATTTGCTCTCGATGTGGTATACAGCCCAAAAGTTACGCAGTGGCAACTTTCCTATGACGGACGTAAAAAAGAACCAATTCACCTGCCTGTAAAGTTCCCCATGCTGCTAGCGCAAGGCGGCGAGGGTATTGCCGTAGGGCTTTCTACCAAAATTTTACCCCATAATTTCAATGAACTCATAGATGCTTCTATCAAGCACTTACAAGGCAAACGCTTTACGCTTGTGCCTGATTTTCCAACAGGTGGCGTTATGGATGCCGACAACTATAACGACGGGCTTCGTGGGGGTAAAATACGCGTGCGTGCACGAATTAATCAACAGGACAAACAAACCTTGGTGATTTCTGAAATTCCATTTTCAACCACCACGTCTTCGCTAATAGACTCCATTCTAAAAGCCAACGAAAAGGGAAAAATTAAAATTAAAAAAATTGAAGATAACACTGCGGCAGCTGTTGAAATTAAAATCATACTTCCGCCCAATGTTTCTCCCGACAAAACCATAGATGCCCTTTTTGCTTTTACAGCGTGTGAAACCTCTATTTCTCCTTTAGGCTGTGTCATTGAAGACAACAAACCCAATTTTATTGGCGTGTCTGAAATGCTGCGCCGTTCCACCGACCACACATTAGAACTCTTGCGTTCTGAGCTTGAAGTAAAACAGGAAGAACTGGAGGAGCAATGGCATTTTGCATCCTTGGAGCGTATTTTTATTGAAAACCGTATTTATCGAGATATTGAAGAAGTCGAAACATGGGAAGGCGTGCTCAAAGCCATTCATAGCGGTTTGGCACCGCATACCATTAATTTGAAGCGCCCTGTTACAGATGATGATGTGGTGCGCTTAACGGAAATTCGCATTAAGCGTATTTCAAAATTTGATTTAGACAAAGCGCAACAGAAAATTGTGGCACTCGAGGCAGAATTAGATCAAGTAGCATATAATTTAGCCCATATTGTAGATTTTGCTATTGATTATTTTAAACGCCTTAAAAAAACCTACGGCAATGGAAAAGAACGCAAAACAGAACTTAGCGTTTTTGCAGATGTAGATGCCCGGAAAGTCGTTATTCGAAACACAAAATTGTATGTAAGCAGAGAAGAAGGTTTTGTGGGGACGTCACTGCGCAAAGATGAATACGTTGCCGATTGTGCCGATATTGATGATGTGATTGTATTTACTGCCGAAGGTAAAATGATGGTTACCAAAGTAGATACCAAAACCTTTGTGGGTAAAAATATCATTCACGTTGCGGTATTTAAAAAGAAAGATACGCGTACCATTTACAACATGATTTATCAAGACGGTCGTGGCGGTACATCCTATATAAAGCGCTTTGCCGTTACAGGCGTTACTAGAGACAAACACTACGACCTAACAAATGGAAAAGCGCAATCCAAAGTGCATTATTTTTCTGCAAATCCAAATGGAGAAGCCGAAATTGTAACGATACATCTAAGGCAAAGCGGTTCTATTAAAAAATTGAAATGGGATTTGGACTTTGCCGATTTGGTCATAAAGGGAAGGGGAGTCCGTGGAAATACGGTAACCAAATACGCCATCAAGCGAGTAGATTTAAAAGAAGTGGGTGTTTCTACACTTAAACCGAGAAAGATTTGGTACGACGAAACTGTTCAACGTCTTAATGCTGATGAGCGCGGACGCCTAATAGGTGCATTTAAAGGAGAAGATCGAATACTGATTGTTACACAATCGGGGAAAGTAAAAACCCAAATTCCAGATTTGAGCATGCATTTTCCACCCGATATGTTGCTTTTGGAAAAATGGGAGCCTCAAAAACCGCTTTCTGCCGTTTATTTTGACGGAGCAAAAGAGCGCTACTTTGGAAAACGTTTTCTTATTGAATCTCCAGATAAAGAAGAGCAGTTTGTACAAGAAGGTGCAAAAATCAAATTAGAATGGTTTTCTGCCGATTGGCGCCCCGTATGCACGCTTCATTTTACAAAGCCACGTGGCGGCGAGGCAAAAGCAGCACAACGGCTGGAGTTTGAAGACTTTATTGCACCAAAAGGAATAAAGGCCATCGGGAACCAGCTTACTACAGATAAGTTAAAACGCATTGAAGAAAACGAACCTTTACCATATACGCCAGAACCTGAAACTGAGGCAGTTGATATTGAAGCAGAAGTGGAAGAAGTAAAACCCTCAGAAAGCGATGACGGCGAAGGACAGATTAGTTTAGAACTTTAACTTTTTGCTTTGCGTTTTCTAAAACGCATATTCAGAAATTCCACCAACAGCGAAAAAGAAATTGAAAAGTATAAATACCCCTTAGGAATGGCGCCAACACTTGTTCCTAGTACTTCTAAATGTGACAGGTGCGCACCCTCCGCAATAAGCATAAATCCAATCAAAATAAGAAATGAAAGTGCCAAAATTTGCAAGGATGGGTGTTTGTGAACAAAGCGCGTAACGGGATGCGCAAACCACATCATCGCTACAATGGAAATAACGACAGCGGTAACCATAATCCAAAGTGCCCCATCTATGCCGCTGGTCATGCCCACGGCAGTCAGAATTGAATCAACAGAGAACACCGCATCAATCAGAATAATCTGAAGCAAGATTTTCCCCATTGTGTTTGCAGTTTTATTTTTTACCTGTTCGCTTTTTTCACCCGCATGGTCAATCTTTTCATGAATTTCTTTGGTGCTTTTGTAAAGCAAAAAGAGTCCCCCTGCAAACAAGATAAGCGATTGACCATTTACTGCCACATAAATCATCGAATTTGAAATTTCAAAAAGGGAGGATTGCATGGCAATAAGCCAAGAAATAGCAAAAAGTAAAATTATACGCAGTACAAGAGCAAGAAGAAGCCCAATATTGGTTGCGCTTTTTCTTTTTTCTAGTGGGAGTTTCCCTACTACAATGGAGATAAACACGATGTTATCTATTCCTAGAATAATTTCCAAAAAAGTAAGAGTCAACAGCGAAGAAATCGACTCGGGAGTAAACAGAAAATCCATTTAATTACGCAGTTTAGTTACCACACCACGTTGTTTATTGGCACTGTCGCCAACCAAATTATATTCAAAGGTGTACGTGTTGTCTTTAGTTGTGAGAATTTTCATGTGCACCGCCTTTGAATCTTGATAGCTAAGGGGGCGTAATTTTTTCACAATACACTCACAGTCATTCAGCCAGCGCACAGATGAGCTATCCACTCTATTTAAATAATAATCTACTTCAATACTATCGGTACGTGTGAATTTTGTAGTCAACGTATCGCCCAACACCGTAGAAGTAAAGGAAAAAGTTCCAGTCTGAAAATCGCTACAATTGCGTTGTGGCGAAAAACAAGCGGAAACAGACAAAAACAATATACTAATCGTGGCAATTCTCATACCCCAAAAATATCACTTTTTATTGGTGTATGTGCTACAAGTACCATCGGTATAAAAAACGGTAACACGTTCCACTTCTTTTACATCGTGAATGCCGTCTTGTGGAATACGATGTTGAAGCGGCTGTTGAGGGTGCTCAATTTCAGGCTGATCTGTTTGAATGTCTTGTTTGGGTGGGAATAATGTTGAAACATCAGCTTGAATATGTTCCTGCGTATCTTCTTTACCAAGAAGCAACCAATCGGAATGTAGGGTAGGGAAGGCGTGAAGCACTTTTAAGACAAAATCCAGGCTCGGCTTGTTTCTTCCCGATAAGATGTGAGAAATAGAAGATCGCTGTACCCCAATTCGATCCGCAAATGCGGCAGAACTAAGTTCACTATCGTCAATTACTTTTTTAATACGCTCAATCAAAGACATGGTTACATTTGTATATTTAGATTTGTAAATCACTGATATTTTCAAATGTAAGCAATTATTTATGATGTTTTATATTAAACTAATACTCCCTTAAATAATGCTTAACTGATACGTTTACAACGCTTTAATATAACATAAAATTTAGCAACAAAAAAATGTATCCAGTTGTAAACAGTAGCGTTTTAAAATTGTTTACAAAAATAACTTCAGTATGTATATAATTGTAAACATGTTAAAGTTTACATTTGCAAACGATGAATGATTTCTTAGCCATACAACCTCAGTTAAAATCGCAAAAAATTCAAGGGCGTTATATAACACACAATGCGATTGAGTCAATTGTAATGCAGTTTCCCAACAAACTCATAGGAACTAGTGTAGAAACCCGTCCAATTCAAGCCATTGATATCGGTAGTGGTCCTGTTAAAGTTTTGATGTGGTCACAAATGCATGGCAACGAATCCACAGCGACTAAGGCTCTTGTAGATGTTTTGTGTTATTTACAGCAAAATCCTGCTTTTTTAGCAGCTTTTACGCTTAAGGTGATTCCTATACTCAATCCAGACGGTGCAGCTGCTTACACGCGTGTAAACGCCAATGAAGTGGACCTTAACAGAGATGCCATAGAGCAATCACAGCCAGAATCAAAGTTGCTTGTAGATTTGTTTCATACGTTTATGCCTGATTATTGCTTTAATCTTCACGATCAGCGTACTATTTTTGGAGTACATGATAATCCCTGCATGCTTTCGTTTCTTTCCCCTGCTGCTGATGAAACCAAAAAGCGCACAACTGCACGTGAAAAGGCGATGGGTGTTATTGGCTATATAAAGAACGCCTTACAAGAACATATTCCAAATCAGGTTGGAAGATATGACGATACCTTTAATCCAAATTGTATGGGTGATTTTTTTACGCAACAGGGAACACCTACACTCTTGTTTGAAGCTGGGCAAGTAGGACAAGACTACGTACGTTTAGAAACACGAAAATGGTATGGTTATTCAATTTTAAAAGCATTAGAGAGTATTTCACTAGCGCTTTATATGCCTGCCATCTACCAAGAAATCCCAGAAGTAGCAAAGTCTTTTGTAGATGTATTGATTAAAAATATAAGCAGTGGGAATAGGACTGTTGATATTGCTCTACAATACGTAGAAGTGTTAAAAAATGATGAAATAATTTTTGTGCCTATTTTGCACAAAATGGGGGAGTTAGCTAGCCTAAATGGACACAAAACAGTCGATGTTTCTGGAAAAAACATCCGTTTTTCAGAGGAATTGGCACTTGGTTCTAATGCACTTGAATTGTCAAAATTGTTAAATTTAACACAATATTCACATTGAATTTAAGCTTTAGATGTTTATTATTCAACGTTTTTTTAGTTTCTTTGCTAAAAATTTAAATAATGACTAAATTCAAGCTTGACGATATAGATCATCAAATTTTAGATATTCTTATCGATAATATGCGAACTCCTTTTACGGATATCGCAAAACGTCTTTTAATTTCTGCTGGTACGGTGCACGTTCGTGTTCGTAAAATGGAAGAGGCGGGAATCATTAAAGGATCTTCACTGGCTTTAGACTACACAAAAATGGGGTATTCTTTTATCGCGTATGTGGGGATTTATCTAGAAAAAACGCATCAAACAAAATATGTGTTAGAGCGTCTTCGTGAAATTCCTTTCGTAACAGTTGCGCACATCACAACAGGTAAGTTCAATATTTACTGCAAGTTACGTGCAAAATCTACTGAACATGCAAAAGAAATTATCTTTAAAATTGATGACATTGATGGTATTTTACGGACCGAAACAATGATTTCTTTGGAAGAGAGCATCAATGACAAGAAACGTCTTATGCACACTATTTTTAACGACCTATAAATAAACTTGTGAATCCACGCACTAAACTAGAACGCTTTGAAAGCGGCGTTTTGTCCAAATTTAAGCTTTACGATAGTATTTTTTCAACCCTACCGTACTCAAACATAACAAATACAGCCACCTTATTACCTCTTTTTGCAGCTAGTTGTGCCGAGGGTTATAACCAAGAGCAAAATCCCAAAACCATTGTTGAAGGGTTTTTTGCGCGCTATTATCCAGACTTCAGTAAAGCACAACAAACCGACTTGTTGTTTCGCTTTATTCAATTTATTGAGCGTAGGGTAGTACTTTTTGATGCTGTTGAAGACGCAGCATTTAGCCGCATCAACAACATGAGCGGAATAGGTACACTTCGCAATCTGAAAGAAGAAGCGCAGTCAAAGCAGAAAACGGGTGAACTTAAACAATTACTTAAAGAAATAAATGTACGTCCTGTACTAACTGCGCATCCTACACAATTTTATCCTGGCTCTGTGTTAGGCATTATTACTGATTTGGGGAAGAGCATTCAAAGAAATGACTTGCAAGAGATTAAGCAATTGCTGGCGCAATTGGGTAGAACTCCCTTTTTTAAGAAGAAAAAACCAACTCCTTTAGACGAAGCACGTAGCCTTATTTGGTATTTGAGTAATGTTTTTTATCCTTCCATTGGCGAAATTCAATCTTATGTGCAACGGCATATTTTTCAAGACGAAGTTTTGTCTAGTGAAACAGTAAAGCTTGGATTTTGGCCTGGTGGTGACCGCGACGGGAACCCTTTTGTAACCACAGAAATTACTCGAAAAACAGCACAGTTACTTCGTAGCAGCGTTATTCGAAATTACTACCGAGATCTGCGTAAATTACGCAGAAGACTAACTTTTGCAGGCGTTGAAGAAGCCGTATTAAGTGTTGAAAAGAAACTGTATAACAGCATCTTTAAACTTGAAGAGGCACCCGAAATTTCATTGGTTGATTTAAAAAAAGAATTAAACAGTATTCTTGATAAAGTTGAAGCAGATTATCACGGCCTTTTTGCAAATGAGTTGCGAGACTTTATAGCGAAAGTTAATGTTTTTGGATATCACTTTGCAAGTTTAGATATACGCCAAGATTCCAGGGTACACCACGATGCGTTTTTGACGCTATTGGAACAAACCAATAAAAGCGGTGTTACCGATGCTGCCTTTAATTATATAGATGCTTCTGAAGAGGATAAAATTTCATTTTTGACTGGACTTCAAGGAGATGTTGATCCAGATTCTTTTGAAGACGAAACGGTTCGCAAAGCTTTAGGCTCTATTCGTGCCATGAAAGAAATCCAACAAACCAATGGCGAGGCAGGGAGCGATCGTTACATTATTAGCAATAATCAAACAGCTCAAAATATATTTGAGGTTTTTGCCATGATTCGCCTAAGTGATTGGGCAACCCCTTCTATTGATGTTGTTCCTTTATTCGAAACCATTCCTGATTTAGAAATTGCGTTAGAAGTAATGGACAAAGTGTATTCAAATCCTGTTTACAGGGCACATTTGGCTAATCGAGGCGACAAACAAACGATCATGTTAGGTTTTTCTGACGGTACTAAAGACGGAGGTTATTTGATGGCAAACTGGAGTATTTTCAAGGCCAAAGAAGAACTTACCGCTATTTCACGTAAACATGGAATAAAAGTTGCATTCTTTGACGGACGTGGTGGACCACCAGCACGAGGCGGAGGAAATACACATCAGTTTTATGCATCTATGGGGTCTGGAGTTGAAGCTGATGAAATTCAGTTAACCGTTCAAGGACAAACAATTAGCTCTAATTTTGGGACTTTTGATTCATGTCGTTATAACTTAGAACAATTACTTAGTTCGGGTATCTCTAACCGATTGTTTTCAGACAGAACAGTTGATCTAGATGAAGAAGACAGGGCCACAATGACGAAGTTGGCCGAAATCAGCTACGAAACGTATAAAAATTTTAAAGCGCATCCAAGGTTTTTATCTTATTTAGAACACATGAGTACGTTGCAATACTATGCAAAAACGAATATCGGTTCAAGGCCTTCGAAACGTAAATCCAGTAAATCCTTAGATTTTTCAGCATTGCGTGCCATTCCTTTTGTGGGAAGTTGGAGTCAATTAAAGCAAAATGTTCCTGGTTTTTACGGAGTTGGTACTGCTTTGGAAAATTTTGATAAAGCTGGAGAGTTTGACAAAGCACTTAAATTGTATCAAAACAATGCTTTCTTCAGAACGTTGATTTCAAATTCCATGATGAGTTTACAGAAATCTTTCTTCAAGCTTACTGCGTATATGGAACAAGATGAAACCTATGGTGCATTTTGGAAAATGATTTACGATGAATTCCTTCGTTCTAAAAAGTATATTTTGATGCTTACAGGAATGGACGAACTTATGCAAGACCAACCTGCTGGAAAAGCTTCGATTAAAATCCGTGAGGAAATCGTACAACCGCTACTTACCATTCAACAATATGCATTGTTAAACATTCAACAAACCAAGATGAACGATGCCGAACGTGAGGTGATGGAAAAAATGGTAACGCGCTCGTTGTTTGGAAACATCAACGCAAGTAGAAACTCTGCTTAAGAGGCGTAAAAATCAAAAGATTTTTTTATGATCTCATCTGAAACCGATTTGTTCCAGATGGGTTTACCTATTGCCTCAAGCAGAACAAAAAGCACATTTCCGTTTTCATTTTTCTTGTCGTGTGTAAGCATTGACATAACTGCTGCAATGGTTTCGGCATCAAAGGAAACGGCAGGATAAATTTTTCCAAAAACAGATTTTATGCGCTTGGCATCATCAATAGGCAACCCTGTAAGCGATGCAGAAATAAAACCTTCTAACACCATCCCAATAGCTATCGCCTCGCCGTGCAGTAATCTCTTTTTATTTGGCGCAACCAAAAAATGTGATTCGATTGCGTGACCCAAAGTATGTCCAAAATTTAAGATTTTTCGAAGTCCGTGTTCATAGGGGTCTTCGCTGACTACTTTTGCTTTAACACCAACAGAATGGTGAATGTGCTCCAATATGGCATCCCGATCTAAAAACGGACTTAGCGATTCAAAATATATTGGTTCTTGAATAAGGCCGTGTTTTAACATCTCAGCATAACCACTGCGGTATTCATTTTCTGGTAATGTTTCTAAAAAATCGGTATCCACCAAAACCATTTTAGGTTCTTCAATAACGCCCACTTGATTTTTTAATGGCCCTAAATCTATCCCTGTTTTTCCGCCAACAGAGGCATCTACCATAGCCAATAGCGAAGTTGGAATGTTGATGAAATCAATACCCCGCTTAAAAGTGCATGCTACAAATCCTCCTAAATCGGTAACTACGCCGCCACCAAGATTGATAAGTAAACTTTTGCGGTCTGCACCCAATTTAGAAAGCGACTCCCAAAGCGAAACACAAGTGGTAATGTGCTTGTGCTCTTCGCCAGCTTGCATTTTAAGTTCAGTGTATTCAAACCCTGCCTGTTGCTTGAAATTCGGAAGGCAATGTATTTGTGTATTTGTGTCAGTTAGCACAAAAACAGTAGAGTAGTGGTGTGTGTTTATCCAAGAATTTAAGGCATCCCAACTTGTTGCTCCAAAAATGACTTCGCTGTATTTTGTTTTTAGTACCATAGACGGTGGCGAAATTACTGCTTTTGTCTATTATTTTCCTAATTTTGATAGCGTTGTACTGAATTAAACTTTACTATTTTGATGTTTAATACCTCACACTATCCGCATAAATCGTCTAAAGAACTACGTGCCTCGTTACTTTTGTTCCAACTTTTATCTTATCCATTATTAATACGACTTGTATTGACGCTGTGGAAATTTGTACACTTTTTCAGAGTCCCTATTTCTCCATTTATTCAGCTCACGGGTTATTATCAATTTTGTGCGGGTAAAGATGTGGCTTCATGCCATGTGGCTACTTCTCACATGAAAGTATTCAATGTAAAAAGTGTATTGGATTACGCAAATGAACATGCTAAAAAAGAATCTGATTTTGAACAAAATCTCGAAATAATACTTAAAACAATTCATGAAGCAGCAAATAATGACGCTTATCCGTTTGCCGTGTTAAAGCCCAGTGCCATCGGTTCATTTTTACTTTATGAGAAAATGTCAAATGGATTTGCATTTAATCCAATTGAATTAGCTTCTTGGGAGCGAATAAAGATACGGCTTGAAGCATGCACATTAGCTGCAGCTAAATCTAAAATTGTATTAATGATAGATGCCGAGGAAAGCTGGATCCAACCTGGCGTTGATACATTGATTTTACCACTTATTAAGGCATACAATAAAAAGCGGGTCGTGGTTGCTATCACAATTCAATTGTATCTTAAGGGAGCTCTTGATTACTTCAAACAACTTACAGCAGACACAACAATTTATTTTTTGGGTGTTAAACTGGTTCGTGGCGCATATATGGAAAAAGAACGAAAGCGCGCACAGTTACTGGGGATACCCTCGCCAGTATGCGATACCAAAGCACAAACGGATTATCAATACCGTCAAGCGTTGGTGTTGGCTCTTGAGCACATTGACAGAAACTTATGTATTGTTGCAACACATAATGAGGATGATATCAACTGGATGAAACATCATGTTAAAAAAGATGTCGGCATTCAGCATAAAAACGTATGGTTTAGTCAGTTGTATGGCATGCGTGATTACATTTCATTTTCGCTTGCCGCAGCGGGTGCTAATGTGTTAAAGTATGTGCCCTTTGGACCGCCAAGACAATCTATCCCTTATCTAATGCGGCGTGCAATTGAAAACAGTTCGGTGAAATCACAAACAAAAAAAGAACTGAAAATGCTAAAACAAGCGTTAGAATCGAGAAAAACTAACGCATAAAAAAAGCCGTGTCATTACAGTTTTTTACCGAAAATATCTTATCGTCAACTTCCAACACATATACGTTACAAGAATCTATACCGATAACACTTTCACCAAAATTAACGTCCATCTTTTTAAACCATTTAACGGTGTCTTTGATGGCGTAAAACCCATCTTCAAACTCCCATTTTTTTTGTTGAATATCGTTTATCACTCTCGCTGACGGGGCATAATTGCATTGTGTACGCTTTCCGTTAAAAAAGAAAAACAAGAATATCAATCCAACAGAAAATCCGCCTAAATAAAAGCCTAATCGTTTTAAGAAACTCATGTAAATGTTATTTTTCGTGTAATTGTATTTATGGATTCAAGGGAAATTTTGTGGTACGGCTCTGGGATGAAATCCATTGCAATTTTTGGCCATTCGATAAGACAAAAACCACCTGAATATAGATACTCTTCAAAGCCAAACTGCACCAATTCATCTGGATGTTCAATACGGTACAAGTCTAAATGATATGCAGTTTCAGATGGGAGATGCACTTCGTTTACAATGCCAAAAGTAGGACTTGAAACGGCATCCGCTGCACCGAGCACCTTGAAAATAGCTTTAACAAGTGTGGTTTTTCCAGCTCCTAAATCCCCTTCTAATAATATGATTTTATGCGAAAACACCGAAGCAAGCTCTTGTGCAAAAGCACCTATGTTTTCAAGTGTAACCTCTTTAACCATAAGGCAAAAATACACTACTTCGGAGAAAAGACCGCAAAGGGGATACACATCTCTTCTAACGAAATTCCACCATGCTGATATGTGTTTCTAAAGTAATTGACAAAGTGATGGTACCGGCTAGGGTAAACGAGGTAATAATTGTCTTTAGCAAAGGCAAAAGAGCTACTCATGTTAATTGTTGGTAAGCCAATACTACTTGGTTCTGAAACCATAAACACATGTTTATGATCATCTATTTTTAACCTTCTTCCTGTTTTGTATCTGATATTGGTACTCGTTTCTCTGTCCCCAATAATTTTGGAGGGTTGGGCTACATTAATCGTCCCGTGATCTGTAGTGATGATAAGTTGATACCCCTTTTTTTGTGCTGTTTTGATAATTTCTAATAACATGCCATTTTCAAACCAGCTCTTTGTTAAGGAACGATACGCTTTGTCGGAACTTGCTAATTCTTTTATCACCTCCATTTCTGTTTTGGAGTGTGAAATCATATCTACAAAATTATAGACCACAACCTTTAGAGGCATTGCATTTTCTGATTTTAGTGTATCCAAAAATTTAGTAGCCTCATGAGGTCGATTAATTTTATGATAGGAGTGAGGTGCGCTTATGTTCAAATGTTTAAGTTGATTGGCTAGAAAATCTGCTTCATGCAAATTTTTTCCTCCATCATCGTTATCATTCTTCCACCAATTTGGATGTTTTGATTCCATTTCAGATGGGAGTAAACCTGAAAAAAAGGCATTTCGAGCGTATTGTGTTGCAGTGGGCAATATGCTGAAATACTCCGTTTCATAATCCAAACTGTAATAAGGAGAAATGTTTGGTAATATGCATTTAAATTGATCATAGCGAAGGTTATCAATCATCAATAGCAAAGTAGGTTTCGACTCCAGCCGTGGGGTTACCAAATGCTTAAACGCCTGATGTGAAAAAACACGTTCGTTATTGTCATAAAGGATTGAAGCGTAATTTTTTTCAACAAATCTTGAAAATGTCAAATTTGCCTCTGTTTTTTGAAAGTGAAAAATCTCTTGTAACTCAGGTGAATCAATAGCGTCTAATTCCATTTCCCAAAAAAGAATTTTTTGGTACAAATTACACCAATCCGCTAACGATTGTACTTGCATGAGTAAGCCGTTGAGTTCTTGAAAAGATTGTTGATAGCTTGAAATTGTTTTTTCTGTTACCAACTTCGTAGAATCCAAATTTTTCTTAAGTGATAATAAAATTTGATTTGGGTTTACAGGCTTAATCAAGTAATCTGCAATTTTAGCACCAATTGCTTCTTCCATGATATTCTCTTCCTCGCTTTTGGTAATCATGATAACTGGAAGCGATGGTTTGAGCTGTTTTAGCTTACTTAATACCTCTAATCCTGACATCCCAGGCATGTTTTCATCTAATAATACGATATCAAACGAGTGTACTTCTACCATTGATAAAGCATCTTGACCACTGTGAGCTTTGTGAACGTTATAGCCCTTTTGGGAAAGAAAAAGAATGTGTGCTTGAAGTAAATCTATTTCATCATCAATCCATAAAAGTTCAATCTGCTGCATATGTGTATCTTTGGGCGTAATTTAATTAAATTGAAGCTCACTCAATACAACGACCCAATTTACGGATTTATTACAATCCCAACTCCTTTTATTGCAAAACTTGTCAATCACCCTTTTGTACAGCGCTTGCGGCGCATCAAGCAAATGGGGTTGTCGTTTTTGGTATTTCCGTCAACAGAACACACGCGATTTCAGCATGCCTTAGGGGCGATGCATTTAGCCACAAGAGCTGTGTCCGCATTGCGCCAACAAGGAGTTGAAATCAGCTACGAAGAGGCAGAAGCATTATATGCTTGCATGTTACTTCATGACCTAGGACACGGTCCTTTTTCGCACGCTTTAGAGCATGTTTTATTTCCCAACAATACGCATGAAGACATGTCAATTGTACTAATGGAAAAGTTAAATGCTGAGTTTGATGGAAAGCTGGATTTGGCAACCCATATGTTTAAGAATACATATTCGCGTCTTTTTTTTCATCAATTGATTTCCTCACACATTGACCTTGACAGACTAGATTACCTTAAGCGCGATAGTTTTTATTCGGGTGTAACAGAAGGTAATGTCAATTCAGAACGTCTTATTTCTATGATGCTTGTGCATAACGACCAATTGGTTTTTAACACAAAGGGGGTTTATTCAATTGAGAAGTTCTTATTGGCAAGAAGGATGATGTACTGGTCGGTTTATTTGCATAAAACAAGTTTTGTAGCAGAAGAACTTTTAGTGCGTTTTTTTGATCGTGCTACAACGCTAATTCGTTCAAATCAACACGTGGAAACTAGTGATGCTTTGGGTTTCTTTTTACAGCGCGCAGATGTGGATTTATACGAAAAACGCAATGCCTTTGTTGCGTTGGACGATTCCGATGTTTGGATGATGCTAAAAGATGCCCTCACCAGTAAAGACATCGTTTTATCAACGCTTGCCAACATGCTTGTAAACCGCAAGCTTCCAAAAATAAAATTGGAAAATGAGCCCTTTTCAGAAGAAGGGATAGCAGCACGGAAATCTATTATTTCAACAAAACACGGGCTTACGGATGATGAAGCTTCATATTTTATTTTTTCAGGAAGTTTAGAAATTCAAGGTTATCAGCAAAATGAAAATTCAATTCAATTATGCAACCAAAACGGCTTGTGTTCATTATTTGATACATCACCAGATACAGCACTTCTGCACACTCTCACCAAAAAAGACACAAAGTACTTCTTGGCATTTCCAAAGGGTGACGGATATTTTTCTTAATTTTGCACTTATGAATTTCACAGCCTCTCAAATAGCCGATTTAGTTTCTGGAACGGTTGAGGGAAATAACAATGCAGAGGTCAACAGGCTTTCCAAAATTGAGGAGGGTGAAAAAGGTAGTTTGTCTTTTTTAGCAAATCCAAAATACACACCTTATTTATACACTACTGACGCCACGATAACCCTGGTTCGAGATTCCTTTGTGGCTGAAAAAGAATTTAAAACCACTTTAATTCGAGTAGAGGACCCATATGATGCGTTTTCAAAATTATTAGAGCATTACAATGAAATACAACAGCATTATTCATCTGGAATTGCCCATACTGCTATCGTTTCTCAAGAGGCAATTATTGCTGCATCTGCCTTCATTGGCGACTATACTCAAGTTGGTGTAAAAACCACAGTAGAGGACCAAGTAATGATACAACCAAATGTTTATGTTGGCAATAATGTTTTCATTGGAGCAAATACAAAAATACATTCTGGTGCCAGAATTCTTGACGGTACTATAATTGGTAAGGACTGTGTCATTCACAGCAATGCTGTAATTGGTGCTGATGGTTTTGGATGGGCGCCAAATGCGAATGGATCTTACGATAAAGTGCCACAAACAGGAAATGTGACAATTGGTGATCATGTTGATGTTGGCGCAAACACAACGATTGACCGCGCTACATTGGGCGCAACAAAAATTGGCAATGGAGTAAAATTGGACAACCTTATCCAAATTGGTCACAATGTAGAAATTGGCGATCATACGGTAATTGCGGCACAAACAGGAATTGCGGGATCTACAAAAATTGGAACACATTGCCAAATTGGTGGACAAGTAGGTATAGGCGGACATTTGACCATTGGAAATCGAGTTGGTATTCAAGCCAAATCAGGCATTTTAAAAAACATTAAAGACGACGGAAAGGTCATGGGGTATCCCGCCTTTGATTATACAGCATTTAATAAAGCATACGTACATTTTCGTAATTTGCATACACATATTTCAGATTTAAATTCCCTAAAAAAGAAGCTTGACCATGAGTAAACAAACCACCATTTCAAAGTCTATTTCTCTAAGCGGTGTTGGTATTCATACTGGAAAAGAAGTAACACTTACATTTAAGCCTGCTCCAGAAAATTACGGCTATGCTTTTTGCAGAGTTGATTTAGAAGGCGCACCTGTTATTGAAGCTGACGTAAGCCTTGTTGTGAACACACAACGCGGTACAAACTTGCAAAAGAATGGCGTGACTATCCAAACATCAGAACACGTTCTAGCTGCACTTGTAGGTTTAGAAATTGATAATATTTTAATAGAATTAGACGCATCAGAGCCGCCAATTATGGATGGATCTTCAAAGTTTTTTGTTGATGCATTACTCAAAGCCGGAATCAAGGAGTTAGATTCCGAGCGATACGAATATGTAGTTCACGAAAACATTTCATTTGTTGACGAAGAAACAGGTAGTGAAATTACTGTTATTCCGGCCGATTCTTATCAAGTAACCACCATGGTAGATTTTGGCACCAAAGTGTTGGGAACCCAAAATGCAACACTAAAAAATATTGCTGATTTTAAAGACGACTTTGCCCACGCCAGAACATTTAGTTTTTTGCATGAAATTGAAATGCTTTTAGAGGAAGGGTTAATAAAGGGAGGTGACCTAAATAATGCTATTGTATATGTTGACAAAGAGCTTTCAGCGGAAACCATGCAAAAATTGTGTGCTGCCTTTAACAGAGATTCCATCGCTGTAAAGCCAAATGGTATTTTAGATAATCTTACACTCAAGTACCCAAATGAGGCTGCGCGCCACAAGCTCCTTGACGTGATTGGTGATTTGGCTTTAGTAGGTTGTCGTATTCGTGGAAAAGTTATTGCAAACAAACCAGGGCATTCCTTAAATACCAATTTCGCAAAAAAATTAGCTAAAATAATCAAGCAAGAGAAGCGCAATAGAATTCCAACATTTGACCTTAATGCGGAACCACTTATGGATGTAAATGCCATAATGGATGTTATTCCACACAGGCCTCCGTTTTTATTGGTTGATAAAATTTTAGAACTTAGCGATACGCACATCGTTGGTGTTAAAAGTATTACGATGAATGAACCGTATTTTGAGGGGCATTTTCCTGGTCAACCTGTTATGCCTGGTGTGTTGCAAATAGAAGCAATGGCGCAAGCAGGAGGCGTTTTGGTTTTGAACACAGTACCAGATCCAGAAAACTATCTTACCTTTTTCATGAAAATTGAAAATGCCAAATTTAAAAAACCTGTTGTTCCAGGAGATACGTTGGTGTTTAAGATGGAATTATTGTCCCCAATAAGACGTGGAATATGTCATATGCAAGCTACGGCTTATTCTAGAGGAAGAATTACAACAGAAGCTGAAATGATGGCTCAAATTGTACGAAAAGATCAAGTAAAAGTATGAATCAGCCGTTAGCGTATGTGCATTCAAATGCCAAAATTGCCAAAAATGTAGTTATCGAACCCTTTACAACAATAGATAAAAATGTTGTTATTGGAGAGGGTACATGGATTGGACCAAATGTGACCATAATGGAAGGCGCAAGAATTGGGAAAAACTGTAATATTTTTCCTGGTTCAGTAATTAGTGCCGTACCACAAGATTTAAAGTTTAATGGAGAAAACACCACCGCTGAAATTGGCGATAACACAACCATACGCGAGTGTGTTACCATCAATCGCGGAACAAGCTCCAGAGGAAAAACAGTCATAGGAAGCAATTGCCTTATTATGGCGTATTCACACATCGCACATGATTGTTTTGTTGGAGACTATTGTATTTTTTCAAACAACAGTACGTTGGCGGGGCACATCAATGTTGGCACTCACGTTATTTTGGCTGGAATGACTGCTGTACATCAGTTTTGTTCTATTGGAGACCACGCATTTGTTGCGGGTGGTTCTTTGGTACGAAAAGATATTCCTCCGTTTGTAAAGGCAGCTCGCGAGCCGCTATCCTATGCAGGTGTAAACTCTGTAGGACTACGACGAAGGGGATTTGATTCAGACAAAATCAAAGAAATTCAGAGTATATACCGCATTTTGTATCAAAAAAACTTTAACAACTCTCAAGCCACACAAATTATTGAAGCCGAAATGGAAGCCTCAACCGAGCGCGATGATATTTTGCAGTTCATTAGACAATCACAGCGTGGTATCATGAAAGGATATATTCAAAACTAATTATGGCATCAACATCAGATATTCGAAAAGGACTTTGTATTCATTACAATAACGATATATACAAAATCATTGAATTTTTACATGTTAAGCCGGGGAAGGGCCCTGCGTTTGTTCGTACAAAATTAAAAAGTGTTACGTCAGGAAAAGTGATTGATAACACCTTTTCAGCAGGTCATAAAATTGAGGATGTTCGTGTTGAAACACGAAAATATCAGTTTTTATATGCTGAGGGAGATATGTATCACTTCATGAACACAGAAGACTACAACCAAATTGAGCTTCAAGAAAGTATTTTAGACCAACCAAAATTGATGAAAGAAGGAGAGGTAGTAACGGTAATGATCAATACCGAAGATAGCAGTCCACTTTCTGTAGAAATGCCAGCAAGTGTTATTTTAGAAATAACACATGCAGAGCCAGGTGTTAAAGGAAATACGGCAACCAATGCCACAAAACCTGCCACTGTAGAAACGGGTGCTAAAATTAATGTACCACTATTTATCAATGAAGGAGATAAAATCAAAGTAGATACCGAAAAAGGAACATATATAGAACGAGTTAAAGCATAACATGAGCGTATTAGTAAATAAAACATCCAAAATAATTGTACAAGGATTCACTGGAAGTGAAGGAACATTTCATGCCGGTCAAATGATTGATTATGGCACCAATATTGTTGGTGGCGTAACACCTGGTAAAGGCGGACAAACACATCTTAATAAACCTGTTTTTAACACGGTTGCTGAAGCAGTAGAAAAAGTACAAGCAGACACATCTATTATTTTTGTACCACCAGCATTTGCTGCTGATGCTGTAATGGAAGCTGCTGAAGCAGGTATCAAAGTGATTATCACCATTACCGAAGGCATTCCTGTAAACGATATGGCTAAAGTAATGGAATATGTAAAAGGCAAAGATTGTCGTGTCATTGGACCAAATTGTCCTGGAGTTATTTCTCCCGAAGAAGCAAAAGTGGGAATTATGCCCGGCTTTGTGTTCAAAAAAGGAAAAGTAGGAATTGTTTCAAAATCTGGAACACTTACGTATGAAGCTGCAGATCAAGTGGTAAAAGAAGGTTTTGGTATTACGACAGCCATTGGTATTGGTGGCGACCCCATTATTGGTACAACCACGAAGGACGCCGTTCAGTTACTCATGGAAGATGACGAAACAGAATGTATTGTAATGATTGGTGAAATTGGAGGGCAACTAGAAGCCGATGCTGCAAATTGGATTAAAGCCCAAGGAAATCCGAAGCCGGTTGTTGGGTTTATCGCTGGTGAAACGGCACCTAAAGGACGTACAATGGGACACGCTGGAGCTATTGTTGGTGGTGCTGAAGATACTGCAGAAGCCAAAAAATCAATTATGAAAGCTTGTGGTATTCACGTGGTAGATTCACCTGCCGCTATTGGAAAAACAGTTGCTAAAGCATTGGCATAACTATGGAATTAGTCAAAGGAAAAAATGTTCTTATTACAGGTGCAAGTAGAGGCATTGGTAAAGGAATTGCACAGGCATTTGCACAACAGGGTGCAAATGTTGCTTTTACTTACAGTTCATCTGCAGGCCCTGCGCAGGAGTTAGAAAAAGAATTAACTGCATTGGGTGTAAAGGCAAAAGCTTATCAGTCTAATGCCGCCGATTTTGAATCTGCACAGCAATTAGCTTCCGCTGTTTTAAACGAATATGGAACTATAGACGTGCTTATAAATAATGCGGGTATTACCAAAGATAATTTATTGATGCGCATCTCCGAGGAAGATTTTGATAAAGTCATTGAAGTAAACTTGAAGTCTGTTTTTAACATGACCAAAGCCGTACAGCGCACCATGCTAAAGCAACGTCACGGAAGTCTTATTCATATGAGCTCTGTGGTGGGTGTAAAAGGAAATGCAGGCCAATCAAATTATGCAGCTTCAAAAGCAGGTATTATTGGTTTTTCAAAATCAATTGCGCTGGAACTGGGCTCAAGAAATATTAGATCAAACGTAATTGCGCCAGGTTTTATAGAAACAGAAATGACAGGAAAACTTCCTGAAGATGTAGTTGCACAATGGCGTGCTGGTATTCCGCTAAAGCGTGGCGGTTCTCCTGATGATGTTGCCAACGCTTGTTTATTTTTAGCCTCCGATTTATCTACGTATATTACAGGACAAGTCTTAAACGTAGACGGCGGTATGTTAACCTAATTTTTAAATCATGAATAAAATTCCAAAACTCGGACTACCAGTAATAGTCATTATTTTAGTATGCATTATTTTTATTTCAAAATCTTCTGTGAATATCGGTTCCGGTGAAGCAGGAGTATTATTTAAAACTTTCGGAGGCGGAGTTGTTACTGACAAAGCGCCTTTAAGTGAAGGTTTCCACATCATTGCTCCGTGGAATCGCGTATATATTTACAATATTAAGCAACAGGAAGAATTTGAAAGTGGCATGCGTGTACTTTCTTCTAACGGATTAGAAATTTCGTTGGATGTTTCGGTATTGTATCAGCCAAAAATTGACGAGTTGGGCTTGTTGCACAAAACCAAAGGCGAAAATTATCTGAATATTGTGATTGCGCCTGAAATTCGTGCGGTTGCTCGTTCAGTAATTGGACGCTATACACCAGAACAATTATACTCCACAAAACGAGACGCCATTCAAAATGAAATTTTTGAAGAAACCAGACGAAAAGTAGAACAACAGCATGTACAGCTAAATTCAGTTTTAGTCCGTGATGTTACACTTCCGAAATCTATTAAAGAAGCTATTCAGCGTAAGCTTACGCAAGAACAAGAATCATTGGAATATGAATTCCGATTAGAAAAAGCACGTCAGGAAGCTGAGAAAGTACGTATTGATGCAGAAGGAAAGGCGATAGCAAACCGTATTTTAGCTGCATCGCTTACACCAAATATTCTTAAAGAAAAAGGAATCGAAGCCACACTAAAACTTGCCGAATCACCAAATTCTAAAGTAGTGATAGTAGGTAATGGAAAAGATGGTTTACCACTTATTTTAGGAAATCAGTAAGATTTGAAAAAAAAGTTCGATATTTGCATTCAAATGAAAACAACACATACACACCACCACGTAAAGTCATCGTTTCAAACGAACTAGGTGAGGTGTATCCATAACCGACTAACCCGTTTGAAGCAACTCAAACGGGTTTTTTTGTATCAAT
>CATAMV010000054.1 GCA_949487855.1 Bacteroidota bacterium
CAAGTTCACATCGTCTAATAGACAAGCGGGTGTGGTGAAATTGGTAGACACGCTAGACTTAGGATCTAGTGCTTCACGGCGTGGGGGTTCGAGTCCCTTCACCCGCACAAAACCTCAACAAAAGTTGGGGTTTTTTTGTTTGTAAAACACGAAGATTAAAATGGCAGTCTTTTAAAGACTGTAATAGTAGAATGCCCCCTTTTTTTTACTTCTATCCAAGTACTATTGCACTACAATTTTTACTATTTTTAACCTGTAATTGAAATCAATCCAATGCTAAAATTTAAGTCTATTTTTTTTGTTCTCACAATGCTTTTTGTGATAAGTTGTGAGGAAGAGACCACGATTCAGCAAAATCAAGCATACAACACTAATGCGATTCTTTGGCAACAACATGCTGCAGAATATAGGGCACTAGCTCATCAAGCCTTTAATATTGCCAAAGTTCAAATAGATAATTTAGCTGGATTGCAAGCTTCAATAAAGCCATGGGCAGTAATAGCCGATATAGACGAGACTGTTTTAGACAATACACCCTATAATGCCAAAATGGCGTTGTTGGGGAAAGAGTTTGACAAAGCAAGCTGGTTTGATTGGGGCTTACAGAAAAAGGCGAAAGCCGTTCCAGGAGCACTTACTTTTTTTAACTATGCAGCAGAAAAAGGAATAAAAATTTTTTACATATCAAATCGCTATGAAGGTCAAAAACAAGAAACCATAGAGAATTTAAAAAAGTTAGGCTTCCCCAATGCTGATGCCGAACACGTACTGCTAAAAGCAAGCACTAGCGGGAAAGAACCTCGTAGAATGGAGGTTAAAAGCACACATCAAATTGCACTTTTGTTAGGGGATAATCTTTCCGATTTTTCAGAAGTATTTGACGATAGGGCAGAGGGAATGGCACACGAAAATGTTGAAAAGATGCGGTTGCTTTTTGGGTCTAAGTTTATTGTGTTTCCAAATGCCATTTACGGACACTGGGAAACTAAAGAAATTTTTGATGGTAACTATGACTGGACTCCCGTTCAAAAAGACTCCATACGCCGCGCAAAGCTTATTGCGTACTAAACCTAATATGAATTATGCGCATAGGTGCGCTATTTCAAATCACAAGACTTGATTTAAAAGCAATAATGTTTTTTCGGTAGCCCCTTGATTTTGGGTTACAAATGCTGCGCTTTGTTTCCCTTTTTCGGCTCGCAACGCATCGTTTTGCATGAGTTCGGTTAGCTGTTTTTTGCAGTCATCTGCAGCTGAAATGGATACGACACTGCCCAAATTAACGAGTGCTTTTGCCTCTGGATACTTCTCATAATTTTCTCCAATTATGACAGGAATTCCTTCGGAGGCAGGTTCCAAAATATTGTGTAACCCCGATGTACCCATACCGCCGCCCACATAGGCAATACTGCCATAGGCATAACAGCGGCTCAGCATTCCCACAGTATCTAAAACCAACACTTGACAGTCTATTCTTTCGGATTCGTTGGTTTGAGTATAGCGTAAACTTCCTTGGGGAAGTTTTGCCATTAGAATTTTAATTTTTTCTTCGTTTATTTCGTGTGGGGCAATCAGCCAACACCAGTCGTTAGGAGTTTGTTCGATAGCGTCAAATAGCACGGCTTCGTCCTCGGGCCACGTGCTTCCTACCACTATGCATTTCCGATTTCCTACAAACTTTTCCATAAAAGGGAGTGGGGCTTTCGAAGCGCCAACACGGTCGTAACGCGTATCCCCTGAAATGCTCGCATGGTTTATTCCAATATGATGAAGCAACGCTAATGATTGTTCGTTTTGCACAAACAAATGTTTAAACCCTTTAAGCAATTTAAGGTAGCTGCTGCCCCAGGGTTTAAAAAACACCTGTTGGGGGCGAAATTGCCCAGCAATCAGGTAAAGCGGTACGCTTGCATTGTGCAATTCGGCTATCATATTGGGCCAAAACTCATATTTTACAAATAGTCCCATTTTGGGATTTACACGGGAAATAAATCGCTGCACTTCTTTTTTGGTGTCCCATGGCAGATAAGTAGTTAAGTCAGCAACGCCATGCGCGTTGCGCACCTCATACCCCGAAGGCGAAAAAAACGTAACCAAATAAAAGTAGTCGGGATTGGAGGCCTTTAGCCCTTGTAGTACGGGAAGTCCTTGTTCATATTCACCCAACGAAGCACAGTGCATCCAAACCACTTTTGCGTCTTTTGGAATGCTTTCCAGTTTTTTCCACACATCTTTCCTGCCTTGCACAAAAGCTTTGGCTTTGGTACTTCGTGCCACTAATGGTACCACACATCTGGCAGCCGATATCGCTAAAGCGTAAAAAAATCGCATGCCTCAAAGATACTTATTTCGTAAAGAGGGATTTGTTTTTTGTAGCTTTGTATTACCAAAAAGTTGCGATGCGAAAAATCCAAATGGTCGATTTGCAGACCCAGTATGAATTCATCAAACCCCAAGTAGATACGGGTATGCAAGAAGTGTTGTCTTCAGCACAATTTATCAACGGCCCTGCCGTAAAAACATTTCAAGCTAATCTTGAAAAATACCTTGGTGTAAAACACGTCATCCCTTGTGCCAACGGCACAGATGCGCTTCAAATCTCCATGATGGGATTGGGGCTAAAGCCCGGCGATGAGGTCATTACTGCTGATTTTACCTTTGCAGCCACCGTGGAGGTAATCGCCCTTTTGGGTCTTACGCCCGTTTTGGTTGACGTGTTGCCCGACACTTTTAATATCGATCCGGATGCCATTGAAAAAGCCATAACACCCAAAACCAAAGCCATAGTTCCGGTGCATTTATTTGGTCAGGCGGCTGCGATGGATGAAATCATGAAAGTTGCCAAAAAGCACAAGCTTTACGTGATTGAGGACAATGCCCAAGGTATTGGCGCAACCTTTACCAGTAATAACGGCACACAAACCAAAACAGGTGGAATTGGACATGTTGCCTCAACTTCTTTTTTTCCATCTAAAAATTTGGGTTGCTACGGCGACGGTGGCGCTATTTTTACAAATGATGATGATCTAGCACATACGCTGCGTGGTATTGTAAATCACGGTATGTACAAGCGATATCATCACGATGTTGTTGGGGTAAATTCCAGACTAGACAGTTTGCAAGCTGTAGTGCTAAACGAAAAATTAAGACTGCTCGACTTCTACAACGAACGACGTAAATGGGCGGCTATACGCTATACACAGCTTTTGGAACACCATTCAAAAATACAGACACCAATTACTTCGGGGGATTGTAGTTCGCATGTATTTCACCAATATACCTTACGCATTTTGGATGCAGACCGCGATGCTTTGGTAGCGTATCTTCAAGAAAATCAGATTCCGTGTGGGGTGTATTATCCGATTCCATTACACCGACAAAAAGCATATGTTGATAGCCGTTATAACGAAGCGGATTTTTCTGTTACGAATCAATTAATACATGAGGTAATTTCATTGCCCATGCACAGCGAACTCGACGAAGAGCAAGTAAAATTTATCTGTAAAACGCTATTGGCTTCTTTTGATTAACCCACTTGCGCCGATTGCACTTCGGCTTCTCTATCAATTTTTTTGACAAGCCCTTGTAATACTTTTCCGGGGCCGTATTCTGTAAATAAAGTTGCACCGTCAGTACGCATCTGCTGAATGGTTTGTGTCCACTTTACAGGACCGGTAAGTTGTGCAATCAAATTTTCTTTGATACTAGTAGTATCAAGAGTAGCTGCAGCGGTCACATTTTGGTAGATTGGACAACTTGGTGTGTGAATCGTAGTTTCTAAAATGGCTTTTGCCAATTCTTCTCGTGCTGGTTCCATAAGCGGCGAGTGAAACGCACCACCAACGGGGAGAAGGAGTGCTCGTCTTGCACCTGCGTCTTTGAGCGTTTCGCAAGCTGTTTCAACAGCAGATAAAGCACCTGAAATCACCAATTGTCCTGGACAATTGTAATTTGCTGCTACCACAACTCCATCGATATTTTCACAGGCTTTTTCCACTACATCGTCTGCCAGTCCAAGAACCGCAGCCATAGTTCCTTTAGTAACGTCACAAGCCGCTTGCATGGCTTGTGCACGTTTGGAAACCAAACGCAACCCGTCCTCAAACGATAAAGCACCCATTGCGGTGAGTGCTGAAAATTCTCCCAAAGAATGACCAGCAGCCATATTTGGGGAAGATTTTCGAGCCAACTCGTAGGAAATAACCGAATGTAGAAAAATGGCAGGCTGTGTGACTTTGGTTTCTTTTAAGGCATCAGCATCGCCATCAAACATAATATCTGTAATGGAAAATCCTAAAATGTCATTGGCTATAGAAAAGCGTTCTTTTGCTACTGCGTTTTGTTTGTACAGGTCTTTGCCCATAGCTACAAATTGGGCACCCTGCCCAGGAAACATGGCTACATTCATTTGTCTATTTTTTCGTATCTAATAAATGAAAATGCGTGCGCGTGCTTTTCGTCTTTGTCGTGATTCTCGCGCCAAACCTCACGCCAAACAGCAGTGTCTATTTCTGGGAAAAACGTATCTGCTTCAAAATCATCATGAACACTTGTGAGCTCAATGCAGTTAGCGAAAGCCATCCCTTGTCGGTAAATTTCACCACCGCCAATAATAAACGGACGATCGTCTTCATGGGCTAGTGCTAGCGCTGCCTCTAAAGAATGTACCACATGGGCATTTTCTGCTGTGTATTCTTTTTGTCTAGAAATAACCACGTTGGTGCGATTTGGTAATGCTTTTGGCATGGACTCAAATGTTTTTCTTCCCATAATTACGTGGTGTCCTTTTGTTAAGTTTTTAAAATGCTTCAAGTCATCAGAAAGATGCCAGATAAGTTTATTGTCTTTACCAAGCGCATTGTTTTCTGCAATGGCTGCAATCATGGTGATATTTTTGTTTTGCTTTTCTCGCTCCCATTCGGCGCTTGCTTTTAGTGCAGCTTCTTTGTCCATAGTACGTTTTAGTTTTTCCACCTTAATGGCTTGTTTTTCAAGTAGAAATTCCATTTGCTCAGCCTCCCATGCTTTTCCCATGAATGAATAGAAAACATACACCTTAAGAAAATGAATTACCAATAAAATACCCAAAAGAGAGGCAAATGCAACCGACCAACGGGATTTGAAGGGCATAAAATCTGCTTTGTATTCGAAGGCAAAATCAAGTACAAAAGCAAAGAATACTAAAAATAAAGTTACGAGCAGGTGTGTTTGAAATCGACGCTTTTGGGTTATGCGATATTGCGCGTGTTCTACAAGTGCTACTTGCTGTGGATTTATGGTGTTATCGGATTTTTTTTTACGAAACATAAGTAGTGTATTTAGACCGCAACAGTTCCTTTGATTCCAGGATGTGGATCGTAATTAAGAATTTCGATGTCCTGATAATCAAAGTTTAGTATGTCGGTTATGTTAGGGTTTAGTTTGAGTGTTGGCAGGGGTTTAGGTTCTCGATTCAATTGCAATTCAACCTGCTCCATATGATTGGTGTAAATGTGCGCATCGCCCAAGGTGTGGATAAATTCACCTGCTTGAAAGCCACATACTTGCGCCATCATTTCGGTAAGCAATGCATAAGAGGCGATATTAAACGGAACACCAAGAAAAATGTCGGCACTACGTTGATATAGCTGACATGAAAGTTTACCATCAGCCACATAAAATTGAAAAAACGCATGGCAAGGTGGAAGTGCTGCTTTTCCGTTGGCAACGTTTTCGCTAAACGATTTTGAGGTATCTGGCAGCACGCTGGGATTCCAAGCAGAAACCAACATTCGGCGGCTGTTTGGATTTGTTTTTAGTGTTTCGATGACATTTATAAGTTGGTCAACGCCCTCGCTGTTCCAATTGCGCCATTGATGTCCGTAAACAGGTCCAAGATTACCGTCCTCGTCTGCCCACTCGTTCCAAATGCGCACTCCATTTTTGGTTAGATATTCAATATTTGTATCACCTTTTATAAACCATAGCAACTCGTATATAACCGATTTAAGATGAATTTTTTTTGTGGTGACAAGTGGAAATCCATCTGATAAGTCAAAACGCATCTGGTGACCAAATACGCTTCGGGTACCGGTGCCCGTCCTGTCGCCTTTGACTGCGCCCTGGTGTAGCGCACGCTTGACCAAATCTAAATACTGCTGCATAAGATGTTTTTGTAAAGGTAAAATCTAGTGTTAAAAAACACACATTACTATGAATAGTTTTTCAAAAGGTTTTCAACCATTAGCCCAATAAAGCACCAACCAACGTTGCCGACAATAGCGAAGCCAATGTACCGCCCAATACCGCTCGAAACCCAAATTTTGAGAGCACCTTGCGTTGATTGGGAGCCAACCCGCCAATGCCACCAATTTGAATCCCAATTGATGCAAAATTTGCAAACCCGCAAAGCATGTAGGTTGCCATTACGATGGATTTTTGGTGCATAAAATGTATGCCGTTAGCACTGTTTTTGAGTTCAGCCAACTGGATGTAACCCACAAATTCACTTACCGCTAACTTTACTCCTAATAATTGTCCCATTGGAAGTAAATCACTCCACGGAACCCCAATTAACCACATCAGTGGCGCAAAAAGCGTTCCTAAAACCGCCTCTATGGACAAAGCATCGTATGCTGACCAATTTGAAATCCAACTGTTCAAAGTGGTAAACTCACCAATATGAAAAAGTATGCCATTAAACATAGCTATTAACGCTACAAAAACGAGTAGCATCCCCCCGATATTTGCTGCCAATTTCACACCTTCAAGTGTTCCGTTTGCAATAGCGTCTAAGGGATTACTCCCAACATCTTGCTTTGAAACCTTGGTGTTTTTTTCAATAGCTTCTGTTTGCGGAAAAAGAATTTTAGAAATTACGATGGCGCCTGGTGCTGCCATAACTGATGCTGCCAACAAATGCTTGGCAAAAGCCAAACGCAGCTCGGGATCATCTCCCCCTAAAAACCCTATATATGCCGCCAATACGCCGCCAGCTACAGTTGCCATGCCTCCAACCATAACCAAAAGCATTTCAGAGCGGTTCATTTTGGGTAAATATGCTTTGATAAGCAATGGCGCTTCAGTTTGACCCAAGAAGATATTTCCAATTACAGAAAGGCTTTCTGCTCCAGATATGTTGAGAATTTTTGATGTGCCTTTGGCTAGTATTTTTACAAAAAACTGCAATACCCCTAAGTAAAACAATAAAGACGTTAGCGCAGCAAAAAAAACAATAGTGGGTAAAATTTGAAATACAAAAATGAATCCGTAGCTGTCTGTGTTCATCAAGTCTCCAAAGAGAAACACGCTTCCTGCAGCTGTAAAATCTAAGATGCTAACAAATACTTTTCCAATAGCGTTGAAAATACCTTGAACCCAACCAATCTTTAAAATGCACAATGCTAAAAAGAGTTGCAGTAGCAATCCAAAACCAACTGTTTTCCAAGGAATTGCCTTTCGATTTGCACTAAAAATATAAGCCAAAAACAATAAGGATGTGATGCCTAAAAATCCATGTAGAATTCCAAATGATGTGATGCCTTGATGCGTAAGAATAGGCTCAAGTACAGTTCCAAAAAGCATATTCATACGCTTGCGTCATTTTCGCGTTTGGATATTTCATCTCGAAGTCGGGCAGCTAACTCATAGTCTTCCTTTTTCACTGCTTTTTTAATAGCATGCTCCAATTCTTGCACAGACAGGTTGGTGTAGTTTTCATCTGCAGAAAGCTCATCGACAAGCGTGCCCTTTGGAGGGATATCTTCTTTATCAAAAATGACTCCTGCTTTTTCCAGTACATTTTCATGTGTGAATATTGGAGCTTTGAAACGTAGCGCCAACGAAATGGCATCGGAAGTGCGCGAGTCGATAATCTCCTCAATCTTATCGCGTTCACAAATAAGACTTGAATAAAAAACCCCATCCACGAGCTTTGTGATGATAACACGTTTAATAGCAACATCAAATCTAAAGGCAAAGTTTTTAAATAAATCGTGTGTAAAAGGACGATGCGGTTTGATGTCTTTGTCTAAAGCAACAGCAATAGACTGCGCTTCAAACTCACCAATAACAACGGGTAATTTTCGTTTTCCATCTACTTCATCTAAAATCATGGCGTATGCGCCACTCTGATTTTGACTGTAAGAAATGCGATTTACACGTAATTTAACAAGACTCATTTGATGTTGTTGCAAGTGAAGCCTAAAAATACAAAATTAAGTGGTTACCCTAACGCTTTAAATGCTTTTAACTTTTCGGTTAGTTTGGGAACTATTTCAAACGCATCGCCCACGATGCCATAATCTGCAGCTTTGAAGAACGGTGCCTCGGGATCAGAGTTGATAACAACCTTAACCTTTGAAGAATTTACACCCGCCAAATGTTGAATAGCACCCGAAATTCCAATTGCAATATACAAATTGGTCGCAACAGGTTTTCCTGTTTGTCCAACGTGTTCATCGTGTGAGCGCCAACCCATATCAGAAACAGGTTTTGAACAAGCTGTAGCAGCATCGAGAACCTCTGCAAGATCTTCAACCAAATGCCAATTTTCAGGACCTTTCAGTCCTCTTCCACCCGAAACAACTACATCTGCATCGGCAATAGTGGCTTTACCCGTTATTTTTTCAATAGACACTTGCTCTAAGTTTGAATTGGCATTTTCAGCTTTTATTTCTTCAACAATACAATCTACAGTATTTTCAATAACACCAAAGGCATTGTTTCCAACTCCGATGATATTACAATCGCCAAGTAGTTGTGTGTATGTAAAGGCCTTGTTGGTAAATGCAGTTCGCTTCACCGTAAGAGGGCTCAATTCTACAGGGATCTTAACTGCGTTTGGTGCATATCCCGCATTGAGTTTTGCTGCAAGCAATGGAGCTAAAAACCTAGCATCTGCGCTACTGCTTATAACAATATGTGAGACGTTGTTCTTTCCTGCAAAATCAGCAATTTCAGAGGCGTATGCATGTGCATCGAAATGTTTTGGCCCATTAGAAACATGGGCTACTTGAGTAACACTATAGTGTCCCAATTCATTTGCGTTTGCGGCGTGAAACGCAATAGCAGTACATGAAGTTTCTAGTTTTGCTGCAAGCGCAACTCCGTAAGAAGCTACTTCAGCAGCATTGCGCTTAAGCGCATTGTTTTCAGTTTCTATTACAATAAGTACAGGCATAATTTTTTATAATACGTTAGCTTCTTTGTGTAACAAGTCAATGAGTTGGTCTAAATCATCAGCGGGTACAAGTTTTACTTCTGCTTTTGGCGCTGGTCGCTCAAATTTAATATCTTTTGTAGCGGCTGGTGCTTCTTGTGCAGTTACAACTTCAAAAGGTTTTTGTCTCGCTTGCATAATGCCCCGCATGTTTGGAATGCGAAGATCTGACTCTTCTACCAATCCTTTTTGACTGCCAATGACAATAGGTAATGAACCTTTGAGTTTTTCCCGTCCTCCGTCAATTTCACGTTCCGCCACTGCGGTTGTTCCATCAATTTCTAACCCAACACAGTTGGTTACAAAAGGAATATCTAACAACGCCGCCATCATTCCTGGAACCATAGCGCCATTGTAATCAATAGACTCTCTGCCTGCAATGATTAAATCATAGGAATTGTTTTTGACAAAGGCTGCAAGTTCTTTTGCTACAGCAAGCCCGTCTAACGCCGGGGTGTCAATTCTAAACGCTTTGTCTGCTCCAATAGCCAAGCATTTTCGCAAAGTTGCATCAGATTTTGACGTTCCCACATGAACAACATGTACCTGAGCACCCTTCTTTTCTTTGAACCAGATAGCACGAGTTAGTCCAAATTCGTCATTTGGATTGATGACAAATTGTACATCGCGCGAATTAAACTCGGTATCATTTTCAATAAAATCTATCTTTGATGTGGTGTCTGGAACACGACTAATACAGACTAAAATATTCATGTCGATTAATTTTTAACAAAGGTACAAAAAAATTAAATTTATTATGCGCGCATAATAAAATAAACTCTTTTGCTATTGACCATTTTATTGCTACTTTTGCGCCACTTAAACGGCTATGAGAACCATACAATTTAGAGAAGCAATTTGCGAGGCGATGTCAGAAGAAATGCGCCGAGACGAAAATATATACTTGATGGGTGAAGAAGTTGCCGAATACAACGGTGCTTACAAAGCCTCTAAAGGAATGTTAGACGAATTTAGCGATAAGCGTGTTATTGACACGCCCATATCGGAATTGGGTTTTGCAGGAATTGGTGTTGGTTCTACGATGACAGGAAATCGTCCCATAATAGAATTTATGACATTTAACTTTGCCCTTGTAGGCATTGATCAAATCATAAATAATGCTGCAAAAATTCGTCAAATGTCTGGCGGACAGTTTCCGTGTCCAATTGTATTCCGTGGTCCTACGGGATCTGCAGGCCAGTTAGCTGCTACACACTCTCAAGCCTTTGAAAGTTGGTATGCCAATTGCCCTGGTTTAAAAGTAATCGTACCTTCAAATCCATACGACGCAAAAGGACTACTTAAAGCCGCTATTCGCGATGACGATCCTGTTATTTTTATGGAATCGGAACAAATGTATGGCGATAAAGGTGAAGTGCCCGAAGGTGAATATGTGCTTCCCATTGGTGTAGCTGAAGTAAAAAAAGAAGGAACAGATGTAACTGTGGTTTCTTTTGGGAAGATTTTCAAGGAAGCACAGAAAGCTGCGGATGCATTGGCTAAAGAAAATATTTTATGCGAGCTTATTGACTTGCGTACCATTCGTCCATTAGATATGGATACCATCATTACGTCTGTTAAAAAAACCAACCGGTTAGTGATTTTAGAAGAATCCTGGCCTTTTGGTAATATTTCTACGGAAATTACATACCAAATTCAAAATCAAATTTTTGATTATCTAGACGCTCCAATTCAAAAAATTAACACGGCAGATACGCCAGCACCTTATTCTCCTGTACTGTTACAGGAATGGTTGCCTAATCACGAAGATGTTATTCGTGCTGTCAAAAAAGTTTTAATATAATTTTCCCCTTTTTATGAGTTCATTTCTATTTTATTTACCCGTAGTGTTAGCTGTTGTTGGATTGCTTGTAATGCTTGTAAAAGCACAATGGGTGCGTAAGCAGCCCTCTGGCGACGAAAAAATGCGTGAGATTTCAAGTGCCATTAAAGAAGGTGCATTAGCCTTTTTGAATGCAGAATACCGTTTGCTTTTGTTCTTTGTTTTAGGAGCATCGGTTGCGTTGTATTTTATTTCCACACTAGTAGCTTCCACACACTGGATGATAGTTCCAGCGTTTGTGTTGGGTGCTATTTTTAGCGGTTTTGCTGGAAATATTGGAATGCGTATTGCTACAGACGCTAACGCTAGAACCGCCGAAGCAGCTAAAACAAGTTTGCCGAATGCCTTAAAAGTTTCTTTTGGCGGCGGTACTGTAATGGGTCTAGGTGTTGCGGGTCTTGCTATACTAGGATTGAGCTTATTGTTTTTATTTTTTATTGGAAAATTTATGGGTACAGCTGGCGACTTCTACACCCAAATGACACTCGTTTTAGAAACACTTGCTGGTTTTTCATTAGGAGCAGAATCGATCGCATTATTTGCGCGTGTGGGTGGTGGTATTTACACCAAAGCAGCAGACGTAGGTGCCGATTTGGTTGGTAAAGTAGAAGCTGGAATTCCAGAAGATGACCCTAGAAACCCTGCTACTATTGCCGACAATGTTGGCGACAATGTAGGTGACGTAGCTGGAATGGGTGCCGATTTGTTTGGATCGTATGTTGCAACGGTTTTGGCAGCCATGGTACTTGGAAACTATCTCATTAAAGACATGCTTGATGCAGGGACTGAATTAACAAACTTTGACGGTATGGGACCAATTTTGTTGCCATTAGTTATTGCAGGGGTTGGCGTTGTAGCCTCTATTATAGGAACATTTTTTGTTCGCATTAAAAATAACGATGCTAAAGAATCACAAGTACAAAAAGCACTTGATACTGGAAACTGGGTTTCTATTTTACTAACGCTTGCTGCAAGTTGGTACTTTATTGATTGGATGCTTCCAAAAACATTAAACATGAACTTCTTTGGTGAAGGCATTGTTGCCATACCTTCCATAAACGTTTTTTGGGCAGCTTGTATTGGACTTGCTGTTGGTGCACTTATTTCAATCGTTACAGCATATTATACATCGCTTGGCAAAAAACCTGTTTCAGACATTGTGAAAAATAGTTCTACAGGTGCTGCAACAAATATTATTGCTGGACTTGCAGTAGGAATGAAATCTACGTTTTTATCTGTAATTCTTTTTGCAGCGGCAATTTACCTGTCTTATTCCTTAGCTGGATTTTATGGTGTTGCCTTGGCTGCATCTGCGATGATGGCCACTACTGCCATGCAACTTGCTATTGATGCTTTTGGACCTATTGCTGACAATGCTGGTGGTGTTGCCGAAATGAGCGAGCTTGACCCTGAAGTACGTGAACGTACAGACATTTTAGATTCTGTTGGGAACACAACGGCAGCCGTTGGAAAAGGATTTGCCATTGCTTCTGCCGCACTTACAGCACTTGCGCTGTTTGCTGCGTATGTAACCTTTACGGGTATTGATGGAATTAATATCTTTAAAGCAGACGTCCTTGCGATGCTTTTTGTTGGCGGTATGATTCCTGTGGTTTTTTCTGCGCTTGCCATGCAATCGGTTGGAAAGGCAGCTATGGAAATGGTTTACGAGGTACGACGTCAGTTTAAAGAAATTCCAGGAATTCTAGAAGGAAAAGGGAAGCCTGAGTATGCAAAATGTGTTGATATTTCAACAAAAGCAGCACTCAGAGAAATGCTAATCCCTGGGTTAATCACGATTATTACACCTATTTTTATTGGTCTGTTGTTTGGTGCTGAGCCACTTGGTGGTTATATGGCTGGTGTTTGCGTTTCTGGAGTTATGTGGGCTATTTTCCAAAATAACGCTGGTGGTGCATGGGATAATGCTAAAAAATCTTTTGAAGCAGGTGTAGAAATTGAAGGTGAAATGGTGTACAAAGGGAGCGAAGCGCATAAAGCAGCAGTAACTGGCGATACAGTTGGTGATCCGTTTAAAGATACCTCAGGGCCTTCTATGAATATTCTCATTAAACTTACGTGTTTGATTGGTCTTGTGTTGGCACCGCTTTTAGGAGACGCACACAGTTCAGATGTAGTACAAGTTGATGTTCAAATGGAGCGCACCGATGAAGGTCTAGCTAAAGGAACATTGACGGTAGTTATATCTGAAAATGGCCAGGAAATTGAAAAAGTAAAAGTGTTTGAAGGAACTGAAGCTGAAGTAAAGTCTGCTTTAGATGCCTCTGAAAAAGCACTTAATCTTTAGCAGTAAATAAGCCGCTTAGTTCAGCGTCTATTTTTTCTATAACCGTACCCAAATCTTCTTTGTTGTCCACAAAGTTTAGTTCATCCACGTCAATGATAAGCAGTTTACCTTTGTCGTAATTGTGTACCCAAGCTTCGTAGCGCTCGTTAAGCCTGCTTAGATATTCAATACTTATGGAATTTTCATAGTCTCTTCCGCGCTTGTGAATTTGCGACACTAAATTAGAGATAGAGCTTCGTAGATAAATCATCAAATCGGGACCTTTTACCAACGACTCCATCAAATCAAAAACAGCAGTATAATTGCTAAAATCTCGATGCGTCATAAGCCCCATAGCATGTAAATTGGGTGCAAAAATATGTGCATCTTCATAAATAGAACGGTCTTGTACCAC
>CATAMV010000055.1 GCA_949487855.1 Bacteroidota bacterium
CCGCCATTACAAGCATTACGGCGTTTTCAATAAACGTAGCCTCTGTCATAGGGAGGTTGAGTACGCTACCCAGACAAGCGCACTGGATGTTTTGTTTTTTGAGTAAAACCCGAATCACACCTACAGTTGTAATCCCAAGAACCATTATTGTAGTTATTAAAACAGGCGGTGGAATAAAATCGATGAGATAACAAATACCGAGTGCTAATTCTATAAAAGGGTAAATCCAACCGTAAATGGGCCATGCAGCAGCAAGGGGGTCATAGGTCTTAAACATCGATTTAAATCCGCTTAAATCCAATAACTTAAAAAATGAAAATACCATAAAAAACATGGCCATAAAGTCGTGCATCATTAGGTTCGTTTCTAAAGATTCTCGGTGAATCGTCAGAACAGTCAGCACTATAAATCCAAAAATTAAAAACAGTGGGGAAAGTTGCTTTAGCTTTGAAGGTTGTTTTGGCGTTTCATCTATTAAAGCAAATTTTTTAGGTAGGATCGCCGTAATCTCAGCGGTTGAAATAAGTTGATTTGCATTAATTTCCACTTTTCCTGTTTGATGATTTGGAATAGCATTAGCCACATGCGGAAGGTTTTCAAACGCTTTCTTGACGGATTTTTCGCAACCCGTACACGTCATGCCTGTAATAAAAATAGTTTGCTTTTGCATTTGGGTGGGTTTAGCCCATAACCATCGGCACTTCAATCAATAGTATTTGGGCGTCTTGGTGGGCGGTTATCTCAAATGTAGCGGTTTCTGTAATACCCAACGCATCACGTTTTCCCAATAGCTGTTCTCCAATTTCTGATTCGCCTTCAATGACAAAGGCATACACGCCATTTCCTTCTGCTTTTAGGTCGTAATAAACGGACTTTTCAGCCTCCAAATCTAACATATGAAACCATGCATTTTGGTGAATCCAAACCCCCTGGTCATCAGCATTGGGAGATAGAATTTGAAACGGCTCATTTTTTTTGTGAAGCGTATCAATAGGAATTTGCGCATAGCGGGGTTCTACATTACGCTTATTTGGGAAAATCCACAACTGTAACAAGTTAATTTCTTTGTCTGCATTTTTGTTGTACTCGCTGTGATGCACGCCTGTTCCGGCACTCATCACTTGGATTTCTCCCTCCCGAATAACCTCGGTGTTTCCCATACTGTCTTTGTGCTCCAAATCACCACGAAGAGGAATGGTTATGATTTCCATATTGTCGTGTGGATGTGTGCCAAAACCCATACCACCTTCTATAATATCGTCGTTTAGTACACGCAATGCGCCAAACTGAACACGTTCTGGATTAAACCAGCTTGCAAAGCTAAAACTGTGTTTTGCATTAAGCCAACCATGGTTGGCATTTCCTCTGGAATCGGCGGAATGAAAGATTGTTTGCATGGCTATTTTTTGTAAAAATAAAGGTTTATTGGGATTTTTTTATCAATGAAAGGGCATATTCAATTGCTGGAATCGTATCGTCAGAATACGCCATTTCGACCACTTCGGTTTGATCTACCCAACGCGTTAATTCAGGAATGTGTTTGGTGGAAAGTTTAGGCAATACAGGAACGCCCAAGTCAGCCAATCCAGCAGCGTTGTAGTGCTGTTCGTATTGATCTCGCATTGGAATCACCAATAGCTTTTTTTTGAGGAATAACGCCTCTGCCGGGGTTTCAAAGCCCGCCCCACATAACACGCCTGTTGCTTTCGCCATACTTTTTTGAAATAACGTGCCGCTTGGAGGTTGAACAGCAACATTATTGATGGTATAAGCAGCGGTGCAGTGCTTAGAAAAAACCTCCCAGTTGGTTTGTGGAATTTGTGTAAGTACAGAGCAAATATAAGCGTCTGACACCGCTGGTAAATAGACGGTGTAACAATTCGTTGTTGAGGTTTTTTGATTGCGGATGGAATCTCTGATAATGGGGAAAAATATATTTGGAGCATAGCGTTGAAAATGAAAACCTACTCCTTTGGTTGCAGGTGCATATTGATGCAATATCCATCGAGCAATAGCGGGTACAAAAGCAGGTTTTGGCACATCAAAGAGCAATGCAAATTGATGGCTCATAGCCATACAAGTTAGCTTTTGACGCCTACACGCCCATGCCGTAACCGGTTCAAAATCATTGATGACCAAATCATATTTTGAAACAGGTACCGTTTTAATGTCTCTAAAAAGACGAAAAAAATTATTTCTAAAAATAGACTTAATCCATTGGATACCCCCTTGCTTCCCAAACACAAAACTAAATCCTGCGTACTTATACGTTACGGGAAAACCAAGGCTTATATCTGATTCTGTACCACTTGTGAGAATGTCTACTTCTGCAAATTTCCGAAGTGCAGGCACTATTTTTTGCGCACGACAAATATGCCCATTTCCAGTAGCCTGCAATGCGTACAGTATTCTCATCCTATAAACTCCGAAACTATTTTACCCGAAATAAGTGCAGGTGGTACTCCAGGGCCTGGAACGGTCAATTGCCCTGTAAAATACAAATTATCAACGGTTTTACTTTTCATTTTTGGGCGCAAGAATGCCGTTTGCAGCAGTGTATTTGCCATGCCGTACGCGTTGCCTTTGTACGAATTATACACATTTTTAAACTCCTTGACACAGAACGATTCATTGAAGAGAATGTGCGACTTGATTTCGGTATCTGTGAGTTGTTCCATGCGCTCCAACACAATGTCAAAATATTGTTGTCGCAGCTCTGGTGTGTCTTCCAAATCAGGTGCAATAGGAATCAAAATAAAACAAGCCTCCTTACCTTTTGGTGCCATTAACGGATCACTTTGTGATGGAAGATTCACGTAAAATAGTGGCTCGTTTGGCCATTCGGGTGTGTCGTAAATACTGTTGGCATGTGCATCAAAATCCACATCAAAAAATAGATTGTGGTGTGCTAAAGTGTCGAGTTTTTTATCTAAACCAATGTAGAACAACAAAGAAGATGGCGCAAAAGTTTTCTTATCCCAATAAGCTTCGCTGTAGGCGCGCTTTTCTTTTGGTAAAAGGGTTTCGGTATGGTGGTAATCTGCACCCGAAATAACAATATCGGCATCAAAAGTAGTTGTGCCAACACGAACCCCGCATGCTTTGCCTTCTTTAAGCAAAATTTCATCTACTGCATGGCTGGTATGGTAGGTGACGCCTAACGATTTTCCAAGCGTAACCATTCCATCCACAATTTGATACATTCCCCCTTTTGGGTGCCAGGTGCCTAAGCCAAAATCAGCGTAATTCATAAAGTTATAAAAGGCAGGTGTGCTTTC
>CATAMV010000056.1 GCA_949487855.1 Bacteroidota bacterium
CAGCATGTAAAAGCGTATCATCATCGTCATAAACGGCATGTACTAATTTACTACTCATGGCTATGGGTGTTTTTGTATTTATCTCCCGATGTTTTCAAAATCGATTTAACTTCAGCCTGTGCGATTACAGGGAAGGTACGTGCATAAAGCAAGAACAACACAAAGAAGAATCCAATCGTTCCAATAAAAATTCCAATATCTACAAACGTTGGCGAAAACATCGTCCAAGAAGATGGTAAATAATCACGGTGTAGTGATGTAACGATAATCACAAATCGCTCAAACCACATTCCAATGTTTACCACAATTGAAATGATAAATGAGAACATAATGCTCGTTCTTAGTTTTTTAAACCACATCAACTGTGGTGAGAAAACGTTACAGGTCATCATGGCCCAATATGCCCCCCAGTAAGGTCCTGTAGCGCGGTTTAGAAACGCGTATTGTTCGTATTCTACTCCAGAGTACCAAGCGATGAAAAGCTCCGTGATATAAGCTACCCCAACAATAGAACCGGTAATCATGATAACGATGTTCATCAATTCAATATGCTGCAGCGTGATGTAATTTTCCAATCGCGAAACCTTACGCATAATTATGAGTAGCGTGTTTACCATGGCAAAACCAGAAAAAATGGCTCCCGCAACAAAGTATGGAGGGAAAATAGTGGTGTGCCACCCTGGAATAACCGAAGTAGCAAAGTCAAACGATACAATAGTGTGTACCGATAGTACCAAAGGAGTTGCTAAACCTGCCAACACCAATGATACTTCCTCGAAGCGTTGCCAATCTTTGGCGCGTCCACTCCAACCAAAACTCAATAGGCCGTAAATTTTCTTTTGAAAAGGCTTGATAGCCCTATCGCGGATCATGGCAAAGTCAGGAAGTAGTCCCGTCCACCAAAATACGAGCGATACAGATAAATACGTTGAAATTGCAAATACATCCCAAAGTAGCGGCGAATTAAAGTTTACCCAAAGCGAACCAAATTGGTTTGGAATAGGCAGTACCCAATATGCCAACCATGGACGTCCCATGTGAATAATAGGGAATAATCCTGCTTGAATCACCGAAAAAATAGTCATCGCCTCCGCAGAGCGGTTAATGGCCATACGCCATTTTTGACGGAACAATAACAATACCGCAGAAATTAAGGTTCCGGCGTGTCCGATTCCTACCCACCAAACAAAGTTGGTAATGTCCCACGCCCAACCTATGGTTTTATTTAATCCCCAAACACCGATTCCTGTTGAAACGGTATAGATGATACAACCTAATCCCCACAAAAATGCAGTAAGTGCAATAGCAAAAGCAATAAACCACTGCTTATTTGGTGGATTTTCAACCGGCGCAGCAATATCAACCGTAACATCGTGATACGATTTATTCCCTGTAACTAAGGGCTTTCTAATGGGTGCTTCGTAGTGACTTGCCATAAATCGTTTCTTAAGTATTTCTAACCTTTACTTGGTACATTACATTGGGCTCGGTACCTACACTTTCTAAAAGGTGGTACATACGTTCGTCTTCTTTAAGGTGCTTCACTTCACTTTCCTTATCGTTGATATCACCAAAGGCAAGTGCTCCGGTTCCACAGGCGTTAGAGCAAGCGGTTTGAAATTCGCCGTCTTTGATTTCACGTCCTTCAAGTTTTGCGTCAAGAATTGTTTTTTGTGTCATTTGAATACACAACGAACATTTTTCCATCACACCTCTAGAACGCACTACCACATCTGGATTCAGTACCATACGGCCTAAATCGTCATTCATGTGGTAATCAAATTCATCGTTTTTATTATACAAAAACCAGTTAAAGCGACGCACTTTATAGGGACAGTTATTTGCACAATAACGTGTTCCTACACAACGGTTATACGCCATGTGGTTTTGTCCTTGACGTCCATGTGAACTTGCTGCAACAGGACAAACTGTTTCGCAAGGTGCATGATTACAGTGTTGGCACATGACGGGTTGGAAGGTTACCTGCGGATTTGCAGATGGATCTTCCATTTTTCCAAAAGTGGAAAGCGATTCGCCCAAGCCACTAATGTTGTCTACCTTATCTAAATCTGCTTCGAACGTTTCTTCAGATGAGTAGTAACGGTCAATACGTAACCAGTGCATATCACGGGACTTGCGAATTTCACGTTTTCCTACAACCGGAACGTTATTTTCAGCATGACAAGCTATCACACAAGCACCACAACCTGTACATGCATTTAGATCAATAGATAGGTTAAAATGATGTCCAATAGAGCGGTCAAACGCTTGCCACATATCTGCTTCTTCTGAAGTAACATCAATTTCTTCGTGGTCGCGAGACACTTGCGTCATTGCGTTCCAGTACTTGACGTCTTTGGTATTGAAAATTTCAAGTGTGGTTTCACGAACAATCTCGCCTCTACCCATCAACGTATTTTGCAACTGCGTACACGCAAATTCGTGCATGCCTTCAGCTGCCGCAACCTTAACTGTTTGAACAGAACTGAAATTCTGATACAATGGATATGCATTAGCTCCTACTTGCATTTCGGACTTCATACCGGCCGTTTTTCCGTATCCTAATGCCAAACCAACGGTCCCTTTTGCTTGTCCTGGCTGTATAAGCACAGGAGCTTTTAACGTGGTTCCGTTTAGCGAAATTTCAGCAATGCTGCCATCAAGAGCACCATCTGACTGATTAATATTCTTTAGACCAAGTGCCTCAGCGTCTGCTTTAGATACTGTGAGGTAATTGTCCCACGTGACACGAGTGATTGGATCTGGAAATTCTTGAAGCCAAGGATTGTTGGCTTGTTGTCCATCCCCAATACCTGTTTTGGTATATAAATGTAATTCTAAACCACTCTTTGCTTTTGCACGTGCCAATCGCTGCACAAGTGCGTCAACATTGTCGCTGTAACGTAGCTTATCTGTTTGATTTGTTACAAAGTACCCGTCATGTAGGGCTTCACTGAAAGATGCCCCACTTAATATATTTGAAGACCAATATGCTTTAATTGCGTCGTCATAACTTTGTGTGCTCCCACTTAAAGACAACAATACCTCTTGAAATTGTTTGGTGTTAAATAGTGGACGAATGGTTGGTTGCGTAAGCGCAAAATGACCTGTTTTCATCTCTACATCTCCCCAAGACTCTAGGTAGTGTGGCGTAGCAGCAACCCACTGACTGTGAATGGCTGTTTCGTCATTTTTCATGCTAAAGGCAACAGAAAGTTTTGCTTTCTTAAGACCCGAAATAAATGAAGTTGCATTGGGTAGCGTGTATGCCGGGTTTACACCTGCCATAATTACACCGCCAATTTTTCCAGCGTTTAAGTCGTTTACAAGTTGCGTCATAACACTTGCATCTCCTTGTCGCAATGCTGTGCTATGCTTCACGTCGATTACTGAAGAATCTAAAACGTTGTTAATGGCTAAAGCAGCACGTTGTGCATCTTCATTCTGAAGACCTGTAACAACAATCGCACCACTGCCCGCAGCTTTCAGCTCGGAAACAATAGCTTTTACTTTTTTCTTTAAATCCGCATTTAGAGGAGTTGGAAAAGATTGATTGGTCAATGCGCCATAAATCGCCGCAAGAACAAATTGTTGCTCTACAGCAGAAGTTGGAATTCGATAATCGGCATTGGCACCAGACAAGGTCATGTTTGCCTCAAACTGATAGTGCTTTGACATTTTGGCGTTGCCTTTTTTTCCTTTAGGCACACGTGTTTTGGCGTAACCCGACTCAAAACCTCCGCCTTGCCAATCACCTAAAAAATCTGCCCCGATTGAAACGATACAAGTTGACTTACTAAAGTCGTAACTTGGAAGGGTGCGTTTACCATACGCTTGCTCAAAAGCATTAAGTGCTGCCGTTTCAGAAACAGCATCATAAGCGTAATGGGTTACGTTCGGAAACTTTACTTGAAAATCACGTATAATTTTCGATGTTGTTGGACTTGCTAAGGAAGGAGTAATAAGCGCAACAGGCGATTTTTTGTCTGCCAACTGGGTTAACTGTACTTGAACGTTAGCTTCTAAAGTTTCCCAACTTACATCAACACCTGCCTGCGTTGGTCCTTGTACGCGCATGCTGTCATATAAAGATAAAACCGAAGCATGAACACGCGCATTTGCGATATTGTTAACTGGTGCATCCGTGTTGTTTTCAACCTTAATCGGGCGGCCTTCACGGGTTTTGATAAGCACACTTGCCGTATCAAACCCATCCACTATAGTAGTTGCATAATAATTTGCAATTCCTGGAATAATTTGTTCTGGCTGAACAACGTAAGGAATAGACGTATTTACAGGGCCTTCACAAGCAGCCAAGGTAGCTGCAGCTGTGCTAAAGCCCATGTACTTTAAAAAGTCACGGCGTGAAGTATCGCTTTCTGGAAGCTCGGTCGAACCCAGAACATCTTCAGGAAGTTTTTGTGCAAACTCTTTTTGGCTAAGTTCGTCCAC
>CATAMV010000057.1 GCA_949487855.1 Bacteroidota bacterium
CGTGAAGCACTAGATCCTAAGTCTAGCGTGTCTACCAATTTCACCACACCCGCTTGTCTATTAGACGATGTGAACTTGCTTGTGTTTTATCAGCGTGCCTGCCTGTCGGCAGACAGGTCAACCAATTTAACCACACCCGCAAGTGGAGCGCAAATATAAGGATGTTTAACAAATTTGTAATGCCTTTGTAGGACATAAAAAATACTGTTGCAATCCTTTAAGTGATGTATTTCTTTAAAAACTAATCCTTTTACTTATTGAATAAAACAACGCTATTAACATTCAATTAATAGTAAATCCTTATTTATGTAAATAAAATTTAACTAATATGAACGAAATAGAAGTTTTTAACGGCACCCAATTGGCGCTAATTGCCAACGGAATTTACCTAGTGACTTTCACAGCACTAGTCTTTATAACATTTAGATTGATTCGGTTTCAACGAGAGAATGAAGCCAATATTTTTGGTAAAATTCTTGTGACTATTTTTGGTCTATGCTCAACTTTTTATGGATACTCCGTTTTTTCATACTTAAGGAATATCCAATTAGGGCAGTCTTATAGACTTTCGGCACTAAAAGAGAGCGGAGTTGAACTATCGCCATGGGCACAAAGCATCGTGGATTTTACCCAATATACAGTACAGGATGGGTTACCACTACCCTTTTCGCCTGAACCTGCTGCAATTGTGTTTGTCGTAACCTTTGCCGTCATGGTTATTGCAGGTGTTTGGCTTAACCTTTCTAAATCAGAATAATTTTAAAAATCAATCTCATGAAAATTAAAGCAATAATTAAAATTTCAATTGCACTATTGTTTTTGCAATTAGTTCCGCTACTCATAAGCTTTTTTTCGCCAGAATTTAAATTGGCCTTAATTACAGAAAGTTTTGGCAACACCCCTTCTCAGGATGCAGTAAAAATGTTTGAATTATTTTCTTTGGTAGTTGGACTAATGGGGATTGGCATCTGCTTGTTGATGTACGGTGTTCTAACCTTCACCGACTTGATGGTTTTAAGACGCCTTTCATTTTTATTCTTTATGTTGATGGGCTTTTTTGCATTACCTGACTTAATTGGTGCCATTAAAGGAAATCCAACGGCTCCATTGCCTGTCATTATTTTAAATTTAATAATGATTGTGCTATTGCTGTACGGATCTAAAAGAGGAACTGCTTAGAAAGGTTTGTTACTATCTAACAATTATAGAAAATAAAAGCTCCTTTATGGGGCTTTTTTAATGAAGAAAAACAATTTTATACCTTCGTGTAAAATTTATTCCATGCAAGCATTCAGCACATATATAACAAAACATAAAAATCGCTTTTTAGACGAATTGTTTTCACTTATTCGGATTCCATCCATAAGTGCTGATTCTGCCTATGCGCAACACATGGAAGCTGCTGCAAAAGCAGTACAAGTAGCATTAAAAAATGTGGGCTGCACCCACACCGAATTGTGCCCCACAAAAGGATATCCCATTGTGTATGGTGAAAAAATGATTGATTCCAAACTACCTACCGTTTTGGTTTATGGGCATTATGACGTGCAGCCACCCGACCCCTTAGACCTTTGGGAAACTCCACCCTTTGAGCCTGAAATTCGCAAAACAGATCTCCACCCTGAGGGAGCAATTTTTGCTCGTGGTGCATGTGACGACAAAGGGCAAATGTTTATGCACATCAAAGCCATGGAGGTAATGGATCAAAACGGGGGTCTGCCCTGCAATATCAAATTTATGATTGAAGGCGAAGAAGAAGTGGGCAGTGACAACCTAGAAGATTTTGTTCGTACCAACACCAAAAAACTTGAGAATGATGTGATTCTTATTTCAGATACGGGCATGATCGCCAATGATATTCCGTCTATCACCACCGGATTGCGTGGACTTAGCTATGTGGAAGTTGAAGTGACAGGACCTAATCGGGATTTACACTCTGGATTGTATGGTGGAGCAGTTGCCAACCCGATTAACATCTTGACACAAATGATTGCTTCCCTCCATGATGAAAACAACCACATTACCATTCCCGGTTTTTACAACAATGTAGAAATCGTAAGCGCTGCTGAACGTGCTGAAATGTCGAAAATTCCATTCGCATTAGACGCATACAAAAATGTACTTGACATTAAAGCGGTTCATGGAGAGGAAAGCTACACCACGCTGGAACGAAAATCTATTCGTCCAACTTTGGACGTAAACGGTATTTGGGGAGGCTATACGGGTGAAGGTGCTAAAACCGTTATTGCGAGTAAGGCATATGCTAAAATATCGATGCGATTAGTTCCGAACCAAAAATCAGAAAAAATAACGAAGCTGTTTACCGAACATTTTATGTCACTTGCTCCAAAAGGAGTGACTGTAAAAGTAACGCCGCATCACGGAGGCGAAAGCTATGTCATGCACCCCGATGGTTTGGAATTTCAGGCAGCGTCGAAAGCTTATTTGGAAACATTTGGAAAAAAACCCCTTCCTGTTCGTGATGGTGGAAGTATTCCCATAGTGGCACTGTTTGAAGAAACTCTTAAAAGCAAAACCGTGCTTATGGGCTTTGGTCTAGACAGCGATGCCATCCACTCCCCCAACGAACATTTTGGGGTATTTAATTTTTTAAAAGGAATTGAAACCATACCGCATTTTTATCATCATTTTACGGCTTTGCATCAAGCAAATCAATAAGAAATAAATCGGCTGAAATGCCGTCAGCTAAAAAAGCTCCTTTACGTGTGGTCTTTAATGAATTGGCTTCAATATGAAGTAATTTTTCATCGATAAAACGTTGCGCTTGTTGTTCCAAATGAATCCGATATTGCTTTCCTAAATCCTGTTCCATTAGACTTAATGAAACCCCCCAAGAAGCGCGTAGCCCTATCATGATGGCTTCATTAAATTTATCAACCACACTCAATTTTTCTACTGTGTGTGGCAGTCTATCAGTTTCGATATTTTTCATGTACGCGGCATTGTTGCTCACATTCCAATATCGTTGTGCGCCATCGAAACCGTGCGCCGATGGGCCTATGCCCAAATAAGACTTTCCTCTCCAGTACGCCGTGTTATTTTTGGAATGGTATCCAGGCTTTCCAAAACTGGAAAGCTCGTAATGTTCATAGCCATTTGCTGTAAGCGTATCTACCAAGTACAAAAACTGTTCCTCAACATCATTTTCATCAAGCAAAGAGACAACCCCTTTTTTTACAAAATGTTCCAATGCTGTTTTTGGTTCTAAGGTTAAGGCATACGACGAAATATGCGGAACATCAAGCGTTAATGCAGTTTCAAGATTTCTTTTCCAATCGGAAAATGTGGTATGCGGTGTGCCAAAAAGCAAATCAATTGATACATTATCAAAAAGTTCCTGTGCCCAAATCACCGACTGAACAGCTTCTTTACCATTGTGCGCACGATTCATCAGCGTGAGCTCTGCATCTTGAAACGACTGCACGCCAATCGACAAGCGGTTAACACCTGTATTTTTTAGTGCTTTCAAGTAAGTTGGTGTTAAGTCATCAGGGTTTGCCTCCAGTGTAATTTCAGGGTATGCGATAACATCGAATTGCATTCTAATCTCAGCAATAAATTCCGAAATAACTGTTGCAGAAAGCATGGAAGGAGTGCCACCACCAAAATAGATAGTTTCCACTGGCAGTGCTGCTTCGTTTAAACGCAATCTTAATTCTTTTTTTAAGGCCTCAACCATTTCATTTTTATAATCCCCTGATGTGGAAAAATGAAAATTACAGTAATGACATGCCTTTTTACAAAAAGGAATATGAAGATAAATACCCGACATCTCTATTTTTTTACACGATGCTCTTGTTGCTTCACAAATGAACTCCACCCCGAGTAGCTTTTTTCGGACTGTTGAGCCGGATTAAAATAATGGCAAACAGCAGCAGCGAGTCCATCTGTAGCGTCCAAATTTTTAGGAAGAGATTTTAATCCCGTTAATTGTTGTAACATTTTGGCTACCTGTTCTTTGGAGGCATTTCCACTACCCGTTATTGCCATTTTAATTTTTCGAGGAGAGTATTCGAAAATTTGTAAATCATGAGCAATACCCGCGGCTATTGCAACACCTTGAGCTCTTCCTAATTTTAACATCGATTGCACATTTTTTCCAAAAAATGGCGCTTCAAGTGCCATTTCGTCTGGCTTATAGGTTTCAATTAGTTCAGCAGTACGTGAGTAAATATGTCCAAGACGCACGTAATGACTTTCGTACTTACTAAGTTTTAATTCATTTAGCTGAAGACAGCTGAGTTTAGTTCCTTTCACTTCAATAATTCCAAAACCCATTATGGTGGTTCCGGGGTCAACTCCTAGAATAATTCGCGAATCGGACATATGTAAAAATAGGGATTAATTGCTATTGTTGATTGTAACAGGCAATTCCCAGTAAACCTCCACAGGAACTTCCAAATTTGTTTTAAAAGCAGGTTGAAACTTAGGTAGTGAAGCCACTACTTCCTCAACAGATGAAAAAACTAAAGGGGGGATCTTATTTTTATTTAAATAGTCAAATACTGTAATTTGACCAATCGTATCTACTTTCAGCCTAACAAAGAGTGTGTCTATTAGATCTAGACTTGATATACGGTTTGAACGTAATTTATTTTGAAGTTTACCTTGAAATATATCTGTAAAACAATTCAAATTCTGGTTGATATTTTCTTTGGGACAATCTGGATATAAAGGGGGCTCGTCCATTGCTGTCCAATTTATATTTGGCGCCTGAGGTTTCACTTTTGGGGAAGTACACCCAAACGCAAGGAGTAAACTCATCAAAAAAATTTGCCAAAATTTCATTTTATAAAAGTAAAAAATAAAGACTTGTTATTGATTGTACCGATGAATAATTTGTATTTTTATAGTTATGGATATTGTACTTTTAATTTTAGGGGCTTTACTTATAATGTTGGGTATAGCGGGCAGTTTTTTACCTATAATCCCAGGGCCATTAACGAGTTGGTTAGGATTATTATCATTACAATACACAAGTAAAATAGAGCAAGATTGGGGGTTTTTGGGGTGGACATTGGCAATTGCGATACTCATTATGATATTAGATTATTTAATTCCCATTTGGGGCACCAAAGCCTTGGGTGGTACAAAAGCAGGTGCTATTGGATCAACCATAGGCTTAGTAGTGGGACTCTTTTTCCCTCCTTTTGGGATTATTTTTGGACCTTTTGTAGGAGCTTTTGCGGGTGAACTTAGTAAAAACCCTAACCGAAAACTTGCGCTTAAGGCGGCTTTTGGTTCTTTTTTGGGGTTTCTTTCTGGGGTATTTATTAAGTTTATTGTATCGTTTATATACCTGCTATTTTTTGTTACGGCAGCCTGGAAGGGGTTTGAAAGTTGGTTTTAGAACCAGAAGCAAAAAGGAAGGCGTTATTTTTTCAAATCACAATACTATACTTATTAAAATACGTGTACTGAAGTTGTTCTGTATCAAATCACAATAAATTTTAACTAAACAAAACAATAAAAACGGATTCTTCCTTAATGCATCTCTGGAACTTTTAAAAGTTTATAAAACGGGGTAATATCGCCAAGTATACTAATGGATACCTTAAACGGGTTGTGCGTAAGCCAACCTGTTTTTTTATTACCAAAATTTAAAATTCTTATGTAATTGGGGTAGGTTTGGTCATAAACATTCAAGTCGTAAACATGCCTAAATTCGTAATACTTGCTAGAAATACGTTGTACACGGTACACATGCTCCCACAAGCTTACACCATTATTTAAGCGATGGTAAATTTCTTTATGACTCAAGCCTAAAATAAAACAGTCGTTAATATGTAGTGTGGACATAATCATACGTCCATCCAAGGGCAACTGATATGGTGACTCTTTCTTTCTTATACGCTGTACGGCCTCCCAAAATGTTACGACATGCTCTTGAAGCTCGTTATCAATGGTTCGTCTTCCAATCACTATTGTAAATATGGGAAAGTGAGGGTAGGCTGAGTGTGAAAAAATGAATTGGCAAGTGATATATCGGTTAAAACTACGTTTTCAACCTTTGTATAGCCAAAAAAAGACGATGCTATGTAATGTGATTAAATTCCTACAATGAGTAGGCTTTATGTTAGTAATACTGACTACGGTTGTCTGTTACCTCAAAATTATCTTTTAGCACCTCCGTAATATTCGTTTGAATGTTTTGCTTGGCAGCGTTTGAAATAGAAGCTTTGTAACCTGCATAGTTAGATAGGTCCTTTGCTGCTGTTTTGGCTTTAAGCTTTACAAGGAACACGCCTGAGTTACCTGTAATAGGCTTAGAAATAACGTCTTTTTGCATACCAAAACCAACGCCAACAACTTTAGGCTCGTTAGAAGCACCTGCTAGCATACTTGTAAAACGGTTTACCGCTTTTGCAGAACTTATCGTTTGTTCAAATTTATCCGCAATTTCTTCTAATGAATTATAATCGTCTATTTGATCGAGTAACATGGCTTGCTTTTTTTCTTTCATAGCAAGTGATGAAACCGTTGCTTTAAGCTCATCTGGGTCAGGGAGCCCAGCCGCTTTTACTTCTTTTATTTGAACAATAATATAGCCTCCTGAAGACAATGCGAATCGCTTTACATCTGTTGCTTTACGTTCTTCTTCGAAAGCCCAACGCACTACTTGTCGCTGTGCACCCAAAATAGGTAATGATTCATCTAAAACTTTAACGTCATTAATGTTTTTGACACTATAGCTTTTCTGAGCTGCAATTTCATTGAACCCTGAAGCTTGCACATCCAATTCAAATTGTGTAGCGTCAGTAAAGACTTGGTTACTAGTGGCTTCTGAAGGAATCAATTTTTTGGATATAGTGGCTAGTTTAACCACATCTTTTTTGTCTTGCACTTCAATAATGTGAAAACCAAACTCTGTCTCTACAACACCAAATACACCCGTGCGATTTCCAAAAACAAAATCACTGAAAGGTGCTAACATATCTTCTCTTACAAATTCTGGTAATTCTCCACCTCTTGAAGCAGATGGCCCGTCAGAATTTTCAAGAGCTAACTGAGCAAAATCGCCACCTCTTCTAACTTTTCTTAGCAACGCGTATGCTTCCTTTTTTGCTGTTGCCTTGGAACGAGTTACCGTTTCTGCGGCTCTTGATGCACCATTGTACGCAATTAAAATATGGCGCGCTTTGGCTTTCCCCTGTTTAAGGCGAGAAACTACACGTGATATATTAGTAAAACCGTCATCTTCATATGGTCCAAAAACTTCTTCTAATGGCAAGTTAAATAGCGTGTTAGCGTAGTTACCTGAAAGTTCTGCCTCGGAAACAAAAGCGTCTTGAAAAGGAACATCTGAATTTTCGTTCACAAAACTTGATATTTCGTCTGTAGCAACATCAGCAAAAGAAGGAAAAGTTTCTTCTTGTTTTGACACTTCGTTAAATTCGACACGAGTGGTAAGCAATTCTCTTAATTCGTTTTCGATAAGCACTTTATCTTCAGGGATAGCGACCTCAATAAATTGTACATACTGTAAGTCTCTAGATTCTTCACGCTCATAAGTGTCAGCGTTATCGGCAATGTAGCGTTCCATATCTTTATTAGAAACCGTAACTAAACTATCTGGAATCACATTGTAAGGAATACGCACATATTCCAAATCGATTATATCATTTTGTAAGGCGTAGCTTTGCTGCCCTTCAAAGTTAGTGGTGTTTAAGCCAGCGGAAACCATATCAACATAATTTTCAACGCGAATGTTATTTTTTATAGATGCCTCTTGAGCTTTCCACTGTTCAAACCCTTGAGGGTTGTTTTGGCTTAAGTCTAAAATAAAATCTGTGAAGCGGTTTGGGTCAAAAGATCCGTCTTCTCCCTGGAATTGTGGGTCAGCAGAAAAATTAGGGTCATTTTCAATAAACTGTTCAATGTGGGCTTTTCCAACATATAAGCCTAATGCATCAAAAGTTTGTTCAAAAGCTTTCGCGTTGCTAGATTGATCGAATGCGAAATTTACAGCCTGCATGGTAGTCATGCGGTAGTTACGCTCAGCAAAATCCACCTGGCGGCTAAATTCATCAATCCCAACTTCTTCCTCTCCAACAATCAAAACAGGGTCTTGACTTGTGGAGGAGTTTCCGTCAAAAACTCCAGTGAAAACAAACGCCAATAGCGCCATTCCAATAATGAAGATTAAAAAAATAGAACGTTCTCTGATTTTACTTAAAATAGCCATGTTGAAAAAATTTAGACTGCATGCGAAAATACAATTAAAAAGAAGAATTTAAAACGCTAATTAACATAGACTTTAACTAATTCTACTTTGGTGTTTGACACTTCCAACATTTCAAAGGTATAACCAGCTATGGCAACATGTTCTCCCTCTTGAGGAATGTCGGCATTATGATGAACAATGAGCCCTCCGAGAGTTTCATAGGAATCAGAATCGGGTAAGTTTAACCTAAAACTGGCGTTGATTTCATCAATTTCTAAACGTGCAGAAAAGGTAAATGAACCGTCATCATGTGCAACTATTACATTTGAGACGGTGTCGTGCTCATCTTCAATTTCACCAAATAATTCTTCTATGATATCTTCAAGTGTCAGCATTCCTGCAGTACCACCATACTCGTCCAAAACTACAGCAATACTGCGTCTTTTTTTGACCAATAAATTAAACACATCTTGAATACGCATGGTTTCAGGTATCCACTCCACTGCTTTGACAATGGCGTGTAATGATTTGGGGTTCTTAAACATGTCAAAGGCATGAACGTAACCAATGATATTATCCATGCCTTGCGCATATATCAAAATTTTTGAGAATCCTGTTGAGGAAAATACATGAACCAGCTCTGATGGTTTTTCATACCTATCTACTGCAACCATTTCTGCACGGGGCACCATAACCTCCCTAGCTTTAAGGTTTGTAAAGGACAGTGCATTATGGAAGAGTTTCAATTCGGCATCACGGTCATTTTGGTTTGCTGTTTCTATGTGTTCTAATACAAAATCACCCAATTCAACCTTACTAAATGCAATAGATTCTTCTTGTTGTGGCACATTAAAAAAACGGGAAAGAACGTTATTGGAAAAGCGTAGTATTGCCCAGCTTATAGGTTTCATCAACTGATAAAAAACAAAGGCAGGAAGCGCAAAAAAACTTAAAAATCGATTCGCGTAAATCTGAAAAAAAACCTTTGGTAAGAATTCTGCTGTAATTAGAATAACAGCTGTAGAAATAAGGGTTTGATAAAAAATAATATGAAGTGGAAGCGATGAGGAAGCTCCATAAAGCGGGAAGAGACGGTTAACAATCAGGTCTCCTGCAAAAATACCATACACTACTAAGGAGATATTATTGCCTACTAACATGGAAACAATAAAATGTGATGGGCTTTTGGTAATGGATTTCAAAAGCGCACTATACCCTTTATTTTGTGATTTTTGAATCTCAAGTCGGATTTTGTTAGACGACACAAAAGCGATTTCCATTCCAGAAAAAAATGCCGACAACAAAAGGCTAATAAGTAAAACCGTTACCTCAACAGACATGGTTTAGTTTTGCTTGCGCTTTTCTAATTTCTTCCGGTAACGCCTACGGATGTAAAACATCAAAAAAGCAACAGCTGCAATCGCAATGTCGAGTGAAGTTTGTGCATCTTCAGCTCCGAAATAATAAAATGCTCTAAACAAAAACAATCCACCAAACACCAGGTAAATTATTTCAGAAATTCGGTAAAATTTTATCATAATTCTTCTTCTACGGCAACACTTCCAATAAGTGGCCCTGTGGTTATTTTATTAAACGACCTGCTGGCATCTAACACTTTTGCAGCAATGTCATAATCTTTGTTTTTAAAGGTAAAGCTTTCTTCTGTAAAAACCCACTCTCGATTTACATCCCAATACAATTGAGAGGTTTGCAAATCAGCACCTTCAGGGGTTGTAATTTGTACATTACCACGCAAATCCACCAAATTGGTACTGTTATACAAAATACCGTAATCAGCTTTTACAAAAGTCTCCATGTTGTTTTCATCGAAAAAAACAACCTCCACGCCAACAGGAAATTCGGAATAAGGAAACGGCTGATTTGTATAATCGATATTTTTAGGTGCCTTTAGAATAGCTACCGTTTGTGCTGAATCAGTATAAACAACTCTTATGGTATCTGCCTTACCTACAGGTAACGCATCAAATTGATTGATTAGCTTGATCTGTTCGTAATTATTTTTACATGAAAAAACAGCTATCGCCAAAAGCGAAAAAATAAATTTTTTGAACAATGCTGACTGTTGCATTTTACAGTTCAGGTACAGTTACACTATCGTTAATCCAGCAAGAAAAACGAACGGTTTGGCCGGCATTGCCCTCTGTAAAAATATCTGTTTTACTCGGTGCTCTACCTTCGTAACTGGCAGCCATTTTAAGTGCTGTTTTCTTTACTCCTCGGTCAACAGAGGCTGCACGACGAGCAGATTTAGCTGCCAACCAATAAACTGCACGTTTTTCAAACTGTGTTGTACCACAGCTATTTGCACTAGAAGCATAAAGGTTCGCAATTAGCATGTAGGCTTTGCCCATTGAAGGTTGATTTTTCAACGCTCTTTTAGCATACGATCGCGCTTTACTTTTCAAACCTCTAGTCTTAAATTTAACCGCAATTTTATATAAAATTGCTGCTTTGCGATACTGATCTTGCTCCAATGTTAAAGACTCTTCGTAGTATGCCAACGCACCTTTACTATCGCCAGCTTTGTCTTTTAATAATCCTAAATAATACGCAGAGTTTGCAGAAGGATTAATTCCGTGAAGGGCTTCAACGAGCTCCACAAAAAGCGGATCGTCAGAACATTCTTTGGCATCCATTCTGCTTGCAGCACGATTTAGCCAAACGCTATTGGTTTTGTTTGCTTCGAAATTTTTACGGTATAGCGGGATTAAGTTCTCACAGCTCGATTCTTTAGAAATCATCGCATCCAAATTACCTGCATATGTAGAAAATGCCAACACATTGGTTTCGTACACGCGCTTATTGCGTTGCTCTCTGGATGTTACAGGCTGGCCTGCGTCTTGCTTTTTTAAAATGACATCTAGTTTTCGCGCTAAATTTGTTTGCTCTAACTCAAATTTTTCAGACACCTCTTCGTATTTAGTAAATAAATCTTCAGTAGTTAAATTGCCTTCTTTGTACAAATTATACGATGTCTTAAAAAATGTGTATAAACGCTTTGGGCTAGTGAAACTTGCTGCATCTTGTGTAAATGCTTGATTGAAAATATCAAATGCTTCTTGAGTAGTTCCCATCTTATAATCAAAAATGGCCTGTGCTTTTGAAGAGAGAATTTTTCCAACTTCACTTGTACCTCTTTTCGTAGTGGGGAAATAGGTAATCCAGTCGTCATAAAGCGAAATGAGTTCTTGCTGATAAACAGCCTTATCATCAGTTGCATTTTTAATTTTATGGATTAAGATGCGTTCACCATATTTGAAGGTTGCCACATTTAGTTCAGGACAAATAGTTCGAACTTCTTTCCACGGCTGATATGCCGAATCGTAGTTTTTTACTTTTGCAAACTCTGCAAAAATGGATAGGTTTCCGGGGCATGAATTTTTATCCCCTTGTGCTATGACAGTAGTGCCAAAGCATAACATCAATAAAAATAACGTATTTCTCATAACTTTAATTAATCGTATTTTCTTTTAATAAACCAGATATCACTGAGTGAAAAGCCCAACATGATATTTGTGTAATTTTCTTTAATCAGGCCAGCATTATTTGTTCCCATTTGACCAAGTTCTACGCCAATGTTAATTTTAGATAACACATTTACTGGCAATCCTAATCCAAAGGTTATGCCAAAGTCTTTTACGTCTTGATTATTTAATTTCAAGCCTGTGTGTTCCCAGCGTACTCCGGCTCGATATACCACACGGCTCAAAAAGCTTGTAAAAGAATCGTATTTTGGGATGAAGAATCCGCCAGCAGAAAAACGTGAAGATGCAACAAAATTTGCATTTGTGTTTGTTTCTAACGGATTAATTAATCCTTTTGAGGTGCTTACATAAGTCAGTCCTGCAAACCAATGCTGTGGCTTTCCTATGCCAAGGCCAAGCGTAGTTTCGGCTACAAGTCTGTTTGTAGTTGTTGCCAAATTTCCCAAATCAATTTCTTTTACTATACCAATAGTCCCATTCGTGGTAATACTAGAAATGGTTCTTGTGTTATTGCTCTGCAATGTGGCATTGGGTGCATATGTAGCTGAAAATTGGAATGCATATTTAGAAAAAATATCTTTATTGTAATGTAATCCTAAAGTATATTGAATTCCGCTAAGCTCGGCATACGTAAATATTTGTGTGCTATTTTGAATAACCGAGGAAGTTTGCGTGTATGTCTTTTCGTTGTAACCAAAATTATAGGCAACACTAGCACCCAAACTCAACCCTTTGTAAGGATTAAAAGCAAGGCTTAAAAAAGTACTGTTTACCCCGCCTGTTCCGCTCAGCAGATTTCTGTATTCCAAATCGTTATTTTCTGTAGTTGTGTTAACCCTGTATCCAAGAGCAGATTTAGGCTTAAGACCAAAACTAAATGCAACGTGTTTTGTGGGCACAGTTAGCGATAAATAATTTAAGGCAGCGGTTGATACAGCTGCGTTTGCTTGAGAAGTCTCTTGAATTGAAGATTTATAATTTGCACCCACGCGGTATTGTACATATCGAAGCTTTCCAATAGTAGCTGGATTATCGAGACTAAATTGTGTACTGTCGGCATATGTTGTTACACCACCAATAGTATTATTTTCTGCAGTTCTAGTGGAAACAAGCTGACCTATTCCGTAATATGAATAGGGTGAGAGGGTGGCATTTTGTGCGTTTGCGTACATACCAAAAAGCACCAATAAAATAGTAAGAAAACTAACTTTCATGTAATGAATTAAACATCAGTAGGCGATATAGACCTATAAGGGTTAAATCTGTGTCGGCAAATATGGTGTTTTTTATCTTTTTATTCAAAAATTTAGCGTCCCCGCCTGTTAAAATTATGGTAAAGTTGCTGCATAAATGTGAAAAAATCTCTATTTGTGCCTTTATTTCTGCAACAACTCCAGACTCTACCCCCAATTCCATACTTGTTGAAGTGGAAATTCCAATAGGAGGTATTTTATCTGGTGGATTTAAATGCGGTAATTTATCAGTAAACAAGTGCATTGCGTGATAACGCATTGCTCTTCCGGGCGAAATGGCACCACCTATATGATGCGCATTTTCGTCCATAAAATCATAGGTAATACAACTTCCAGCATCAATTATTAAAACCGGAGTATTAGGGAATTTTGATAACGCTCCAGCCAAAGCCGCCTTGCGGTCAATACCCAAGGAGTCCAGATTTTTATAGTCTGTTGTAAAAGGGTATTTAAATGTACTGTCTATGAAAATAATTTTGGCGTAATTAGGAAGTTTGGTAACCAACCGCCTTGATTCAGATCCATCACCACCAACCAAAATCAATTCAAAAGGATTTTCGGAGCAGAACAAGCTCCATTGATCTGCTGTCCAATGCGTACAGTTGCCCGATCTTTGCAATTCATCTGACACAAAATATCCATACTTGACATGAGTATTGCCAACATCCAATACCAAGCATCCATTTTTTTTCATAGAGTGCTAAAGTAGAAGTTTTTTTTCAAGCTACTTGCCAATTGTGGGAAAGGGGCTATATTTGTGCCTGCAATTTTTTGCATGGTACCTTAGCTCAGTTGGTAGAGCAAAGGACTGAAAATCCTTGTGTCCCTGGTTCGATTCCTGGAGGTACCACAAAAAACCCTTTCGTTTCTACGAGAGGGTTTTTTTATATTTTTACGTAAATAGAGTGCCTATTTTTCTGAGTGTTCATATGGTATAACACAAGTTTCCCGTTTCATAACGGCATACATCGTCGGCTAGTTTTGTGAGCACGCTGAAAACACAAAACCACGGCTTAAGGTGGGCTACTAAAAAAATACATGCCAAAGGAACAACATCGCTACAAATTACAAATAATGCAATAGCGAATCAAACCTGAAAAGTGAAGACTTAACGCATTATTAAAACCTTTATACCAATAGGGTTTTTTATTCCCCTATTTTAGACGTTATATTTGCACGAGCCAATTTGCTTACACATAAAATGCGTCTCTATGTCTTTTGACTGGATAACCGTCTTAGTACCAATTTCCATATTTCTTATGGTAGTGTATGCGATATGCCTTATTCTTGTTTTTTTGTATGCGCTTAGTCAGTTGAGCTTGCTGATGAATTACATCCGTCAAAAAAGCAAGAAGAAAGCAGATGCTGTTTTTAATCTAAACAATCCCGAAGAAGTTCCTTTTGTTACCATTCAATTGCCCGTTTATAACGAGCTATATGTAATTGAGCGCTTGTTGGATTTTGTTTCTAAAATAACATATCCAAAAGAAAAATTGGAAGTTCAAGTTTTAGATGACTCTACAGATGAATCTGTAGAAATAACATCAAAAAAAATTGCATCTCTTTGCGGCGATGGCCACAACATTATTCACATACGACGCGCATCGCGGGAAGGGTTTAAAGCAGGTGCATTAAAAGAAGGATTGAAAACAGCTAAAGGCGAATTTATTGCCATTTTTGACGCAGATTTCACCCCTAAAAAAGATTGGTTGCTACAAACAATTCCTTATTTTAAAAGTGATAAAATTGGCGTAGTTCAAACACGCTGGGGGCACATTAATCGAAATTACTCTATACTTACCAAAGTGCAAGCATTTGCTCTTGATATGCACTTTACTCTAGAACAAGTAGGCCGAAATTACGGAGGGCATTTTATGAACTTTAACGGTACTGCAGGGGTTTGGCGTAAAACCTGTATCGAAGATGCTGGGAACTGGGAAGGCGATACACTAACCGAAGACTTGGACTTAAGCTATCGGGCACAACTTAAAGGTTGGAAGTTTAAGTATTTAGAAGATGTTGAAACTCCTGCAGAGCTTCCTGTGGTAATGAGTGCAATTCGATCGCAGCAATTTCGTTGGAACAAGGGTGGAGCTGAAAATTTCCAAAAAATGATTCATAAAGTGTTCCGCACACCAGATCTAGCCCTAAAAACGCGTCTTCACGCAATTATGCACTTGTTAAATAGTACCATGTTTTTGTCGGTGCTTACGCTGGCCATACTAAGTATTCCAATGCTGTATATCAAAAATGAATATGGACATTTTAGCTGGTTCTTTAATATCACCAGCTTGTTTATTGTAAGTACTGTAATCTTCTTTGTTTGCTATTGGTTTACCTACAAACGCCTCCATGGAGGTGGTTTTGTCAACTTTATAGAATTTAGTAAAAGCTTTGTGACGTTTTACGCTGTTGCCATGGGATTTTCGGTGCATAATTCTAAAGCTGTTTTAGAAGGACATCGTGGAAAGCGCAGCGATTTTGTGCGAACACCAAAATTTAATCTTGCTAACTTCAAAGACAACTTTAAGTCAAACAAATACATTCAAAAGAACATCTCTAAAAACACATTGTTAGAAGCGTTTATGATGTTGTATTTTCTTTTTGGCATGACAAGTGCATTCTTTGTTGGGAATGATGGAGATTTTGGACTATTCCCTTTTCACTTATTGCTGTTTATAGGATTTGGTTTTATGGCATACAGTTCAATAAAAAACCGCATTTGAACTACAATATTTTTAGTTGCTGTACTTCGCTTTGCGATAAATGACGCCAATGTCCACGAGGTAAATCTTTCTTGGTCAGTCCAGCAAATAAAACCCTGTCAAGCGTTATAACTTCATAACCCAAGTGTTCAAAAATACGGCGTACAATACGGTTCTTTCCCGAATGAAGCGCAATGCCAACTTCTCTTTTTGAAGCTCCATGTACAAAACTCACTTCATCGGCTTTTATAGCACCATCATCTAAAGTGATACCACTTTTAATTTGTTGTAAATGTTGCCCGCTAACTGTTTTATCAAGTACAACGTGGTACAATTTTTTGACCCCAGTACTTGGGTGTGTAAGCTTTTTTGCTAAGTCGCCATCGTTAGTAAAAAGTAACAATCCCGTAGTTGGACGATCAAGTCTTCCCACTGGCACTATGCGTGATTTTGTTGCATTTGAAATCAGATCCATGACTGTTTTGCGGGCTTTTTCGTCACGGGTGGTGGTAATAAAACCTTTAGGCTTGTTCAACAAAACGTATTCTGGTTTTTCAGCTTGGAGTCGCTGACCATCAAAATGTACTACGTCTGTGGGCTTTACTTTATAGCCAAGTTCAGTCATAACCTTATTATTAACCTTTACAGATCCCAACGTAATGTGCATATCCGCTTCGCGTCTAGAACATATCCCCGCATGGGCGATAAATTTATTTAACCGAATCCCTACTTGAGTATTTTTTGAATTTTCTTTTTTCATCAATTTTATATTTCTCCGCTAATTGAAGACGTCCAAACGGATGTGCAAAAGTAAGAAGCCTAAGCGGTTAAGCGCAATAAAGGTAAACTTATTATGCCCAACAAAATAATAAGCCGTACGAATTGAAGTAATAATCCCATATGACGCGTAGTTCGAACACGCCAAAGCAATACCCAGAGAAACAAAAGCGAAATGGCTGCAAGAATAAAATAATATCCCATGGCGTTTAGGTCAAAAAAGGCACGTAGTAATGCAACAACCAAAAGGGCACAAAAAATAAGGACACTGATCAGTTGTTTTGTCTTACGCTCCCCCCAAACTACTGGAAATGTTTTGTAATTCTGTACCATATCCCCTTTAATATTGTAAAGGTCTTTTACGAATTCTCGAATACTTACAAGAGTGTATAAATAAGCTGCGTGTGTCAAAATTTCTATAGAAAAATTATTGAAGTAAACCGTAATAGCAAAGAATGGCAAGACCGTAAGCAACGTGCTGGTAAGCGTTCCAAACCAAAGATCGCGCTTTAATAATGACGAATACAAAAACATGGCAACCATGTAAGATGTAAAAAACAACACCGCACGAAAGGATACATAACTCGCTACCAAAAGGGCTAAAATGGAACACGCAAAATACACTCCAAGTTTTGTTTTGGCAGAGATGTGACGCTCCAATAGTGTTTTTTCTGGGCGGTTAATAAGGTCCTTTTCTTCGTCAAAAAAGGCGTTAAAAATATAGCCGCCAGAAACACTAAATCCTGTTGCAAATACAATGAGCCAAAGATTTAAATCCAATAGCGTAGGAACGATTTCTTTAGATGAAAAAATAAAAACAGAAGTGAGCAACTGTGCCAGCATCAAAACCGAGACATTAATGCCACGAACCAATGAAAACAAACCTATTACTTGCAAAAATAATTTGGTAGATGATGACGCAGCGCTCATCTTAAAACGTATATACGACCTCTAATTTGTGGTCCGAAAGAAGTGCTTTTGCTTTTGGTAAGTCTTGAGTAAAACCAAGAATATAGCCACCTCCGCCAGAACCGCAAAGTTTTAGGTAGTACGCGTTTGTGTCTAAGCCCGTTTTCCAAAGTTTAAGAAAACGCTTTGGAATCATGGGACCAAAGTGGTCTAAAACCACAGATGATAATTTTTTTACATCTGAAAAAAGAGCCGAAATATTACCCTTTAAAAAATGTTCAATGCAACGATCGGATATGGTAATAAATTCATCTTTCATCATTTTACGAAAAGCCGGTGCTTCAAAATTGTCTAAGAAAATAGAAACCAATGGAGCTGTTTCGCTTGTCATCCCGCTGTCTAACAAAAATACCGCTGCTTTTCCATGTTGTGATTGAGATGGAATTCCTGTGGGTTCAATATCTGATTTGGAATGAATTAAAATCGGAAGGCTCAAAAAACTATTCAAAGGATCAAGGCCTGAGGATTTGCCGTGGAAAAAAGACTCCATTGCAGCAAAAACAGTTTTAAGCTTGATTAGTTTAGAACGCGTTAAATTTTCTAAAACTGTTATTTTTTCAATGGCATAGCGATCATAAATTGCAGCCACTAATGCACCACTACTTCCCACGCCATACCCTTGAGGGATACTACTGTCAAAATACATACCCCGATCCAAATCAGAGTTAAGTCTGTCCAATTCAAATTGCACTAAGTCCGTTTCTAAAGTTGCAAGATGTTTTGCAAATTCTATAAGTTTTTCATTGGAAGAAATAGCCTTTTCAGATGCACGATCGTCCATACGAAGTGCACCTTTAAAGTAATTGAAAGGAATGGAAAGGCCTTTAGAGTTTTTAATGATACCATACTCTCCAAAAAGCAAAATTTTAGCGTAAAAAAGTGGTCCTTTCACAGCAACAAACTTAGTACTTTTTTATTCCTGAGCCAACCCTATCGTGTACGCATTGTCTATTTTGACAAAATTGAAGCAACTCTACTTCGATAAAATGATTTACTTCCTCTGCCACATTATTTGGGTATAACACATGAACGTTGGCGCCGGCATCAAGAGTGAAACAAACCGGGATACCTGTTTCTTTTCTGAACGACCATATTTTATTAATCACACTAAGCGTATTTGGTTGCATCAGAATAAAATAAGGGTCTGAAGTCATCATCATCGCGTGAAGGTGCAAAGCTTCTTTTTCAACTATGGAAATAAAACCGTCTAAATCTCCTTGTTGTAAAATTGGTAAGAGTTCAGCTAGATGCGTATTCGCTTGTGCAAATCGTTGATCAGCGTATGGATGCTGATGCATCAATTTGTGCCCAAGGGTGCTACTTACTTGTTTTTGTCCTTTGTCAATTAACAATATAGCATCACAAAAATCTTTAAAAACAGAGTGAATATCATTTACAGCAACTGCGAGTAAATCCGAGGCGTCAGCTAATTTAGGATGAGATCCCCATGCCATCACAGGGCCTTGTGCACTGCGACAGGCACTTCCAGAACCCAAGCGTGCTAAAAACGATATTTTATTTATTTTTTCATTTTCGGAAAGTATGGTGAGTTGTGATTCTAAATCAACCAAACAAGCCGCTAAAGCAGCCATTGAAGAAGCAGATGATGCAATGCCACTACTATGCGGAAATGTATTTTGGGAAGTTATCTTCAGTTGGTAGTATGCTAAAAAAGGCTGATACAATAAGATATTCGCGAAAAAAGCTTCCAGTTTTGGACGGAAACTCGGCTTTTCTTCACCTTCAAAAACTATGGAAAAAAATACTTTATTAGTAGGTTTATCAAGTGGCATAAACACCACTTCGGTTAGGGTAACAGCATTGGAAAGTGTAAAACTTAGTGAGGCATTTTTTGGCAGCTGAGGTGCTGTTTTACCCCAATATTTTATCAGTGCAATGTTACTAGGTGCTTGCCATCGGGAGGTGAAAATTTCTTTTGTGGGTTGTGCATTAATTGCAACAAAACTCTCTTCCATATCTAGCAAATATACAACCTATAGTTTTCTGATGCTGATGTTAGCAGCAGTTGAAACATTATTGCTGTTTTTTTGAAATCCTCAACCTATAAAATTTATTTTCAAAAATCTGGTGCATTTGAAATCGCAATATTTAACATGCTAGGTAGTCAAATTAAAAGAATTGATAGCAATTTTAACAAAAACCAGATACTTTATTTAAACTTGGAAAGAGGAGTTTATTTAATAAATATAAAAGAAAGTCAGCATTCTACAACTTACAAAATGCCTGAATATTAACCACTGCTTATTATTGGAGAAAGGCTACAGCTTAACTTTTAAGCCTCGACATTCACCACTTCCTGAATTTCGGGAGCGTATTTTTTAATGGTAAGTTCGACCCCTTGCTTTAAGGTCATTTGGTTTACGGAGCAGCCTACACAAGCACCTAACAATTGTACTTTTACCGTTTGTTCTTCAACACCCAAAAGTGCAATATCGCCACCGTCAGATTTTAAGAAAGGTCTGATTTCCTCAAGGGCTTGCTCTATTCGTTGATTTAGGTCACTCATAGCTTACTTTTTAGTAACGGCAGCACAACCCGCCATTGTTGTTATTTTAATTGCCTCAGTGGGTGGCAAATGTTCGTTACGGGATACAACTTCTTGAACCACTTCTCTGGTCACTTTGGTTAAGGCATCGGCAACAGCTGTGTTTTCCTGCATTGACGCTGGACGCCCAATGTCCCCCGCCTCACGAATACTTTGTACCAAAGGGAGCTCACCCAAAAATGGCACATCCAAATCGGCAGCCAAATAGCGGGCACCCGCTTTTCCAAATATATAATATTTGTTATTCGGAAGCTCCTCAGGAGTAAAATACGCCATATTTTCTATAACACCCAATACAGGTACTTGAATATTTTCTTGCTGGAACATCGCAACTCCTTTTTTAGCATCTGAAAGCGCAACCGTTTGAGGTGTGCTTACCACAACCGCTCCAGTTATGGGTAACGACTGCATAATACTCAAATGTATATCCCCCGTTCCAGGTGGCAAGTCAATTAGCAAAAAGTCAAGTTCGCCCCAAGCGGCATCAAAAATCATTTGATTCAAGGCCTTTGCAGCCATAGGGCCACGCCAAATTACAGCTTGATCTGGTTTTGTGAAAAATCCAATGGATAACAATTTGACACCGAAATTTTCTACAGGAACCATCTTAGACACTCCATCGATATTTTTTGCTAACGGTTTTTCGTTTGCCACATCAAACATCAGTGGCATGGATGGCCCGTAAATATCTGCATCCAAAACGCCAACTTTAAAACCCATGTTGGCTAATGAAACAGCCAAGTTTGCCGTAACAGTAGATTTTCCAACACCACCCTTTCCAGATGCAACTGCAACAATGTTTTGAATTCCTGGAATAGGTTTTCCTTTAATGAGATTGGCATTTTGTTTTTTCGCTGGTGCGTTTACCGTAATATTTACCTTAATTTTTGCCTTTTCATATACCTCGTCATGAATGGCTTTCATTATGGAAACCTCTACTTTTTTCTTGGCTTGTAGGGCTGGATTGGTCATGACAATATCCACCACAACCTCATCACCAAAAATATGGATGTTTTTTACCGCATTGGCTTCCATCAAATTTTTACCCTCACCGGGCAAACTAATGGATGTCAATGCCTTTTCGATTGCGGAACGTGTAATTTTCATTTAATCTAAATAAGGATACAAATATAGGGCTTAGGACTTATATACCACCTATTCGTTTGGAAGCCAGAGTGCTGTTTCAAAATCTTGAATTTGGTCATCAATAACAATATGCCCTTCAGACTCTAAAAGCTGCTGCATGGTGTTCATCCCACCAAAATGATGCTTCCCCGTGAGCACACCATTTCGGTTTACAACACGGTGGGCAGGAACGTCGCCCAAAGCATGAGCCCTGTTCATGGCATAGCCTACCGTTCTTGCACTACGCGCAGCACCCAAAAAACGAGCAATAGCTCCGTAGGTTGTTACTTTTCCGTAAGGCACTTGCCGTACCACTTCATATACACGTTCAAAAAAATCATGCTGTTGGGACATCTGTAGGAAATGAGAATTTTAGATACGTTATGGGGATTTCTTGGTCCCGGTATTGCTGCTCATAAAACGTTTGAATGTCAATGACATCTTTCGGCGCGTGAACATATTGATATACATCGTGGTGTGCCATTATGGGAGTAATGCCCAAACCGTCTAAAACACCAAGCGTGTAGCCATGTAAAAATGCAGAATCGGTTTTTAAGTGTACAATACCTTTAGGTTTTAGTACTTGTTGGTAACGATGTAAAAAAGCAAGGTTAGTCAATCGATGATGAGTGCGTTTAAACTTATATTGCGGATCGGGGAACGTAATCCAAATTTCTGAAACTTCATTTTTAGTAAAAACGTATTCTAAAAGTTCAATTTGAGTACGGATAAAAGCTACGTTTTGTAAGCCTTCTTCCAGTGCTGTTTTTGCGCCACGCCAAAATCTTGCCCCCTTTATGTCAATGCCAATATAATTCAAATTCGGATTTCTACGCGCAAGTCCAACGGTATATTCGCCTTTGCCGCAACCAAGCTCCAACACAATAGGGTTATTGTTATCAAAATAGGAGTTCCAGTTGCCTAAATGAGAAAATTTTGCAGAAAACAAGTCCTCGCGAGTAGGCTGAATAACATTCGCAAACGACTCGTTTTCTTTAAAGCGTTTTAATTTGTTTTTACTTCCCAAAACATCTAATTAAGCGGTAGCTATAACTTCACCTTTATCTAGCGTAAAGGAAAATTCGGATCCTATTTCAGCTTGACTTTCTACAAAAATTTGTTCGCCATGTGCTTCAATAATGTGTTTCACAATTGCAAGCCCTAATCCAGACCCCCCCATCCTGCGGTTTCCACTTTTATCTACACGATAAAATCGTTCGAATAGTCGAGGTAAGTGTTCTTCTTCAATTCCTTCTCCGTTATCACGGATGCGAATTATAATTTTATTCTCAAAAATTGGCTGAACACTTACCTCGGTTGTACCCTTTATTTTCCCGTACTTTATTGAATTCATAATCAAGTTTGTCAACACTTGTTGTACCCGCTCCCTATCGGCATAAACCGAAATAGGATCATGGTATTTTCTATCAAACTCTAAATTAATACTCGATTTTGAAGCTTGCATTTCAAGCATATCAAATACACTTTGTATTAAATCAATAACGTCGAAATGAAACATTTCCAGCTCGGTATTACCTTTTTCCAAATTGGTTAATAAGTCCAAGTCTTTTACGATATAAATCAACCTTTCTACTCCTTTGCTCGCACGAGTCAAATACTTTTTATTTACATTTTTATCCTTTAAGGCCCCGTCCAGCAATGTTAGAATGTATCCTTGAACAGTGAAAAGTGGCGTTTTTAGCTCGTGTGCTACATTGCCCAAAAATTCACGCCTAAAAGCAGCTTGATCCTTAAGGCTGTCTATCTCGTTGTTCCGTTTGAGCGCAACCTCTTTTACATTTTTTAAAAGGGAATCCATGTCATTGGTAATGCGAATGTCATTTAGGTCGCCTTTGAAGTTTGGCTCCAAGTCATGATACAAGTACTTTATTTTTTGATAAATATACCGTTCAATGCGGTAGTTGAAAATTATAAAACAAACCGAAAAAATAGCTGTTACAGAAAAAATTAAGGGTACAATGTTTTCTTTGCTAAAGGGGTTCTTATCTGTATAAAAGAACAACAATAGGGCATTAAGGCATATAACAAAAACAGTTATCGAAAGAGATAAAATTAGTGAAAAGCGGTATATTTTACGTGGAGTTCTAGCCATGCTATACCACGTATTTGTAACCTACTCCTTTAACTGTTTTAAAGTGTTTATCACCAATTTTTTCGCGTAATTTTCTAATGTGAACATCAATAGTCCTGCCGCCTACAACAACCTCGTTACCCCAAACACGGTTTAAAATTTCTTCTCGTTCAAAAACTTTATGTGGTCTTGACGCCAACAAGAAAAGCAATTCGAACTCCTTGCGAGGCAAAACAAGCGTTTCACCTTTATAAATAATTTTATATTCTTCTCTATTGATGATTAAATCACCCGCTTCAACAATTTCATTTTTGGGATTAGCGGAACTAAATCGACGTAAAATAGCTTTGATTTTGCTGACCAAAACCTTGGGTTTAATGGGCTTGGTGATATAATCATCGGCTCCCGCTTCAAGTCCTGCTACCTGCGAATAGTCTTCGCTTCGGGCTGTTAAAAAAACAATAGCCAAATTCGGTAAATTTGATTTTTTTCTTAACAGTTCACAGGTTTCGATTCCATCCATTTCAGGCATCATGACATCTAGCAATACCAAATGAGGTTTCCAATCTTCAACTTTTTCTAAAGCCTCAAGACCATTTTTTGCTTTCTCAACTTGATATCCCTCAGAAGTTAAATTATAGTCTAAAATTTCTAGTATATCTGGTTCATCATCAACCAATAAAATGCGTGTGTGCTTTTTTTTCATGTTTTGGTGTTCTTCCTCCAAAAATAAAAAAATACAAGTATGTTTTATGTTCTTATTTAAAAAAATCCTCAATACATTTGAACAGAGATGATTTCTTTCGAAAAACAAGCGATTGCGCTTTTTGCTTATCAGTATCGTAATAACGGTGTATATCGTTCTTATTGCGACTTACTAAACCTCTGTCCATCTGATGTAAAAAAACTTTCAGATGTTCCTTTTCTACCTATTGAATTGTTCAAATCACACCGCATTAGCAGTTCAAAAAGTACTGAAATGATTTTTGAAAGTTCTGGAACAGGTGGCCCGGTTAGTCAACATCATGTGGCATCATTAGCAACTTATAAAAAAAGCTTCAACACGGGATTTTCGCATTTTTATGGTCCGCCTTCCGAATATCACATTTTAGCGCTATTACCAGGTTATCTTGAGCGTCCAAACGCTTCTTTAGTCTATATGTGTGATGATTTGATTCGGCAAGCAAAACACCCGCATAGTGGGTTTTATTTGGACCAATTTGAAACATTACATAAAACCCTTACTACGCTGAATCGAAACAAGCAGAAAACACTGCTTATAGGGGTTAGCTTTGCACTTTTAGACTATTGTGAGGCATATCCAAGTTCGCTGCAACACACTATTGTAATGGAAACTGGTGGCATGAAAGGAAGGCGGAAAGAACTCATTCGAGAAGAATTACACAAGCGACTCAAAAAAGGATTTGGCGTAAACACTATCCACAGCGAATACGGCATGACCGAATTGCTGTCGCAGGCCTATTCCAAAGGAAACGGCATTTTTCAAACATCGCCAAGTATGAAGGTGTTTGTTAGAGATGTTCACGATCCAAAAAAAGTGTCTTCAACAGGCTCAGGCGGTTTGAATATCATTGATTTATCCAATAAAGATTCTTGCGCTTTTATTGCCACGCAAGATTTAGGAAGGTGCTACGAAAATGGTACGTTTGAAGTACTTGGTCGTTTTGAAGCAGCAGATGTTCGAGGCTGCTCGCTTATGACGGCGTAACCACCAACAAAAAATAGTTTTTCTTACCGCGTTGTAGCAATACATAACCGTCACAAATCATATCAGTTGGAGTGATTTTTTTAGCTTCAGTTACTTTTTCTTTGTTTACAGAAATTGAATTTTCTTTGAGTGCTCTTCTCGCCTCACCATTTGATTTTAAAAAGCCTGTAGTTTCTGAAAGTGCCTCCACTATAGAAAGCCCTTCGCCTGCAAGTAAATCCGCTGACACTTGAGCTTGCGGTACACCATCAAATACGTCCAAAAGGGTTTGAACATCTAAGGCTTTCAGTGTTTTGGCAGTGGCTTTTCCAAATAAAATTTGGGCTGCTTGTTCTGCACGAGTTACATCGGCTGCACTGTGTACCATAGTCGTTAATTCTTGCGCTAATTTACGCTGTAACTGGCGTTGATGTGGTACTTCACGATGCGTTTCAATTAAGTTCTGGATTTCTTCTTTAGTCAAAAATGTAAATATCTTAATGTATTTCTCGGCATCTTCATCTGAAGCATTTAACCAATACTGATAAAACTTGTAGGGTGATGTTTTTTCACGGTCTAACCAAACATTTCCGCTTTCTGTTTTTCCAAATTTGGTACCGTCAGCTTTGGTAATCAACGGGCATGTTAACGCATACGCTTTCCCTGCTAGTTTTCTTCTAATCAATTCTGTTCCGGTGGTTATATTTCCCCACTGGTCACTTCCACCCATTTGCAGCAAACAATTGTGGTGTTGGTATAAATACAGAAAATCATATCCTTGAATAAGTTGATACGTAAATTCGGTAAACGACATGCCTTCTTTTGCATCTGCTCCAAGACGTTTTTTAACAGAATCTTTGGCCATCATGTAGTTCACGGTAAGGTGTTTTCCAATATCACGAGTAAAATCAATCAAACTAAAGGACTTCATCCAATCGTAATTATTCACCAACACAGCACCATTTTTTTTGGTGCTATCAAAATCCAAAAATTTGGCAAGTTGATTTTCCAAGCCTGCACAATTGCGTTCTAGTGTTCTGTTGTCTAATAAGTTGCGTTCTACAGATTTTCCAGACGGATCTCCAATCATACCGGTAGCCCCACCCACAAGCGCATATGGCTTGTGTCCATAACGTTGAAAATGCATCAAAATCATGATTTGAACCAAACTCCCAATATGTAACGAATCTGCAGTGGGATCAAATCCAATATATCCCGCAGTCATACCCTTGGATAGCGTTTCGGAAGTTTCGGGCATAATGTCATGCACCATACCGCGCCATGTTAATTCTTCAACAAATGATACCATACATAATGTTTTAGCAAATATAAACCTCTACAAATGAACCCAAAAGTGTATATAACATTATTCTTTGATTGATGGGTTTTTCAATACATACGTAGTGTCTTGTTCTTCTAGTTTTGTCAGTTTTGCTTTAACTGATTCAAAAATCTTTGAATATAATTTAGGCTTGGATGCGTAATAGACATTGCTTTGCGCAAAGGTTATACTGTCAATTTTGTGAAAAGCATATAGCGAGTCTGTTGACACAAAATTATCCTTGGCGTAGGTTGATGATGCACTAATTAATGCCAAATCAACATGAAAGTTAATCATTTGCTCTGAAGTCATTAGCGTGTCCGGCTTGGCAATACGATTCTGGGCACATGCTGCAAAGATCAAAAAAACAAACGTTAAAAAAACCTGTCTCATCTTACAAAAGTAAGTTGTTTTGCCTTTGCTGTTGACGCAAAAACACCCTGATTATACAAGATCTCACCATTTATGATAGTGTGGGTAACCGTACCCTTTAATGTGGTACCTTCTAATGGAGACCAACCGCACTTATACAATACATTATCGCGAGTAACCGTTTGAGATTGATTCGTATCAACCAACACCAAATCGGCAAAATATCCTTCACGAATATAACCGCGGTGTTCTATATCAAACAAGATAGCAGGGTTGTGACACATTTTTTCAACTACTTTTTCTAATGTTATTTTTCCTTGCTGCACACAATCCAACATTACAGGTAATGCATGTTGAACCATCGGACCTCCAGATGGGGCTTTGGTGTACACTTGTGATTTCTCCTCGATTGTATGTGGTGCATGATCGGTAGCTATAATATCGATACGATCATCGTTTAAAGCATTCCACAATTCGTCACGGTCATGCGCTGTTTTCACGGCAGGATTCCACTTGATATGTGTTCCTTTTTGAGCATAATCTTCATCAGAAAACCATAAATGATGAATGCAAACCTCAGCGGTAATTTGCTTTTGTGATAAGGGTAATTCGTTTGAAAAAAGAGCGGTTTCTTTAGCAGTGGATAAGTGAAACACATGAAGGCGCGCACCTGTTTCTTTGGCTAACGCTATTGCTTTTGAAGACGACAAATAACACGCTTCTTCAGAACGAATATCTGGATGGTACTCAATGGGAATATCATCACCATATTTTAATTTATATGTAGCCAAATTGTTTTTTACAGTTTGCTCATCTTCACAATGCACAGCAATAGGTAGCTTGAATGCGGTAAATATTTCCTTTAATGTTTTGGGGTCATCTACAAGCATATTTCCTGTAGAGGAGCCCAAAAAAAGCTTTAGTGCAGGTGTTTTTTTTGGGTCAATAGCTTTGATTTGTTCTAAATTATCGTTTGTTCCACCAAACATAAATCCATAATTCACCCATGAAGTTTCTGCAGCAATGGCCAGTTTTTTGGCATAGGCATCGGCGTTAGTGGTTTGCGGATTTGTGTTTGGCATTTCAAAATAGGACGTAATACCTCCAGCAATACAAGCTTTTGATTCGGTTTCAATAGTTGCTTTGTGCGTAAGTCCGGGCTCGCGAAAATGAACTTGATCATCAATACATCCAGGCAACAAATGTTTCCCATGCGCATCTATAACTTCCATGTCATTTGATACTGTTATCGCAGGAGCTATTGTGGATATACGTTCTCCTTCAATCAGCACGTCTAATGGTACTATATTACCTTCATTAACAACCGCTGCACCGCGTATTAATAATTTATTCATTTTTTATTATTTAAAATACTCCGCCATTTCATGGCTAAAATCCCAAAAACAGCTTCAGAGATTATGGAACTATTCATCTTTGAATCTCCTTTTTTCCGGTCGGTAAAAATAATAGGGAATTCGGCAATACGAAAACCTTTTTTCCATGCCCAAAATTTAAGTGCAATTTGAAAGGCATATCCTTTAAATCGAATATCTTCCAAATCCAATGAACGTAATACATCTGTTTGATACCCCACAAATCCTGCAGTGGGATCTGTCACAGGTAGCCCCGTAATTATTCGCACATAAAGTGAGGCGCCAACTGATAGTATGATACGTCCAAAGGGCCAATGGCGCACTCGAATTCCTTTTTTGTAGCGAGAACCAACTACAAGATCTGCTTTATTTTGTTTCAGGGTTTCCAACATAGGCACAAGTGCCTCTGGAGGATGTGAAAAATCGGCATCCATTTCAAAAATATAGGAATACCCTTTGTCAAGCACCCATTTAAACCCATGAACATAGGCTGGGCCAAGACCTTCCTTTTTGTCGCGTATGGTAAGTTGTACTTCAGAATAACGGTTACTCAAATCTTGTACCAGTGGGCCTGTTCCATCTGGTGAACTATCATCCACAACTAAAATATCAGTAGGTATAGGCAACGCCAAAACTGCCTCAATAATAGATTGAATATTTTGTACCTCGTTGTAGGTAGGAATAACAATTACAACTGGATTCATGAACAGCTAAAATACGTATTTAAATGTGTGAGCGCACCGCTAAAAATAGATACTTTTGTTTCATGTATACACTAAGAGATTTAGATTTATCGTTTTTGGGGCTCTACTTGCTTGTTACCTTAACGATGTTTGTGTTTTTAAAATTTTTAAATCCTTCGCGCTATCAATCCATGGTGTTTTTTTGGCAACGGGCAAGTAGTCGTTCAGAATTTTATAAGCCTTTCAATGAAACCAAAGCGCTTTCTTGGGTTGGTTTTATTTTCAGAGCACTCATTTTTGGATTAATTGCAGAGATATTACGCACTAAAAACCTCAGTGCTGCAACTTTTAATACAACAACTTTGACTTGGGCCGGAATATTTATGCTGTTTTGGATGACAAGGACTTTAGTTGAAGGGGGCTTAATGTCCACGCTTGGAATGCGAGAAGGACTCCTAAAAATCTTTTATATACGGACTATTTTTAAAGAAAAATGGGCTTTTGCTTTTGGATGTCTTATTTTGTCTCTTGTTTACGTGTCGATGTCTTCTAACATTGCACGCATATTGGCAATGTGCTATCTACTTGGCATAATTATAATACACTTACTATTTTTGAAATTATATTTTAGACGTAACCTTACCAAAAAAGTGTACATTATTTTGTATATTTGCGCCTCAGAAATTGGCCCCATATGGCTCTTGGTACAAACACTCAAACTTTAACGAAAATTGCAAAAGTGAAAACCATCTTGGTTTCTCAACCTGCGCCATCAGCTGAAAATTCTCCATATAATCAACTTATTGAAAGAAGAAAAGTTACCATAGATTTTCGCCCTTTCATCCATGTTGAAGGCGTTTCTTCAAGAGAAGTGCGCTTGCATAAAATTGATATTACAAAATATTCGGCTATCATATTTACGAGCCGAAATGCAGTAGATCATTTTTTCCGTATTGCAGAGGAGCTTCGATACTCGGTGCCAAGTACTTTGCGCTATTTTTGTCAATCTGAAGCTGTTGCTTACTACCTTCAAAAATATATTGTGTACCGCAAACGCAAAGTTTATGTAGGAGCACGCACCTTAGATGAAGTACTCAAAGAGGTAATCAAATACAAAGACGAAAAATTTCTATTACCCTGTTCTGATGTTTTAAAACCAAGTATCACCAATGCCATTGATGCTACTGGGATCACATGGACAAAAGCCGTATTTTACAAAACAGTTATTAGTGATTTATCAGATTTACGTGATGTATATTATGATATTTTAGTGTTTTTCAGCCCCTCTGGGATTGAGTCTTTATTCCACAATTTTCCTGATTTTGAACAAAATGATACGCGAATAGCGGTGTTTGGCCCCACTACAAAAAAGGCTGCTGAGGATAAAGGCTTACGAATAGATATTTTGGCGCCTACCCCAGAAAATCCTTCTATGACCAAAGCCCTTAGTGATTACATTGCACTAGCCAATAAGCGCTAATTAGCTTCGCAAATAGCCGATTAATAGGTTTACCCAACCCAAAATCAAGAGTAACCCACCTATGGGTGTTATAGGCCCAAGTAGTTTCGACAGCCATTCAATTGACGAATAATTAAGAGACAATCCATAAATAGAGCTAGAAAACAATAGGGTTCCAATAACAAATAAAAAGGCCGTACGTTTTGCAAATGGATTTTTTTCTAGACTCAAAAAAAGCAATGCTAATCCATGAAAAAACTGGTACCGAACCCCTACTTCATACGATTGAAGTGCTTTCGCGCTTATATAGGCCTCCAGTAAATGGGTACCAAAGGCACCCAAAATAACGGCTGTTCCGCAAAATAATGCGCCCCAAATGCTACGTTGCTTATATCTCATTATCTATTTTTTTTCTAAAATAGTTTACTATGTTTATACACCAAAACAAAAAGGTTGAAAAAAATAGAAGAACAAATTTCCCTCGATGGAATTGACAAGGCCATTTTACGTGTACTTATGGACAACGCTAGAACTCCTGTACAAGAAATTGCACGCCAACTAGATCTTTCAGGGTCAGCAGTACATCAACGCATAAAAAAACTGGAAGATGCCAATCTTATACAAGGAAGTTATCTCAAGCTTAATCCATCTTCGCTGGGATATACCACCACTGCCTATATTGGGGTGTACTTGGATAAAGCCATGCGTAATCCAGAAGCGGTATCGCAATTGAAAAAAATTCCTGAGGTAGTAGAATGCCATTACACCACAGGTAATTGGAGTATTTTGATTAAAATTTTATGTAAAAACAATGAGCACTTAATGCAACTGCTCAATCATCAAATACAATCCATTGAAGGGGTTTCCAGGACCGAAACATTTATTTCACTGCACCAACAAATCAACCGTCAAATTAAAATTTAGCGTCTAGAGCTTGCCACCCGAAGGGCAAAATAAATTAAGGTTGCCAAAGAGCCTATGGCAGCAACAACATAAGTGCGAGCAGCCCATTTAAGTGCATCTTTTGACATCGCAAATTCTTTTTGGCTAACCATGTTTTTTCGTTGTAGCCACGCCAAAGCACGGTTACTAGCATCGTATTCTACCGGTAACGTAATGAAACTAAATAATGTTCCGAGTCCAAAAAGCACCACACCTGCCACTGCTAAGTTATACCCCATTGCAGAGCCAATCCCAAGCATAAAACCTCCAAAAATAACATACATGGAAAACTGCGAGGCAACACTCACAACAGGAACTAATAGTGAACGAAACTGGAGCCATTCATAGCTTTGTGCGTGTTGTACCGCATGGCCACATTCGTGAGCAGCTACAGCTGCAGCCGCTGCATTACGTTCGTGATAAACGCTTTCGCTAAGATTAACGGTTTTGTTTTTAGGATTGTAATGATCCGTAAGTTTTCCGCGGACAGCTGTTACCTTTACGTCTCGAATACCGTGGTCAGAAAGCATTTTATCGGCAATTTCTTTCCCAGACATTTGATTACGCAATTGCACTTTTGAGTACTGCTTAAACTTAGATTTAAGTTTATACTGAACCCACATACTGGCACCAGCAAAAACAGCAATTAGCAAATAATATTCTACGTACATAACTTTTCTTTTAATTTAAGCAAACAACATACCACGCTACTTTTTTGAGCGAACTATAAAGGTAATAATAAATATGATAATGGAAATAGAAACGCTATTTGCCACAATTATCGATGGGCTTTGAATTAATACGCCATAAATAAGCCAACACAACGTACCTGTTCCCATCACAAGATACATGGTCATTGACAAACCGTCAGCTGATTGGGTTTTCCAAATTTTAAATGCCTGCGGCAAAAAAGCAGAAGTGGTTAAGATGGCGGCTAAAAAACCGATGTACTCAGGGTTTGGCATATTTATGGGTTCTTAAATGTTATTCTCGAAAAATGTTTCGTAATGTTCAACTGTTGGAAAAGGAACATAATATTTATGCAATAATGCTTTCCATTTTTCATTCTCTGTAGATTTTCGAAATCCAACTTCGTGACTTTCCAAATTTTCCCAGTTGACAAGGAGAATATATAGACTAGAACGTTCCATGCACTTTTGCAACGAATGCCTTTTGTAACCAATTGCAGCACTAATGTATTGACTTGCTAGTGTAAAATCTTTTTCAAAGTCAATTTCTAATCCGTTTTTAACATCCAAAACAGCTACTTCAAGTATCATATAAATTGTAGGTTACTATTTGTTTACCAAAAATAGCTATTATACTGTTTGCAAAAGTTTAATATCGGATAACTCCTGACCAATTTGGTGAATGCCAATCAAAATTTTCTCAGTTTGCTTTTTTGATGGCTTTTTGTGACCTTGAACATACTGTGATAATAATGATGGATTCATGTCAATTTTTTTGGCAAGAAATTTTGCGTTTAATACCTTATAATATTTAAAAAACTGCTCAAAGTCTATTTCAAAGGTAATATCATTTGGTGTTACAACTATATTCTCTGCTTCAAAATAAAAGCCAACTGCTTCGTAGGTATGATTAATCAATTCTGGAACGTTTTGCCCTGTTGTGAAAATAGGGTATTGCTCCGAAAAAGCAGAGAATCCCGTATCGGTTTTTTCAACAGTCATGATGATTTTTTTCTTTTTAGCCATATCTCATTTTTTAAATCCAGCAGCTTTTAAAATTTTCTTTTCAAGTCCTTTTCCCAATTCCTGACTCCCATGGTTTGGAAAAATAATAGTTCCCTTTTTTGTTTTGTGTCTCATTTTTATATGCGATCCACGCTGCGAAATAGGATACCAACCATCTTTGGTTAAGCGTCGATACATTTGGGAACATTTCATTTGAGGCAACAACTAAATGTTGCTTCAAAAGTAAACAATTATTTACTTTTTAGACAATAAAAAATTGAAAAATCCTTGGCTACAAGTGACTATACCACAATATTTACAATTTTATTTGGTACAACAATCACCTTTTTTGGGGCTTTCCCAGCCAAATAGGTTTGTGTACGTTCCTCTTGCATCACAGCAGCCTCAATTTCGTCTTTACTAAGCGAAGTGGACAACGCTAACGTAAAGCGCATCTTCCCATTAAAACTAATGGGGTACGCTTTGGTGTCATCTTGCAAAAAGTCGGGGTTTGCAACAGGATAAGCAGCATTCGTTATCGAATCTTGATGCCCTAACAATGCCCAAAGTTCTTCGGAAATATGTGGTGCAAAAGGAGCTAGAAGTACCGTGAGCGGTTCTAAAATTTCTCGATTGTTGCACTTCTGACTGTTGAGCTCATTGGTGGCAATCATAAACGCACTAACCGATGTGTTGAGTGAAAACTGTTCGATGTCTTGGGTTACTTTTTGAATCGTTTTATGCAGTGTTTTAAGCGATTCTTTTGTGGGTTTATCGTCACTTATATCAAAATCATCACCGTTGTAAAACAAGCGCCAAAACTTATTTAAAAAGTTACTCACTCCCGAAATCCCTGCTGTATTCCAAGGCTTTGCTTGCTCAATGGGGCCTAAAAACATTTCATACATACGAAGTGTATCTGCGCCATACTGCGCGCAAATGGAGTCGGGGTTTACTACGTTGTATTTGGACTTGGACATTTTTTCAACTTCGCGGCCAACGATATATTTCCCTTCCTCCAACTCAAATGTGGCATCTGAAAAATGAGGTTGCCACTTTTTTAGCCCTTCTATATCCAATTCATTTTGAGTGGAAACTAACGATACATCTACGTGCACAGGAATCACTTTTTTGCCTCTACACAAGCCTTTGGAAAGATAGGTTTGCGTATCGGTAATGCGATATACAAATGCACTTTCACCCAAAATCATCCCTTGATTAATTAGTTTTTTGGCAAAATTTTCCACGGGTACAAGTCCAAAATCATATAAAAAATACTGCCAAAACCTAGAATAAAGCAAATGTCCTGTGGCGTGTTCGCTTCCACCTAAATATAGATCTACTTCTTTCCAATACGCCATAGCTTCTTTGCTTGCAAAAGCATTGGTGTTATGCGCATCCATATAGCGGTTAAAATACCAAGAGCTTCCCGCCCAACCTGGCATGGTGTTCTTCTCCAAAGGAAAAACAGATTTATTATCTATTTTATCGTTGGAAACTACCTTATTTTGAACCCTGTCCCACGCCCAATCAGTAGCGTTACCAAGTGGCGGAGCGCCGTCGGCAGTAGGGAGGTATTTTGATACTTCGGGCAATTTCAACGGCAAGCTTTCGTCTGGAACAAGTTGTGGCTGACCATTTACATAATATACAGGGATCGGCTCACCCCAGTAGCGTTGACGGCTAAAAACAGCATCGCGGAGGCGGTAAGTAGTTGCACCCTCGCCCATGCCTCTTTTTCCAAGTTCTGCAATCACTTTTTGAGTAGCTTCGGGAATGGATAAGCCGTCTACAAAATCTGAATTGGCAATAATGGTATTCTCTTTTGCTGTATGCGCCGCAGCTGAAATATCGATATCTTTAAAAATATTTTTTATGGGAAGATTAAAGTGAGAAGCAAAATCAAAATCCCGCTGATCTCCACAAGGAACTGCCATCACGGCACCCGTTCCATATCCTGCTAATACATAATCGCCAATCCAAATAGGAATTTTTTTGTTGGTAATGGGATGAAGTGCAAAAGCCCCTGTAAACACGCCGCTGATTCGATCAACTTCACTCATACGCTCGCGTTCACTACGTTGTGCCGCTTGAGCAACATAAGCGTCAACTTCCGCTTTTTGTTCAGCAGTTGTAATTTCACTTACCCACTCATGTTCTGGAGCTAAAGTCAAAAAGGTAACACCAAAAAGTGTGTCGGGTCTTGTAGTAAATACCTCTATTTGGTGTTGACTATTTTCGATGTAAAAACGCACACTTGCACCCACAGATTTTCCAATCCAGTTGCGCTGCATTTCTTTTAATGGCTCGGGCCAGTCGATGGATTCTAGGCCTTTGAGCAATCTATCGGCAAAAGCAGAAATACGCATGCTCCATTGCTTCATTTTTTTACGCTCCACAGGGTGTCCACCGCGCTCCGAAACGCCTTGCACTACTTCATCGTTTGCAAGCACCGTTCCCAAAGCAGGACACCAATTTACCTCAATTTCTGCCAAATAAGTTAAACGAAAACGAAGTAAAAATGTTTGTTTTTCTGCTTCAGTCATGTTTTGCCAATCTTCGGCCGTGCATGTAGGTGTATCATCATCACAAACGGCTTCCAAAGCTTGCGTCCCAAAGCGTTCCAAATGTTGAATAAGTGTGTCAATAGAACGTGCTTTGTCTTGTTTGGTGTCGTACCAAGCATCAAATAAAAGGGAAAAAATCCATTGTGTCCAGCGGTAATAAGAAGGGTCTGAAGTGCGTACTTCTCTTGACCAATCAAATGAAAAACCCATTTTGTCAAGTTGTTCGCGGTAGCGTTTGATGTTGGTTTCCGTTGTTACAGCAGGATGCTGTCCTGTTTGAATGGCATATTGTTCGGCAGGAAGTCCAAACGAATCATACCCTTGAGGGTGTAATACATTAAATCCTTTGTGGCGTTTGTAGCGTGCCACAATATCACTTGCAATGTAGCCAAGTGGGTGCCCCACGTGAAGTCCTGCTCCTGATGGATAGGGAAACATATCCAACACATAAAATTTGGGTTTATCAGACGGCTGGTCCACTTTATAGGTTTGCTGCGATGCCCAAATCGCTTGCCACTTTTCCTCAATATCTTGAAACGGATATCCCATACAAACAATTAAGCCACAAAAATAACATTTTAAGTACGGTCTTTGAGAAAACTAGCAAGATTGTTCCGTCATATTTTCTATTTTTATGGCTTAGAACAACTATGTCTGCAACCCGCATATACAAACGACGCCTTTTTGCTTCCTACTTTTCTGTTGTTAGCAGCACCACTTTGGTGTTATTTGTATTAAGCATACTGGGTTTTGTTTTGCTAAACAGTCAATCCATTGCCAACTATTTTAAAGAACAAGTAACCATGACTGTTTTTTTGGAAGATGAAACCAAAGAAATGGAGCGAGAGCAATTGATTACTACCATACAATTAGCCCCTTATACAAAAGCGGTGCGATTTATATCTAAGGAAACGGCAGCCAGTGAACACAGTGCTACAATTGGTGAAGATTTTATGGATTTTTTAGGATATAATCCGCTGCAAGATGCGCTTGATATTGGACTCAAAGCTGATTTTGTTAACACTGAAGTCTTGGACAGTTTGAGCGATATAATCGAGCAAAAGCCTTTTATTTCTGAAGTGCTTTACGATCGTCCACTAATTGTGTTACTCAATCAAAACATTCAACGATTTGGATTTTGGTTTCTTGTATGCAGTGGCGTTTTTATTGGCATTGCATTACTACTTATAAATCACTCCATTAAATTATCTATTTACAGCAAGCGCCTTATCATACAAACAATGCTGTTGGTTGGCGCAAAAAAGCGTTTTATTCGACGCCCTTTCCTATGGCGTTATATGGGTATTGGCATCTTAAGTGCCCTATTTGCCTTGATAGGCTTTGCAGCAGTTCTGCGCTTTTTAGCGCAGTTGATTCCGCAAATAAACTGGTGGGAAAATCAACTCTCTCTATTGCTTTTGACCACTGCTATTTTGGGCGGATCGATGGTTATTTGTGGTATCAGTGCCTGGTTTGCAACGCGCAAGCACCTACGTTTAACTTATGATATTATCTACTGATTATGAAAAATGAAAAAGAATTTTTATTTGGGAAAAGATCCTATCAAATCATGGGTGTTGGACTTGCGCTTATTGTTTTGGGTTTTGTGCTTATGACAGGCGGCGGTAGTGATGATCCCAATGTTTTTAATCCCGCAATTTTCAGCCCATTGCGCATAAGAGTAGCACCAACGCTTGTATTGACTGGCTTTGCCGTCCTAATCGTTGCTATTTTAGCCACCAAGAAAAAATAATGAGTTTTTGGGAAGCACTAGTATTGGGGATTGTTCAAGGATTAACTGAATTTTTACCTGTTTCCTCAAGTGGACATTTGGCACTTTTTACAGCACTTCTAGGTGGAGAAACACTACCAAAAGAAAACCTCCTCTTTACTGTTTTGGTGCATGCTGCAACAGCGATAGCCACGATTGTTGTGTTTCGAAAAGATATTACGGAACTCATTCAGGGATTTTTTCAAAAGGATAATCCAAATGCACGACATTTTATTGGGAAAATTGTACTTTCTATGCTCCCCGCAGTCGCAGTTGGGTTGTTTTATGAAGAAGAAATTACAGCGCTTTTTGGGACTAATTTGGCACTCGTTGGTGCAATGCTATGTATTACCGCTCTACTTCTTTTTTTAACTGACCTAGCCAAAACAAAAGAATGTTCTATTTCCTATACATTCGCACTACTCATTGGTTTGGCACAAGCCATAGCCATACTGCCCGGAATTTCGAGAAGTGGAGCTACCATTGCCACAGCGTTACTTATTGGGGCAACACGACCTGAAGCAGCTCGTTTTTCGTTTTTAATGGTGATTCCGCTCATATTAGGAAGTATGGCAAAAACCCTACTTGACAACGGGACATCCGTTTTTGGAACTGTTGATGCATTGCCGTTGCTCACAGGTTTTATAGCGGCTTTGATAGCTGGAATTTTGGCGTGTACATGGATGATTCGTATTGTAAAAAAAAGTAAGCTGAGCTATTTTGCAGCCTATTGTTTGGTTGTTGGAATTATCGCTTCGATTCTTGCATGGACATAAATTTTTCTAAAGACACATTCCTAGAAGGACAACTTCTACTCATTGACAAACCCATTGAGTGGACATCTTTTCAATTGGTAAATAAAATTAGATGGGCAATTCGTAAAACCTACGGAATCAAAAAAATAAAAGTAGGTCATGCTGGTACTTTAGATCCGCTTGCTACAGGGTTGATGCTTATTTGTACAGGAAAAATGACCAAACAAATTGATCAATTCATGGGGATGGATAAATCCTACTCAGGAACCTTTCGCTTAGGCGCAACAACACCTTCCTACGATTTGGAAACCGCAGTGAGTAACCCAAAGCCTTTTGATCATATTTCGCATGATTTATTAGTCAAAACAAGAGATACTTTTTTGGGGAAAATTCAACAAAAACCTCCGCTGCACTCCGCAATAAAAAAAGATGGAAAACGTCTTTATACCATCGCGAGAGCAGGTGAAACCACAGAAATACCAACGCGAGAAGTTACGATTACATCTTTTAAATTAGCACACATCAACCTTCCAGATATAGATTTTTTGGTATCCTGTAGCAAAGGAACTTATATTCGTTCTTTAGCGCACGATTTTGGACAATCGCTTAAGTGCGGAGCACACTTGGTGTCGTTACGAAGAACTGCCATTGGAAGCTACACACTCGAAGATAGCTTGACACTTGACGCATTTTTACATAATTTAGAGGGAAAATCATAAGCATTGAACCTTTTCGCTGCGATTGGTGTTTGGCAAATCCTACCTATATCGCTTATCACGATGATGAGTGGGGCGTTCCCATTTTTGACGATCACAAGCTCTTTGAAGCACTTTTACTTGAAACCTTTCAAGCGGGTTTATCCTGGTGGGCTATACTAAAAAAGCGTGAACATTTTCGGGAAGCCTTTCACGATTTTGACACATACCGTGTGGCACAATTAACAGATTATGACGTTGAAAAACTTCTTCTAAATAAAGGAATCATCCGAAATAGAGGTAAAATTACAGGGGCGATTGCAAACGCCCGTGCTTTTATTGAAATTCAAAAAGAAGTAGGCAGTTTTAGCGATTATATGTGGTCATTTACCAACGGGGCACCCATCCAAAATAGGTTTGAGCAAACCCATCAAATTCCACAAACTAATGCCTTGGCAACTCAAATGAGCAACGACCTAAAAAAAAGAGGGTTTAAATACATTGGAAAAATTACGATGTACGCCCATATGCAGGCTGTGGGTATGGTAAACGATCATGTTATCGATTGTTTTAGACACAATAAGGTAGCTGCGCTTAGTCCAAATAACTAAGAAATTCTTTTCTGGAAATAGGAGCAGCACCCATACTTGCCAAATGCGCCGTAGGTACTTGACAATCAATGAGTTTATACTTATTTTTTTTTAATTCTCGCGTAAGATAAATTAGGGCGAGTTTACTGGAATTACTAGCCTTTGAAAACATACTTTCGCCACAAAATACTTCCCCAACGTCAATGCCATAAAGTCCGCCGACAAGTTCTGAACCATCCCAGACTTCAACCGAATGTGCGTGTCCTTGTTCGTGTAAAACCTCATATACTTCCATAAGTCCAGGCGTAATCCATGTACCCGTTTGTCCAAATCGTTTTACCCCTGCACACGATTTTACGACTTGATTAAAAGCTTTATTGAACGTGATTTCATAGGGGTGTTTCCTGAGAAAACTGCGCATGCTTTTAGAAATACGCAATTGATCTGGAAAAAGTACCATTCTAGGGTCTGGACTCCACCAAATCAAAAACTCATCTTGTTCAAACCAAGGAAAAATTCCTTTTCGATAGGCAAGTAGGACACGCTCTGGGCGTAAATCACCACCCACAGCAACAATCCCCTCTTTTGTGGCCAAGTGAGGCGAAGGAAAACGTAATTCTTCCGATAAATGATACATACGATTAGTTAGAAAGGCAGGTCATCTGGTGCTTCTTTTTCGGGAGCATCAGGCATCGTTTCAAAGGGTGCAGCCGGCGGTGGTGGTGGTGTAGCGTCTGCTGCATCTATGCGCCATCCTTGAATAGAATTGAAGTATTTGATTTCACCTTGTGGGCTTTGCCACTCACGTCCACGAAGGTTTATACCTACTTTGACTCGTTGACCTACTGCATATGCATCAAGAAGGGAACACTTGTCTTGAACAAATTCCACAAGCAAATGTTGTTGATATTGCTCTTCAGTTGTAAGTACAACTTCACGTTTTTGAAACCCGTTTGATCCGTATTCTTTAGTTTGGTCTATTTGTTTGATTTTTCCTGTAATTTCCATGCGCTGGTTAATGATGTTCCTACAAATTTACTCAATTTACAGCGAACACAAAGAACGAAAATACACTATATTCGTAAGCATGAGTTTAAACTTCTCCTATAGAAACCAACGCAATTTCAAGATTGCGGGGTTTGCGCTCGTATTGTGTTTTGTTGGATTTACCCTTTGGAACACCAATAAACTTATTCAACGTATTCAAGAAGATGAGCGTCTTGAGATGGAGCTTTGGGGTTTGGCACAACAAGAACTCGCATCCAGTAAAGATCTCAACAAACCTGTTAACCCATTAACATTCCAAATACTTACAGAAAAAAACACCATTCCCATGATCGTGGTTGATGGTGAAAGTAAACTCCTTTTTTCCAATAACATTAATGAACGAAAATTGGCTCAAGATTCTGTAAATTATGTGAGGGAACTAATTAAAGAATTTAGTGCTGCTAATACACCTGTTGAAATCAGTTACAGCGACAGCTTGTACCAAAAAATGTATTACGGCAATTCTGCTCTGATTCAACAGCTACGTTATTATCCCATTGCTTTTTTTGTGATTTTAACATTATTGGGAGGTCTTTTGATTGCGTATTATAAAAGTACGCAACAGTTGGTGGCTAACAAACTTTGGACAGGGATGGCAAAAGAAACCGCGCATCAGCTGGGAACGCCTATTTCTTCGCTTTTGGGGTGGTTAACAATTTTAGATCAGCACAAAGTAGATGAGAAGTTACTATCGCAAATTAAGAGTGATATCAAACGCTTGGAAACCATCAGTGCGCGCTTTTCAAAAATTGGCTCATTGCCTAATAAAAAGCACACAAAACTTAGTACTGTAGTGCAAGAGTTGGTTCCGTACATGCAAATTCGAATCCCCAAAGGCATTAGCCTTTGTGTAAATGAAAGTGGAGACGAATCTTTGGTTGAAATCAATTCGGAGCTAATAACTTGGGTGTTGGAAAATTTAATCAAGAATAGCATAGATGCAATTCGTGGAGAGGGGTCAATTACTATCGATTTGGACTGGGAAAACGCTGCAAAAATCAGCATTATTGACACAGGAAATGGGATTCCAAAAAAACTTCAGAAAGTAATTTTCAATCCTGGAGTTACGACCAAAAAAAGAGGCTGGGGCCTTGGGTTATCATTGGCAAAACGCATTATTGAACAATACCACGGAGGGAAGATTAAGCTTTTAGAAAGTTCAGAAAAGGGAAGTGTTTTTATGATTCAACTGCCGCTTACACAAAAGCAGCATTGATTTTTGCGGCAAGCGTTTTCATTTCTTCTTTTGACAAAGACGTCTTTTTTTGAAAGGTGGCTTCTGCCATTTCATTCAATGGAATTAAATGTACGTGAACATGCGGCACTTCAAGCCCAATAACCGATAGCCCAATACGCTTACACGAAACAACTTGCCTAAGCGCAGTAGCCACACGGCGACTAAACCGCATCAGATTTATGTAGGCTTCTTCATCTAAATCAAAAAGCTTGTCCGTTTCCTTTTTTGGTACACAAAGGGTGTGTCCAACTGCATTTGGATTAATGTCCAAAAAAGCAATGTGGTTCTCGTCTTCTGCAGCAATAAAGGCAGGAAGTTCACCTGAAATAATGCTACTAAAAATAGACGCCATTAGCGTTCAATGGATAAAATTTCAAACTTAAGCGTGCCGTTTGGAACGGTCACTTCAGCAATATCTCCTACGGTTTTACCTAAAAGTCCTTTACCAATGGGGGAATTAACCGAAATTTTTCCGGTTTTTAAATCGGCTTCACTTTCAGCAACCAGGTTATAATTCATTTCCATATTATTGTTCAGGTTTTTGATGCGCACTTTTGAAAGTACTAACACCTTGGAAACATCCAATTGCGACTCGTCAATCACGCGAGCACCCGACAGGGTTTCTTCAAGTTTTGAAATTTTCATTTCAAGCATGCCCTGCGCTTCTTTTGCAGCGTCGTACTCAGCATTTTCGCTCAAATCGCCTTTGTCGCGAGCCTCTGCAATAGCCTGCGAAGCACGTGGTCGTTCTACATCTTTTAGATGATTGAGTTCTTCCCGTAATTTTTTTAGCCCTTCGGCTGTGTAATATGATACTGTACTCATGGGGTATTATTAAAAAATCCCTTATGTTTAAGGGATGAATGCAAATATACAATTTTCCTTTTTCTTGCGTTTTAAACACTTGAAATATGTTGTTTTCGTTAGTTTTTTTCTTTTGTTAAGTTGTGCCGAAAACAGCGTAGAGCGCAATCCGTATTTATTTGAAACACGATTTGACCAAAGCATTAATTTAGCACTTCCTGCTTTTGATAACCTAAACTATCAAGGAGGGAGTTTGTATTGGGCAAATGGCGGTATCAAAGGATTGTTGTTATTTAATCTTTCTGGAACCATTATGGCGTGGGAAGCAAGTTGTCCGAACCATGCGCCAAGTAGTTGCTCTACGGTTCAAATTTCTGGAGTTACAGGCTCATGCCCATGTGAAGACTTTCAGTACAGTTTGGCTACAGGTCAACCCCTTACGGAAGGAGCAACCTACAGCCTATTGTTTTATAAGGTGCAGCAAAATGGAACTGCGGTGCGGATTTATAATTAAAAGTTCTGCTAACCCTTTGTGCGTTTTAAAGTAAAATTAAATATGCATGTCAGTTCGAGTGATTTGGAGTGTCGAAAATCGTACCGAGAATTAATATAAATACCTGAGACCTATTTTTAGTTTGCCTGTTCATTTTGTCTTGAAACAAAACGAACCAAAAATTCAAGAGGATTTCAAGGAAATTTTTGCGCCTTTGTCGCAAAATCGCTGATAAATCTGTCGTTTCATGCTTTGTTTTGCCAGGCAAAACGCACTTTCACTTGATTTACAGCTATTTCTATAAAATCCTCAACGCTACAATTTTCAGATTAAAAACGAAGGGTAAGTCCTGCCATTACGTGGCGTCCTGCTTGCGGATAATAACCCACACCTTCTATGGTTGTAATTGCCGTTGGCGAACTCCAATCATCGTCATAAGTATAGAAATATCCATTTGAACTAAATACTTCATCTAAAACGTTGTAAACATGAACGTTTACATCTAATCGAGGTGGATTTTCGTTGTTTAAGATAACTGCCTGAAATTGTATGTCTTGTATGGTATAGCTATCCAGTTTAGAGAGTTCAGCATCTATATTCCCCATGTATTGCTCCCCAACATATTTACTCACAAGAGAAATAGACCATGTATCGCGTGAATAGGTTAACTGATCAGAAGCAATTAAAGAAGGAGAGTACGACAAATGGGTGTCACCTAAGGCTTGTAAAGCGCCATCGCGTTCAAAATATTTATCCTTATTTCGGTTTTTACTCCAAGACACATTGGCTTGCCAATTCCAATGGGGCGCAAATGCCCAACCAGCATCTATCTCAATACCCCTTCGGAAGCTATCTCCTGAATTTTGACGAATTGGAGCCCCAACGTCGTCAAGAGCACCCGTTAGTACCAACTGGTTTTTGTAGTCCATATAATAGAAGTTTGCATTTACATATGCCGCTTCTGTTTTCCAACGCCATCCCAATTCAAAATCATTTAATTCCTCTGGAACGGGATTGCCATTTTCGTAGTCTGTACGGTTGGGCTCTTTGTGTGCCTTGGCATAAGACGCATAAAGTTGATGTGCGGGATTGGGTTGATACACGACCCCTGCTTTAGGATTAAAAAAAGTGTGTGCATCATTAACAGAAAACGTTTCAGGTCCGGCCACTTCCCCTGCTACCGAATAATCAATCCAGCGAACTTGTGCATCGGCATAAAGATTCCAGTTGTCGTCCAAAGAAAGATCCCATTTAGTGAAAATATTGCCATCCTTTTTCTTTCCTCGGTTTTCATAAAAACGATGTTTTGGGTTTATGTTGGCAGTAGATGCCCATAATAATTCACCAAAATGTGCTCCGTTGTAGGCACTGTAATAGGCGCCTGCGCTGATTTCATGATTTTCATTAGTGAAATGATACATCAGGTTAGCCACATAAAAATCGTTATCCAACCACTTACGAACGGCATTCTCTGTTTCCGTAATCGCTTGTCCGTTAATGCTTAATGGAGGTAATTTTAGGTAGCTGTAGGAAGTGTCGCCGCTAAAGCTAACATTTTGGTCATACCATAAATCATAATATTCCTCGTAATAACCGTAACCATGGGTATAGTTTAAGCCCAAAGAGAGTCTAGCGTTATTGGACAATCGCTGTTCGATATGCAATTGTGTATGATCTTGCTTATAGTTATCTACTTGATTATCGTAATAACCTTGCACGTTTCCTTCCTCGTCGTATTGTTCCCCAGCAGGATTATATGTTCTGTTGGATGCCAATGTGGCTGGATCAACGCCATACCACGCTTGGTAGGTGCGCTCGTGCCCCCCAAAAGTTAGTGCCTTAAATTTGGTGTTGTTTGTATTGTATGTTCCTTGAAGAAAATATCCTTTTAAGAGTGAAGAAGCACGATCAATATAGCCGTCAGAGGTTATATTAGATAGGCGTCCACTAAACTCAAAACCACTTTCTGAAATTCCCGTGGAGAATTTTATCGTGTTTTTGAGTGTATTAAAACTACCTATGCTAGAAGCAAGTTGCGCATATGATTTTTCGGATGCTTTATCTGTTTCAAGGTTGATGCTTGCCCCAAAAGCGGCTGCGCCGTTTGTAGATGTTCCTACACCCCGCTGCACTTGAAGGTTATCGGTAGATGAAGCAAAGTCAGATAAATTTACCCAAAAGGTTCCATGTGATTCGGCGTCGTTGTATGCAATACCGTTTATGGTCACATTGACTCTGGTGGCATCGCTACCACGAACACGAATTCCTGTATAGCCGACTCCTGCTCCAGCATCACTTGTGGTTACCACGTTGGGTAAAAACCGCAATAGTACTGGTAAATCTTTTCCTAAGTTTTGTTTTTCCAACTCCTCTTTGGAAATATTTGTAAACGCCATAGGCGTATTCTCTTTTGCCCTTAGGGCGCTTACCGTAACCGATTCAAGTGTTACCGTATTAACTTTCAATGTATCTATGTCAGATTTAGCTTGTTGCGCCATTAGGCTTCCAGCAAGCAATAATGCAATAATAGTTTTCATTTGCGTATGGGCAAATAAAGGGGTATTATTTACAATGGTTTTTAGTGAAACAAAATTCCTTGGCAGCATTACCTGCCCAGGTTCGATGGGTATAATCTCAGCCGTAAGGCACCCCTAGAGATGATGCA
>CATAMV010000058.1 GCA_949487855.1 Bacteroidota bacterium
TAGAAAATGAAGAAGTGAGTTATAAGGTTGTAAAGAATTAAATTTGTAACTTTAAAAAAATACAATGAAGAAAATAATAATACTCATACTTTTTTTATTTTCATTTAGTGTTGAAAGTCAGAACCAACCACCTGAAATTTCTGCAGTTAAAGCTGAAATGGACTCAAATGGAAGAATGGTTTTAGTATTTAAAGTCGATGACCCAAATGACTTACTATGGTATGGTCAGGGGGGATTTGATTGGTGTAAAGAGGTAATTTATAATGGCCAAGTGGTTCAAGATTGCAATCGACATAGGTTTGGCGCTGGAACTGTTGAAAATGGGTGTAATAGATATGTTTACGGTAGTTGGAACTATTTTGATTATGAAGATAACGTAACTGTAACTTTTTTTATTGATTACGAAAGTGGGTATCAACAAAATTCTTCACACTTTAGTAGTGAATTGACACTGGAATATTCACAGGAAGAATTAAACATTGGGGATAGTTACGTTATGGATATCGAATGCAATTTATATGACACTACAATTATAGGTGATTTAGAGTGGACAACTTCAAATTTAAGAGTTAAAAAATTCAATGACGGCACTGAAATACCAAACATAACTGATAATTACACTTTTAAAATTACAGATACATCAGCATTATGCTATTATGATAATGATGATACTGACGTAGAAATTTATGGTATTTTATATAACAGATATGCATATTTGGGAATTCACGATAATGACCCAGAAACAGAAAATAAAACTCTTGCACCCGAAGGTTGGAGGCTTCCAAATAATGAAGATTGGTTTCAACTACAAAATATGTATGGAGAGATGGAATATGCTGACATTCCAGTTCAGGCGTATGGTGCTTTAAAGTCCACAGGGACTATTGAGGGGGGAGATGGTTTGTGGTTTTCTCCCAATACTGGCGCAACAAACTCGACTAACTTTAATGCTCATCCAACAGGTTACAGAAACACAAATGGAGAATTCGTTAATAAAGGCTCCATATCTCCATTTATGCTGGGTGCGGTTATTTATACTTCAAATTATGGTTCTATAGTGTATAACTCCAAGAGTGGATTTCCCATTCGTCTTGTGAGAGACGCCTCCACAGCATCCACAAACAAATACTCTAACGCCATTACTATCTATCCAAACCCAACTACTTCAATAGTTAGTCTACAAGGCGGTAAAGAATACAACATCAAGGTATACGATATGGCAGGAAACAAGCTAATGGCACTTACAGGAAACTCTATAAATATGGAGCACCTTTCAACTGCTACTTACATTGTAAAAGCAACGGACAAGTCAAACAACGAAGAGTTAACTTATAAGGTTGTAAAGAATTAGTATTTGTTGGGTGGGTTGTTTGGATCGTGTCATGGACACGACCAAACCCCTATACCGTTGCTACTTTAGGATACATTTCAACAACTCTTGCTACGGCTTTGCTTTTCTGCTTTTGATATTGAGATAACTGCTTTTCCTCTGCTTTTGACATTGTGTAGTCTTCTTCTACATAATTCCTCCAATACCACTTGTATTTCATATAGTCAGGATGACATTTAATCAACTCTTTACCTGTGCTTGCAAGATATATTGCACCATCAGTATTTGTTAGCCATATAGGGTTGTTAAACGTCTTTAATTTCGCACACAATAGGTCTACGAGGCGTTGTGCTTCAAATGCCGTTAGAATGCTTTTATGTGCTTTTGTGACTTTGTCTACCATTGTTTTAGTTCTGTTATTGTCATAGGATGAACTAAATATGGGGTCGTTTTTACGCCCCACCAATATCAGTCGAGTGTCTTCATCAATGCTCAACTCTTTGGCATATGTCAA
>CATAMV010000059.1 GCA_949487855.1 Bacteroidota bacterium
GACAAACAAGCTAAAGAGGAAGCAGATGTGTTAAACAATGCTGATCAAATGATTTTCCAAACAGAAAAGCAATTGAAAGAGTTTGGCGATAAGCTTTCTGCAGATAAAAAAGCACCTATTGAAACGGCACTTGAGGTACTTAAAAAAGCCTATGAGTCCAAAGATTTAGAAGCGATAAAACCTGCACTTGATACTATCAACGAAGCATGGAAAGAAGCTTCTGAAGAAATGTATAAAGCACAGCAAGAAGCAGGCGGGCAAGCTCCTCCAGCAGATGACGCTGATCCATCTTCTTCATCAAACGATGACGATGTGGAAGACGTTGACTTTGAAGAAGTAAAATAAGTGTAATTTATTGCGCCCCGCATATCGGGGCGCATCTATTTTTATGAATAAGCAAGCCATTTTAGACCTGTTACAAACGCGTTGCGCTAATACATTTGTAGATACACTCGGTGTTACCTTTGTTGAATTAGGAGACGATTATTTGGTGGCTAAAATGCCCGTAACCACTGCTGTACTTCAAGTAGATGGCGTATTGCACGGAGGTGCTACCGCTGCCTTAGCCGAAACCGTAGGCAGTGCAGCTTGTGCAATTTTTTGTAAAGCGGATGATGTTATCATGCGTGGGATAGAAGTTTCTGCAAATCATGTTAGGGGCGTTCGATCTGGATTTGTACATGCAAAGGCTACTGCCATACACAAAGGAAAAACAATGCAACATTGGTCCATTCAAATCACTAATGATGCGAATAAACTTGTTTCCTCATGCAAGTTGACAACGCTTATACTCCCCAAGAAAAAATAGATTTGTACATTTCTAAAAAATTAGAACATGTTTATTGAGCAAGTACGTAAACAAACCAACACGTTTGGATTGTATGTTATTGGGGTATTTATTATTGGTGTTGTTGTCCTCATTGGAAATATTCCTTTTGGAATCGCTCTTGTGAGTAAGGCAGGTGTTGATATATCTCAAATGAGCATGGTTGAACAAATGCAAGTCTTACCAGCTAACACGACGCTTTTTTTACTTCTGTTGCCATTTGCACTTGCTTTTGGTGCAATTTTATTGATTACCAAATTACTTCACAAGCTATCGCTTCGAGAGCTTATTACATCACGCAAAAAAGTAGATTGGAAACGTATCCGTTTTGGTTTTTGTACAGTAGCATTGTCTTTTATTGTAATGCTTGTTGTGGGTTATTTCATTGACCCAGAATCAGTTCAATGGAATTTTAAACCTAAATCATTTGCCATATTGTTGCTAATAAGTATTGTTATGGTTCCCCTACAAACAAGTGCCGAAGAGCTTTTTTTTAGAGGATATCTCATGCAAGGATTAGGAAGAATTTTTCCAATGCGTCTGCTTCCGTTTGTCATTTCATCAACCTTATTTGGATTTTTGCATTTTGCCAACCCAGAAGTTGACAAGCTCGGTAATATTATTTTGATCACCTATTTGGCTACCGGATTTTTTCTAGGGGCAATAACGTTAGTGGATGAAGGATTGGAATTGGCATTGGGCTTTCACGCTGGAAATAATCTTTTTTTGTCGTTGTTTCTAACTTCAGACTGGACGGTTTTCCAAACCGATTCGCTTTTTATTGATATGTCTGAGCCTAATGTATTGGCTTATATCATAGGTCCGTTAATTATTTATACTGTTTTATTTTTGGTGTATGCCAAGAAATATAAATGGAAAAATTATACTTTTCATCTAGTGGGATTTTCTAAAGATGTAGCCTCATCTTGATATTTCCTCTTTCGTAAGGGCTTTCTACAATGGGCTCTTCAACAAAACCAAATTTTCGATACAGGTAAATGGAGTTTTCTAACGTTCTGTTTGAATACAGTATCATTTGACTGAATCCGTTTTGTTTTGCGGTCTCTATGGCATGTTGTAAGAGTTGTTGTCCATAGCCTTTTCCTTGATATTTAGATGATATTGCCATTTTGCCAAGTTCCACTATGTCTTTTTTTTTGGGTAACAATGCGTAAGTACCTAGAATCAAACCTCCAACACAGCCAAAGAAAATACACCCTCCATTATTTATAATTTCTTCTTCGCAATTTTCGAGGAGTTTTGCATCATAAGGTTCCACCACAAAATATCTCTCAAGCCATTCTTCATTGAGCGACTTAAAATGTGATTTAAGACCTTTTTCAAAAGGAATAATGACAAAATTTTCAGTCACGTCCAATCATGTTTTTAGGTTTCACCCAAGCATCAAACTCATCTGCCGTAAGGTAACCAGTTTCAAGTGCAGCCTCTTTTAGCGTTAACTTTTTTTCGTGTGCTAAATTGGCAATTTCCGCAGCTTTGTAATACCCAATTTTGGTATTAAGTGCAGTTACCAACATAAGGGAATTGTTCAGTAATTGATTGATTGTTTCCAAATTTGGCGTGATGCCTTGCGCACAGTTTTCGTCAAAACTTACACAGGCGTCTCCAAGTAATTGTGCCGACTCTAATACATTAGCAGCCATAACAGGCTTGTAAACATTGAGTTCAAAATGCCCTTGAGATCCTGCAAAAGCTACCGCAGCATCGTTGCCCATAACTTGTGTACAGACCATGGTAAGTGCCTCACATTGTGTAGGATTTACCTTTCCTGGCATTATGGAACTTCCTGGCTCATTTGCAGGAATAATGAGTTCTCCAATTCCAGAACGCGGACCACTTGCCATCATGCGAATATCGTTTCCAATTTTAAATAGCGACACCGCTAATTGACGTAAAGCACCATGTGTTTCAACAAGTGCATCGTGTGCAGCCAACGCCTCAAATTTATTATCTGCCGACACAAAGGGAAGTCCGGTAAACTCTGCGATGTAAGCAGCCACTTTTTCAGCGTATCCTTTAGGTGTATTAATTCCTGTTCCAACAGCTGTTCCACCAAGTGCCAACTGCGATAAATGGGGCAAGCTGTTTTCTAATGCTTTAATTCCATGATTTAGCTGAGCAACATAACCCGAAAATTCTTGTCCCAAACTAAGTGGGGTAGCATCCATAAAGTGTGTCCGCCCAATTTTGATAATCGTATCATAATCAGCCGCCTTTTGCGCTAGGGTATCGCGTAGTTGACGCACACCGGGAAGTGTTTTTTCAATAAGTTTTTTGTATATGGCAATATGCATTCCAGTAGGAAAGGTATCATTTGAAGATTGTGATTTATTCACATCGTCATTAGGCTTTAGCGTCTTTTCCCCTTCGCCAAGTGTGTTTCCTTCAAGTACATGCGCACGGTTGGCAATGACTTCGTTAACGTTCATGTTGGATTGCGTACCGGAGCCCGTTTGCCACGTAACTAGTGGGAATTGATCGTTTAGGGTGCCAGCTAAAATTTCGTCACATACTTTGGCAATTAAGTCCCGTTTGTTTGCGTCTAATGCTCCAAGTTCAGCATTGGTATATGCGGCTGCTTTTTTGAGTACAGCAAAGCCATACACAATGTCAATAGGCATAGAACCTGCCGGTCCAATTTTAAAGTTATTGCGAGAGCGTTCTGTTTGTGCGCCCCAGTATTTGTCTGCAGGCACCTGTACAACACCCATGGTGTCTTTTTCTTCCCTAAATTTCATGTGGTTATTTTGTGCAAAAATACAAAAGCATATGCACTTCTTTTGTTGTAAGGTAAAGAACCAATATGTACC
>CATAMV010000060.1 GCA_949487855.1 Bacteroidota bacterium
ATTGTAGATTATAAGTTACCCCTAGGTCCATTAGGCTGGTTGGCGCATGTGCTTTTTGTGCGCGCAAAAGTCAAGCAGATATTTGATTACAGAGAAAAAGCACTTAACGAAATTTTTAAATCAACATCATGAGTAAAACATTTTTACTGATTGGCGGAAGCTATGGGATTGGCAGTCAAATTATAGACGCACTTCCCGCTGACGCATCCATTTTTGTGGCTTCGAGAACAAACGAAGGCTTGGCTGGAAAAAACGTAACGCACATCCCATTTGATGTACTTCAAGACGATTTGCCGCTAGAAAAACTTCCAGCAGTAGTAGACGGCTTTGCGTACTGCCCAGGCAGTATCAACTTGCGTCCGTTTAAAGGATTGAAACCCGAGGCATTTACGGCTGATTTTTCCATTAATGTGATGGGTGCAGTAAAAACATTACAACAATTACAACCGCTATTAGCTGCAAGCGAACAGGCGAGTGTGGTACTTTTTAGTACTGTTGCTGTGCAAACAGGCATGCCCTTTCACGCAAGTGTAGCAGCCGCCAAAGGAGCGGTAGAGGGACTTGGACGTTCGTTAGCTGCTGAGTGGGCGCCTAAAGTTAGAGTAAACGTAATTGCACCATCTATAACAGACACACCTTTGGCTAATAGGTTTCTAAACAACGATGCCAAAAAGGAAAAAGCCGCCCTTAGACATCCATTAAAACGCATTGGATCAACGCAAGATGTGGCACAATTAGCTGCGTTTTTATTATCTGATAAAAGTAGTTGGATGACTGGACAAGTATTAGGTTTAGACGGTGGTATGTCATCTTTAAATGTAAATGGATGATATTATTCTGGTTTCGTCGCGATTTACGAGAAACCGATAACACAGGGTTTTTTCATGCGCTTTCAGATGCAAATGCCGTCCTACCCGTTTTTGTATTTGATGAAAAGATCATTGATAAACTCCCTATAAATGATGCGCGTGTAAGTTTTATCCATAAGCACATCTCAAAGTTAGACACTATTTTTCGTGAAATAGGAAGCGGAATGCTTGTCAAAAAAGGGAACCCCTTAGATTGCATTTTAACATGGTGCGAAACCTATAACATTACTGCCATTTACACCAACGAAGATTATGAGCCTTATGCTAGGGAACGAGATACTGAAATACAGCGCAAACTAGCCACAATAGGGGTTGCGTTTAAGACATTTAAGGACCAAGTTCTTTTTGCACCGGATGAAGTGCTCAAAAAAGATGGTACACCATATAAGGTTTATACACCATACTCTCGAATATGGCTTAAGCAAATGGAGGAAATGGGCGTGCCAAATTTTCCTTCTGAAACCTTACTTCATAATCTTTATAAGCATGACTTAGAGAATATTCCTTCTTTAGAAGAATTGGGTTTTACAACAGGACAACACGTTATTCCAACAGCGAGCGAATCTAAAAGTATGATGGATGCTTATGACGATACTCGAAATTTCCCCGCTATGGATAGCACAAGTAGATTGGGAGTTTATTTGCGTTTTGGCGCAGTATCGGTTCGAAAAATTATTGCAAGAGCCCGTAAAAGCACACAACCTACTTTTTTAAAAGAATTGGTGTGGCGGGAATTCTTTATGCAAATTTTATGGCATTATCCGCATACAACTCAATCGAGTTTTAAACCCCAATACGACCGAATTGACTGGCGCAACGATGAAGACGATTTTAATAAATGGTGCGAAGGAAAAACAGGGTATCCGCTTGTAGATGCGGGTATGCGTGAACTCAATCAAACAGGATTTATGCATAACCGCGTTCGTATGCTTGTAGGTAGTTTTTTATGTAAACATTTATTAATCGATTGGCGTTGGGGCGAGGCCTATTTTGCCGAAAAACTACTCGATTATGAACAATCAAGCAATGTAGGAAATTGGCAATGGGTGGCTGGTAGCGGCGTAGATGCAGCTCCTTACTTCCGCGTATTCAATCCTACAGAGCAAGTGAAAAAATTTGACAAAGACCACAAATACATTCAAAAATGGGTGCCAGAATATCAAACGTTAGCGTATCCAAATCAAATGGTGGATCATAAAATGGCTAGAGAGCGCTGTTTGCAAACCTATAAAGCTGGGTTGGCAACATGAAAGGTGTGAAAAAGGAGTATCTACCACAAAAAATTTGTGTGGTGTGTAACCTTCCTTTTGCATGGCGTAAAAAATGGAGTAAAAATTGGGAAAACGTAAAATATTGTAGCGAAAGATGCAGAAGACAAAAACAACAGCAATAGTTTGGTTTCGGAACGACTTACGTGTCCGTGACCAACAAGCACTTACACAAGCCACATTAAAGCATAGTCGTGTAATTGGACTCTTTCACATTCCAGAAAAGTGGTTAGACGAAACGCCATGGGGCTTTAAGAAAATGGAAGCTTTTAGAGCTCAATTTTTATTGCAAACATTGAAACAACTCCAAAAAGATTTGATGAAACTTAACATCACATTGTGGGTTACAAGTGGAAATTTGAAGCAAACTGTACAACAACTTCAAGAAAAATATCAGGTAACTGACCTGTACGCACAACACGAGTGGACAAAAGAAGAAGTAGATGATGCGGCACAAATTCCCAACAGCATAAAAGCGCATTGGAATTACGATCAGTTTTTATTTCATCCAGACGATATTCCTATGAAAGTTTCGAGTATTCCAGAAGTGTTTACCGTCTTCAGAAAAAAATGCGAAAAGCAAAGCCATGTTAGACCACCACTAGGGATTCCAGATTCCATGCCAACTGAAAATCTTATACAAGAAACTCCTGAGTTACCTACGCTAGAAAAATTAGGCTATAAAAACATCTCAAACGATGCAAGAACTGCAATTCCATTTTTTGGAGGTGAGGCGGCAGCATGGGAACGTATTCAAGAATATTTTTGGGACACAAAGCAATTGTCTTTCTATAAAAAAACACGAAACGGATTATTGGGGAAAAAATACAGTTCTAAACTATCTCTTTGGATGGCATTTGGATCCATTTCGCCTAGGTCGATTTATGCAGAAGTGAAAAAATACGAGAAAGCAGTTACAAAAAACGACTCCACCTATTGGCTGATATTTGAGCTTATATGGCGCGATTATTTTAAATACATCTCGTTAAAACACGGCAATAAAATTTTTAAAATCGGTGGGGTTTTAGACAAGTCATACGAATGGAAAACGAACAACAGGCTTGTACAAAAATGGATTGAGGGCAACACACCCGAACCTTTTGTTAATGCAAATATGCGAGAATTGGCTTGTACTGGATTTATGAGCAATCGCGGGCGACAAAATGTAGCGAGTTTTTTTAGTAAAGAATGGCATTTGGACTGGCGCATAGGTGCGGCTTATTTTGAGGCAATGCTTATTGATTATGATGTGCATAGCAATTATGGAAATTGGATGTATAATGCAGGTGTCGGGAACGACCCTAGAGATAGAAAATTCCATATTTCGTGGCAAGCAGAGCGCTACGACCCCAACAATACCTACCAAAACACGTGGCTACAAACAACCCTTTTCTAATGGAAGTACGACTCATACTTGGCGATCAACTCAACGAAGAACATAGCTGGTTTATGGAACCCAACAATCAGGTGTGCTATGTCATGTTCGAAATGCGGCAAGAGACAGATTATGTACGTCATCATGTGCAAAAAGTTGTTGCCTTTTTTGCTGCTATGCGCAGTTTTGCGCGAAAGTTAGAGGAAGATGGACATACCGTTATTTACTACACCATTGATGATCCCAACAACAGCCAAAACTTAACAAAAAACATTGAGAAAGTACTTGAGTTGCTTGATGCTACTTCATTCGCGTACCAACTACCAGATGAATTTCGATTAGACGAACAACTCAAAAAATTTGGAAAATCGCTTGACATTAAAGTCAAAGCATACGATACCGAACATTTTTTGACTTCCCGAAACGAATTAGCCGAATTTTATGAAGGTAAAAAGTCATTGGTCATGGAGTTTTTTTATCGCTATATGCGAAAAAAGTACCAATACCTTATGGTGGATGGACAACCCGAAGGCGGCAGCTGGAATTACGATAAATTTAATCGAAATACGTGGAAAGGCGGCCTTATACCTCCGCCCTATCAGCCCGATATGACTTTGGCTAAAGAAATTTACAGTCAAGTAGTTGCAGCTAAAATAGATACCATTGGAACATTTGATCCTAAGTCTTTTTTATTTGCGGTATCGCGCGAGGAATCAATTCATCAATTAGATTATTTCTGTGACCATTTGTTACAAGATTTTGGCACCTATCAAGATGCTATGCATCAAGATGAAACGAACTTATTCCATGCACGTATTTCGTTTAGCCTAAACATAAAGCTCATCAGCCCGAAAGAAGTAATTGATCGTGCCATTACGGCCTTTAGAAATAGTGAAGCCATAAGTCTTTCACAAATAGAAGGTTTTGTGCGTCAAATTTTGGGTTGGCGTGAATATATTAGGGGATTGTATTGGAAAGAAATGCCGCAGTACAAGGAAAAAAATGAGTTGAATAATTTCGGGAAACTTCCTAATTTTTATTGGACGGGGGAAACTGAAATGAATTGCCTTAAAACCAGCATTACCAACAGTTTGGAAAACGCTTATGCGCACCACATTCAACGCTTGATGATTACGGGAAATTTTGCGTTGCTATTGCAAACCCACCCAGATGAAGTAGATGACTGGTATTTGGGTATTTATGCAGATGCCGTTGAATGGGTACAACTTCCCAATACGCGTGGCATGAGTCAGTATGCAGATGGTGGAATTGTAGCTACAAAACCCTATGTTTCGTCAGGATCTTATGTCAACAAAATGAGTAACTACTGCAGTAAGTGCAGTTACGACAAAAAGAAACGTATTGGAGAAAACGCTTGTCCATTTAATAGTTTGTATTGGAACTTTTTAGATGACAAAAGAGAAGAGTTAAAGGGAAACCATCGCATGGGGATGATGTTCAATTTACTAGGAAAAATCAACCCCGAAGAATTGGCACAAATTAAGGCACGTGCTTACGAAATAATAGAAAATCCAGATGCATTCTAAGCCAACAATTAATGTTTTTTGGTTTAAGCGTGACTTGCGTATCCTAGATAATGAAGGGCTTCAAAATGCTATTGAGTCCAATACTCCCCTACTCTTACTTTATGTTTTTGAACCCAGCTTGGAAAAGAACCCGCACTATCACAAACGGCATTGGAACTTCATTGAGCAATCCATTGTAAGTTTAAATCAAGAATTAAACCCGTATAAAACCAAAATACATTGTGCCAGTGGCGAAGTAACCGAAGTGTTGGAGCATGTAAGTAAGACCTGGCGTATAAAAACGCTTTTTTCAATGCAAGAAACAGGGTTAAATTGCACATATGAAAGAGATAAAAAAGTAAAAAAATGGTGTGATTCACAGAATACACATTGGGTAGAACACATCAATAATGGCGTATTTCGTGGGTTGGCAAATAGAGCAAACTGGCGTGATTACTGGACAAACTATATGATGCAGTCCATAAAACCCTTTACAGCGACTGAAAAAGATTTCTTACCTGTTCAAATTGGGCTTTTAAAGGACATGCCGCTTCAACCACAAAAATTGGAAGGCATTCAAGAAGGCGGGACAAAAAAAGGGATAGCCTACTTGGATAGTTATTTAAAAAAACGTCATAAAAAATACCAGCAATCCATTTCAAAACCTGAAGCAGCCCGATTGCACTGCGGTCGTGTTTCGCCTTACTTGGCGTGGGGAAATCTTTCTGTTCGCTATGTATGGCAACGGGCAAAACAAGCCAAGACCCTTGGTGCAAGTGCCTTTCAAATCAATGCGTTTACTTCAAGACTACGCTGGCAAGCACACTTTATTCAAAAGTTTGAAATGGAAACCCAAATGGAGTTTAAGAGTGTGAACAAAGGGTATCACAACATAAACAAGCCTGCAAATACAAAATTAATTGCTGCATGGGAACAGGGTAAAACTGGCTATCCGCTTGTTGATGCATGCATGCGATGCGTGGTGAAAACGGGGTATTTAAATTTTAGGATGCGGGCCATGGTAGTGTCGTTTTTTACCCACCACTTGTGGCAACCTTGGCAAAAAGGTGCACAGTTTTTGGGGCGACAATTTTTAGATTTTGAAGCTGGTATACACTACCCGCAATTTCAAATGCAAGCAGGTGAAACTGGAATTAATATGGTACGGATTTACAATCCTACTAAAAATGCATTAGAACATGATTCAGATGGAAATTTTATTCGGAAATGGGTTCCTGAATTGGAAAATTTACCCACAGCATTTGTCCTTGAACCATGGACTATGACTGAAATTGAGCAACAGGGGTATGGCTTAATATTGGGAGAAAATTATCCAAAACCAATCGTGGATATAAAAAAAACCTACAAAAATGCCGCAACAATATTGTGGCAAATGCGACGTAACGCCATTGTTCGTAGTGAAAGCAGGCGTATTGTGGCAACACATACGCTACCCGACAGAAAAAATATTATGGACGTATGAAAAGAAAACTAACGGAAATTGAAATTGACAGGATTATTGAAATGGGCTGGGAAGACCGCACCCCGTTTGACGCTATAAAAATGCAATTTGGTTTAAAAGAGCAAGAGGTTATAACCATTATGAGACGCAACATGAAACCAACTAGTTTTAAGTTGTGGCGAAAGCGTGTTCAAGGAAGAAAAACCAAACATTTAAAAAAGCGAACAGACGAAGTTGGACGATTTAAATGTTCGCGTCAAAAAGGCATAAGCAATAATAAGGTTTCTAAGCGTTAGCTTTATGAAATTCGCTCAATCTGAGCACCCAAAGCACGAAGGCGTGTATCAATGTTTTGATACCCGCGGTCAATTTGTTCAATATTGAAAATGGTACTTGTGCCTTTGGCAGAAAGCGCTGCAATAAGCAAAGAAATACCGGCACGAATATCCGGGGAAGTCATTGTCGTTGCTTTCAGGGTTGACTTAAAATCATGCCCAATTACATTAGCACGGTGCGGGTCACACAAAATAATTTTTGCACCCATATCAATAAGTTTATCCACAAAGAACAAACGACTCTCAAACATTTTTTGGTGCACCAACACACTACCAAGTGCCTGCGTAGCCACTACGAGTACTATACTCAAAAGGTCAGGGGTAAAACCTGGCCAAGGCGCATCTGAAATAGTCATAACAGAACCATCAATATAACTTTGAATTTCGTAGCCATTGGTGTGTGCAGGTATGAACATATCGTCCCCTTTTTGCTCAATTGCTATACCTAAGCGTCGAAATACATCTGGAATCTGACCCAAATATTCCCACTGAACGTCTTTTATTGTAATTGCACTTTTTGTAAGTGCCGCAAGTCCAATCCAACTGCCAATTTCAATCATATCGGGCAATATGCGATGATCTGTTCCGCCAAGTTTTTCAACCCCCATAATTATGAGTAGGTTTGAGCCTATTCCTGAGATATTGGCACCCATACGTACCAACATGTTACAAAGCTGTTGCAGGTAAGGTTCGCATGCAGCATTATATATCGTTGTAGTCCCTTTGGCAAGCACAGCAGCCATTACAATATTTGCCGTTCCTGTAACAGAGGCTTCGTCCAATAACATATATGTTCCTCGTAGTTCATCGGCTTCTACTCCGTAGAAATACTCTTCTTTGTTGTAGCGGAATGTTGCACCAAGTTTGATAAAGCCTTGAAAGTGTGTGTCCAACCTGCGACGACCAATTTTATCTCCACCAGGTTTCGGAATAAACCCTTTTCCAAAACGAGCCAGTAAAGGTCCCACTATCATAATTGAACCACGCAAACCACGTCCGGCAACCTTAAAATCGTCAGATTGGAGGTAATCAATATCTATATTATTGGCTTGAAATGTATAGCTATCTGCGCTGTGCTTTTCAACCCTAACGCCTAGTTGAATAAGAATATCAATAAGCTTGTTAACGTCAATAATATCTGGGATATTGCTTATCGTTATGGGCTCAGAAGTAAGTAAAACGGCACATAAAATTTGGAGTGCTTCATTTTTGGCTCCCTGTGGTTGAATGGCTCCCGAAAGAGGTGCGCCGCCCGTAATTTTAAAGGCTCCCATTTACTTGCGACGTTGTTGTTTTGGGTTTCGGTATTTTTTGTGTTTGCTTCGTGCACCTCCTTTGCCAAATCGCTTGTTTGTCAAACGAATGAGGTTTTCGGAGTCGGTAAGGGTTTCTTCTTTTCCGCTAAGTACAAGCTTTCCGCCTGAAAGTTCTGCTAAATGATTAAAAATGACTTGATCCTCAACAGTATCTTTATTCCAATTCAAAAAGCATTTTTTCATGTGATTGGCAATCACATAAACCAGCGCTTCTTTAAGTTCGCCTTCTTCCCAGTTAACCACAACATCAATCATTCCTTTAATATTATTGCCGTAAAAACGGTATTTCGGATACGATTGCGGATAGTCTAAGGGGGTTGGTGGTGCCGCTAATACTTCTGCACTCGGCTTAGGAAAAGGTGCATCTACGTCCAACTTAAAGTCAGACATAATGAATAATTGATCCCAAAGTTTATGCTGAAAATCAGCAACATCTCGTAAGTGTGGGTTTAGATTACCCATAATACCAATAATAGCCTGGGCTTGTTTGTTTCGTTGCGCTTTATCGTCTTCAGCCATTACTTGCTGAATCATTTTATGAATGTGACGGCCGTATTCTGGAATCGCTAAATCTGAGCGTTCGTTATTGTATTGAAGATTTTCTATCAAGTGAGGGTTATTTATGAGGTAAAACTACTAAAAAAAGATTAGAGCTGAATGATATTTGGAATTTTAGACGCTTGCTTATACTTATCAATGATTACGGCGGGACTTTCGAAAGTTCCTTGAACAGATATACTGCTGTATGTGCCTTTACTTGAGGCTCGAGTACTGATTTTAACAACATCGTTGGAAAATAGATTTTCAAGTGTTTTCTGGGCATTACCAGAGGCAGGCACAATAAACTTAAACACATACACACTTGGCCAAGAACTTGTGTCTAAAAGCTGTTGGTGAAACCGTTGATAAAATGATTCGTCTTTTGCCGGTTGTTGCATGTTGCAAAGATACAGTTTTGCAAACGGTTACAAATCCCGACATTTGTATATGTTTGAAAAACAAAAAATAGTCCTAACAGGCTCACCATCGAGTGGAAAAACCACCACGATAAACAGTGTACATCATGCTGAAATTTCATGCTATGAGGAAGTTTCTAGGACTGTTATTTCAGCGTCACAAGCCAACGGTGCGCAACGCCCTTTTTTGGAGCATCCATTAGCATTTAGCGAGGCTATTTTTGAAAGTAGGCTTCATGATTATTTTAAACAAAGTAACGCCCCTGTTCAATTTTATGATCGGGGTATCCACGACGTTGTAGCGTATTTACATGAATTAGGAGACGATGTTCCTTGCAGCATGAATGAGGATTGTATCAATTTTACCTACGACAAGGTTTTCATTTTTCCACCGTGGGAAGCTATTTTTAAACAAGACGCACAACGGAAAGAAGATTTTAATGAAGCTAATAAACTTCACAACGCTTTGGTAGAAACCTACAACGCCTTTGGCATGGAATGCATTGAAGTTCCTCGGGTTAGTGTTGCCAAACGCCTTGCGTTTATTGTAGAAAATCTATGAACACAAACGTAAAAAACACATTAAAGAAGTATTGGGGTACTTCCAATTTCCGTACGGGTCAGTACGATGCTATTTCGGCAGTGCTAGATAGGCAAGACTGTTTGGTAGTACTGCCAACAGGGGGTGGTAAAAGCCTTTGTTATCAATTACCGGCGCTACTATTACCAGGGATTTGTGTGGTTATTGGTCCACTTATTGCGCTTATGAGCGATCAAGTGGAAGGGCTTCAAAAAAAAGGCATTCGTGCGATGCACATATCGGGGCCGATGCGAGAAGATGATCTTGTAAGGGCGTTAGACAATTGTAAGTTTGGGAATTTTAAGTTTCTATACCTTTCGCCAGAACGAGCGCAACATCCCCTAGTACAAGCCCATTTATCACAAATGCAACTTTCGTTGCTAGCCATTGACGAAGCACATTGTATATCGGAATGGGGGCACGATTTTAGACCAGCATACCGCGACATTATCTCCCTAAAAAATATACTGCCAGATATTCCAACTATTGCGGTTACGGCAACAGCAACTGCAAACGTGAGAGAAGATATTTGTAATTCGCTAAAACTGCAATCGCCAAAGAAGATTATGGGTTCTTTTGACAGGTCAAATATTGAGTTGCATGTCGTGCCCGAATCTAATAAACTTGAAGCTATTGCAGCAGCATTAGAACCCAAAGGAATGCCAAGTATTGTATATGTAGGTACGCGAAAAAGTGCTGAATTGTTAAGTAATCACCTCAACAATATGGGGTACAGAGCAGCTTTTTTTCATGGTGGAGCTGCTGATAAAGAATTGCGCATTGCCAACTGGATGCAAGAAAAAACACCTGTTATGGTGGCCACTACAGCATTTGGAATGGGTATAGACAAACCAAATGTTAGGCGTGTAATACATGCTACTTTACCCTTTAGTATTGAACAATATTATCAAGAAGTGGGACGATGCGGCAGAGACGGAAATGCCGCAATAGCAACGCTTTTTATAGCGCCTGAAGATCAAAGAAAACTTTGGGATAGACTTATGTCAAGTGTTCCACCAAGTGATGCCATCCAAAAAACATACAAGTTTTTATGCCTTTATTTTGATATTGCCTATAGCGAATTACCAGAAAAATTGTTGGAATTTAATTTAAATTTGTTTTGCAACCGATATGATCTAAACCCAAAAACTACCTATCATGTTCTAGAACTTTTGGAGCGCGGACAAGTGCTATCAATCACACAATACAACACGCCAAAAACTTCCTTAAAACTTGAAATAAACAAGAATCCACAAAACGAAGTTTTAATTGATTATCTACTTCGAAACATTGGCGGAATAACAGATAGAATACAATCTATAAACTTATATGATGTCGGCAAAAAATGCAATTTATCGTTGCAGGAGTGTATTGAAACACTGAAAAAAATGGAGCAAAACGGAACGGCGGAAATTCAGCAGCTACATGTAGATAGCGCCATTCAGTTTCTTTCGCCAAGAGAGGATAAAATAACCCTTCGTAACGTACTAAAGCAATTAGATTCTTTCAAACGGGAAAAAAAGCGATTATCAAATTCGGTTTGGGACTATTGCACAACGACTAAGTGTCATCGAAAAAAACTCCTGAATTACTTTGGTGAAAAAGCAAAGAAAAGATGCCTTTCGTGTTCCAACTGCATAAAAAATAAGACTTCAATTCGTGAAGTAATTCAAGAATTAAAAAATCTACTTTCGAGAGAAGAAACTGTATCTTTGACTCAATTGGCTTTGAAATCAAAATACAGTAAAGAACAAATTATAGAAGCACTTGACTTTTTAGTAAATGAAGAGATTGTTGTGGAAGAAAATGGAAGTTTATACAGACTAAAATGAATAGATCGTTGCGTGTAATTTTTATGGGAACTCCTGCGTTTGCAGTCGCTGGTTTACGTGGCATTATAGAAAGTCACCACCATGTTGTAGCGGTGATAACAGCTCCTGATCGTCCTGCTGGGCGCGGGAAAAAATTACGTTTTTCGGCTGTTAAAGAAGAGGCTTTGGCACAAGATATTCCGATACTTCAACCTGAAAAATTAAGCAACAAAAAAACCATTGAACAGCTAAAAGCGTTTAAAGCTGATGTATTTGTTGTGGTTGCGTTTAGAATGTTACCAAAAGTCGTTTGGAAATTGCCTAAACTTGGAACTTTTAACCTCCACGCTTCTCTGTTGCCACATTATCGTGGAGCTGCACCCATTCATTGGGCTATCATTAATGGAGAAAAACAAACCGGGTTGACTACTTTTTTAATTGACGAAAAAATTGACACGGGTGCTGTTTTATTACAAGAAATCATGCCTATTAAACCAGAGGAAACTATGGGGGAATTGAGTCAGCGCATGCAAAAAAAGTCAATTGAAATGATTGTAAAGACATTAGATGTTTTGGCATCTGATAATACAGAAGCTGTTCCGCAACCCCGAGATAAAAACTTAATTCCTGCACCAAAACTAACACGAGAAAACACACGGGTAGATTGGAGTATAAACGGACAGGAAATCGTGAATCATATTCGCGGATTAAACCCTTTTCCTACTGCATGGAGTATGTTAGCACTACATGACGAAGAACTTTATGTGAAGTTGAAACGGGCACACTTTATTGTGGGCACCCCTGTAAACCCACCAGGTACGGTGAATGTTGAAGATCAGCAACTTAATGTTGCTGTAAACGACGGCTATGTATATATTGACGAGCTTCAATTACCAAATAAAAAAAGCATGGAAACTGCTGCTTTACTCAATGGCTATAACTTTCCAGAAAAATGTAGATTTGTGTGATGACAGGAAAACTTTTAGTAGCACATCCATCCATTCTTGGCGATCAATCTTTTGGACGTAGTGTAGTGCTTATGGCGGAGCATAACGATGAGGGGTCTATTGGTTTTGTAGTAAATCAACACACGCATTACAGCCTGAATGATTTACTTCCAGAGCTTGGTATTGACGCTCCTGTTTTTCAGGGAGGCCCTGTAGAAGATGATAAACTTTTTTACATTCATACCAAAGGGGATATTGCAGACGTAAAAGCTCTTGGAAATGGTCTTTTTTGGGGAGGGGATTTAGAAGACATTAAACTTGCTTTACGATCCAACAAACTCCCTTCAAACGAAATTAAATTTTTACTTGGCTATGCGGGTTGGAACGAAGGTCAATTGGCGGAAGAAGTAAAAACAAACGCTTGGATTTTGGTCAACAACAACTTCACCATTTTCGAAAATGAGGAACAACTTTGGGGAAGCGTTCTTCGAGATTTGGGAGGTGAGGTTGCACTATATTCCCATGCACCTACTTATCCTGGCCTGAATTAACTAATTCATTTAATGCGTGCTGCAATTGAAGCGCAATCGTGTTTTGATAATCGGTTCTTCGGTAAGAAGAAGCTGGTTGAATTCCAGCTATAGAATTGGTCATAAAAACCTCTTGAACTTGCTGTAAATCAAAAGGAGAAATTTTCTCTTCAATACAGGTAATATTTTGTTTTTTAGCCAATCGTATAACTTGCTTGCGCATGATACCGTCCAAACATCCAGAGGATAATGGCGGTGTACGAAGTATCTCACCATCAACGACAAAAAGATTTCCATTTAAAAATTCAACAACTTCTTTATCGTCATTAACTAAAATTCCGTTATCAAAACCCTGCTCCTGCATAAAAATACTACCAATGATATTTAAGGCCTTATTGTTTGATTTTAGATTTGATAACATACTTTTTTGCACGTAATAGTCTTTAAATAATTCTACCTTATAATTGTCTTTTGAAATGTAAGTTTGATCTTCTAGTGGTTTGGCTTCAATAACATAACTTACATCGGGGGAATCAGGCAAATAAACACCTCCATCATTTCTAAAAACTGATAATCGAATGCGCCATGAGGGTGCAGCAGTACTTTGCGCCTCTACCACACGAATGCATTCTTGCTCTAACAATTCGGGGGTAAATGACATGGGGATGCTCATGCGAAATACTCGCATGGCAGCCATAAGTCTAAAATAATGGTCTTCCCAAAAATGCAACTGATTATGGCTGTAACGAAGGGTTTCAAAAACAGCGTCTCCATATAAAAACCCACGATTATGAACTGAAAAAAGTGGCGAAGTTGCAGATTGCAGTGCGCCGTTTAGGTTTATCATATGCTTATGTAGAGCCTAAAACTTGCTTTAAATCTCCAATTTGGCTTTCCCAAAGCATTTTGGTCTCTTCAACTTCATCCTCGTCTGCGAAGTCGGTTACTACAACAGAAACATCTTTGGTGATTTCGTCAACAACAATACGCATTTCAAAGTAACAGTCATCTTGATCGTCATCTCCGTTAAGCCAACGAAAGCGTACAAATTCATTTGCTTTTTTACGTAACAACTGTGCTTCCTCTTCTGAATCATCCCAAAAGAAAAAATAATTTTCGGTACGGGCATTCACATTATCGGCAAACCATTCCGAAAGACCAGATGGAGTATGGATGTACTGGAACAGAAGCTGTGGTGATGCCTGGATCACAAATTCAAGCTCGATTTTTGTTTTTGACATATAAAAATAAAAAGTCCAATATATAGATTTAAACCGACCTTTGAAAGAAAAGGTGCAAAATCAGCGACAAAAAGGGAAAACAAATTGTTATATTTGCGCTCGATTTGGCGAGGTAGCTCAGCCGGTTAGAGCGTCGGATTCATAACCCGGAGGTCGGGAGTTCAAGTCTCCCTCTCGCTACAATAACCCTTCTTCACATATTTCAGCAGTGAATGAAGGGTTTTTTGTTATCCAAAACAACATCATTATTTCTGTGTGTCTGCTAAGGTTTCTGATAGGCTAATAATTGTTTCTTTCATTTGCTTAAGAATTTCTTCTGCTCTTGCTTCAAAGTCTTTATCCCCTATTCTTTTAGAGGCCATCGTATAAACCAAATTAAACAGTATGTCTTTGTGATCTTCATCTTTGATTTTACACAACAAAAAAAGGGTTTCAATAGGGTTATAATGTTCTTCAAGTGACCAAAAATCAACTTTTTCTTTGTTGACAACATTAACCACTTCGTTCATATAGTGAAATGTGTCAAAAATCTGTATATAAGGAATAATAATGGACTTGCCTATTTTCTCTTTTTCTTCAAATGCTATGTTGCTGTCATTTACCAGACTGTAACAGCTTTTTTCATGATGTTTTATGATGATTAAACAATTTATTTTATACAAAAAATTGTTTTTAAATACTCATTTATTTTAAACAATTTTTTTTAATTTAAATAAATTGGATTTATATACAGCTAGAAGAAAAAAGGAGCAAGATTTATTATTTAGGCAAAGAATCTTGAAAAAATAAAAATCTAATTATTTTTAAATTTATCCAGCTCTTTTAATATCGTATTAAAAGCCTGTTCTTTCGGAGATTCATCCATACCCAATACCAGCCAAGAAATTGAATACTTAGGAAATTTCAACGCTAGGGATTGAATGACGGAATGTGATACAGATGAACGCCTTCTAAGTGTAGTAGAAAGCGAATTGTTACCAACACCTAATTCACGTTCGAGTTTTGAAATTGAGATACCTTCATTTTCTGCAATATGTCTAATACGGTCGTGAATCAAATCGCTAAAATTATAAAATATATCAAAATTAATTAATGTAATTTGAAATTTCAAATCATTTAATTTAATAAATGCAAACTTTTTTACCTTTCGTGGGTCTAAGACTTAAAATCCCCGTTTGGAAATCGAAGAACGTATTGTACAACACATCAAAAACAAGCAGTTAGAACTGGCGGTTACCGCTATTTCAAACGCCTATCACGAAATGTTGTATTGGCATATTCGAAAATTGGTAAAGCATCATGATGCTGCCAACGATGCACTTCAAAATACCTATGTGCGGATTTTTAAAGGATTAGCAAATTTTAAATTTAAAAGCAGCGTGAAAACATGGTGCTACCGAATTGCCTATAACGAGTCTATTCGGTTGGTATCGCAAAATCAAAAGCTCCGTTACAATAATAATGACGGAACAACCGATTATTTTGCGCACCTAACTGCCGATCCGTATTTTGATTTAGATTCTGTAAGCCATGCGCTACATGAATCCTTATCCAAGCTTTCTGAAAAACAACAACGTGTTTTTCAGATG
>CATAMV010000061.1 GCA_949487855.1 Bacteroidota bacterium
ACGTTTCATTTATAAATTATTTCGGTTTTATATTGATTTAATTTGATGACGCTAAATATATAAAAAATACTTTACGCAATCGCAGAGAGGAAGGGATTCGAACCCTCGATACGCTTTTGGCGTATACACACTTTCCAGGCGTGCGCCTTCGACCACTCGGCCACCTCTCTATTAAGAATGCTAATATCGAAAAAAATAAGCGCAAAAAAATTTAAATGCCAAACAGTTTTTTTGCATTTTGAGTTGTCTTTTTAGACATATCTTTCACAGAAACGCCATAAACAGCGGCCGATTTTGCTGAAATTAACGGTAAAAACGACGGCTCATTTCGCTTGCCGCGATGTGGGCTTGGGGCCAAATAGGGCGCATCGGTTTCCAAAACTACAGACGCTAAAGGAATCTGTGCAAGGGTTTCCGAAAGTCCCGCATTTTTAAAAGTTACCACGCCACCAATACCGATATACATATTAAGGTCAATGGCGCGCTGTGCCTGTTCTGCATTTCCTGTAAAGCAATGAAAAACACCTCGTAGCTTGGCGTTGTTAACGCCCTCCAAAACCTCAAAAATTTCGTCAAAGGCTTCTCGGCAATGAATTACAATCGGCAAATCAAACTCCAACGCCCAGGCTATTTGTTGTGCAAATGCTTCTTGCTGGGCCTTTTGATAAGTTTTATCCCAATATAAATCCATCCCAATTTCCCCTACTGCAACAAACTTATGCTGTTGTAATTGCGAATATACGTGTGCCAATTCTTCGTTAACAGTGTCACCAACATGTGTGGGATGTAACCCCATCATTAAATGCATATTGTTGGGGTAATCGCGTTTGAGCGCATGCATAGCCTCCGTAGTTTTGGAATCAATTGCCGGCAGTACAAACTGCAAAACACCAGCTTCCATCGCTCGAGCAATGACGTCGGCGCGGTCAGCATCAAACTCGGAAACATACAAATGTGTGTGGGTATCAATTAGCATGGTACAAAAATACACCAATGCCTTGTATATTTACCCCATGATTTACACCTTATCTTCTCTTTTGCGTCGCAAAGGCTATACTCGAGTTAAGCTAAAAAAAGTGACCTCTGGCCATTATATATGTAAGATTGTACTAAATGGTATTCCAGGCGTGTTTATTGTGGACTCGGGAGCTTCACATACTTGTGTTGGGTTAGATAAGGAAACGCATTTTTCACTAAACTCCACCAAAGCAGAAAAGCAAGCTGCCTCGGCAAGTAGTGCCGATATGGACACCCGACAAAGTGACGAAAATCATTTACGAATTGGCAACTGGGAGTATTTTAAACAGGAGCTTATTTTATTTGATATGACTACGGTAAACGATGCACTTGCGCAACTAGACGAAGATCCAGTAGATGGCATTTTGGGTGCAGATGTACTACACCATACTAAAGCAGTTTTAGATTACCGTCGCAGTGGGCTTTATTTGTTAAAAAAGTGAATAATTCTTTCTTATTTCTGCCTATTCACTACTGCCTATTGCCTATTCAATAACGTCTAAAGTTCCAACGCCTTTTTAGCATCGCCGTCCATTAAAAGTGTAATGGGATCTTCAAGTGCTTCTTTAACCGCAACCAAAAACCCAACACTTTCACGTCCATCAACAATACGGTGATCGTAAGATAGGGCTACATACATCATAGGACGGATTTCAACGTTGCCATCTACAGCAACAGGACGCTGTAAAATGTTATGCATTCCGAGAATTCCAGATTGCGGTGGGTTGATAATTGGAGTAGAAAGCATGGAGCCGAATACGCCACCATTTGAAATGGTAAACGTACCACCAGTCATGTCGTCTACGGTAATTTTGCCGTCTCGCGCACGAATTGCAAGGCGCTTAATTTCAGCTTCAATTTCTCTAAAATTCATGTCTTCTGCGTTCCGCACTACAGGAACCATAAGTCCTTTCGGACCAGACACCGCTACGCTTATGTCGCAGTAATCATACAAAACTTGTTCGTTGCCATCAATCATGGAATTTACGTCTGGAAACGCTTTTAATGCACGTACTACGGCTTTGGTGAAAAAGCTCATAAACCCAAGTCCTACGCCGTGTTTTTCTTTAAATATTTCTTTGAACTCCGCACGAAGTGCAAAAATCGGCGACATATCCACCTCGTTAAAGGTAGTAAGCATGGCTGTTTCGTTTTTGGCAGCTACCAATCGTTCTGCTACTTTACGGCGCAACATGGACATTTTCTTACGTGATGATGGGCGTTCGCCTGCTGGCGTCCCCATAGCTGGTACTGCTTTTATAGCGTCATCTTTAGTAATACGTCCATCGCGGCCTGTACCGGAAATGGCCGTTGTATCCAATCCTTTTTCGGCAATTATTTTTCGTGCTGCTGGCGAGGCCGATCCTGTTGCATAGGTTGTTTCTTGTGTGGCAGCAGGTGCAGCTTGTGGTGCAGCAGCTACTTTTTCAGTAGTATCTTTTGCTTCTTGTCCTTCGGGTTTTGATGCAGCCGTATCAATATGACATACTACCGCGCCTACAGCGACGGCATCACCTTCTTCTGCCTTAAGGGTAATCACACCGCTTTCTTCCGCAGGAAGTTCTAATGTTGCTTTGTCCGAATCTACTTCGGCAATGGCTTGATCTTTTTCGACATAATCGCCATCGTTAACCAGCCATTCTGCGATTTCTACTTCTGAGATGGATTCGCCCGGCGAGGGCACTTTCATTTCTAAAATCATAACTACTCTTTTATGCGCTAACGCATGTTGTCTTTGGTTTTATCAAATACGTATTCAATAATTTCTTGATGACGCCTTTTGGAACGGGTTGCACTACCCGCTGCAGGTGCGCCATAAAAACGCCTAGACGCCACACGGAAGTCACGCGCCTGAGGTAAATGTAACAATAAATGCCCGTAAGCTCCCATGTTACGTGGTTCTTCTTGCGCCCAAACCACTTCGGCTTTGGCGTATTTTTTAAGCAATGCTTCAATTTCAGCTTTAGGCAAGGGAAACAATTGTTCCAAACGAACAAGTGCAACGTCAGTGCGTTGTTTTTGTTCACGTGCATCTAGCAAATCATAATAAAATTTTCCTGTGCAAAGCACTACTGTTTTGACGTCATTAGCAGTTACACTGTGATCGCCTATAAGGGGCATAAAATGACCTCTTGCCAATTCTTCTTTAGTAGAAACGGCTCTTGGGTGACGCAACAAACTTTTTGGTGTAAATACCACGAGTGGTTTTCGATATGTTGATTTAAGTTGTCGTCGCAACAAATGGAACAGGTTTGCTGGTGTCGTTACATCCGCTACAAACATATTGTCTTTGGCACAAAGTTGCAGGTAACGTTCCATACGCGCAGAAGAGTGCTCTGCGCCCTGGCCTTCGTAACCATGAGGTAAAAACAATACCAATCCATTTTGCATTTTCCATTTGTCTTCAGCAGAGGACAAATACTGATCAATCATGATTTGAGCACCATTACTAAAATCGCCAAATTGAGCTTCCCAAATGGTAAGTGCATTTGGACTTGCCATTGCGTAACCGTAGTCGTATCCCATTACACCGTATTCAGAAAGGGATGAATTGTAAATATCGAAATCCCCTTGCGCTTTATCTATAGTATCAAGTAACACTACCTCCTCCTCAGAATCCTCTACTTTCATTACTGCATGCCGGTGTGAAAACGTACCTCGTTCAACGTCTTGCCCTGAAATTCGCACATCATGACCTTCGGAAAGAAGCGAGCCATAAGCGAGTAATTCGCCCATTGCCCAATCTAGCTTATTACGTTCAAAATACATGGCTTTTCGATCTGCAATCAAACGAACCGTTTTACGCAAGAAGTTTTTATCTGAAGGCAATGAGGTCAATGTTTCTGCGATGCCATTTAATTTATCCAACGCAAATGAAGTGTTAACGGGTTGCAACATATCCGCTTCTTTTGCTAATTGAAACCCTGCCCATTCGTCTTGCATGAAGGGTGTAATTACAGTATTGGACGCTTGACGCGCATCTTCTAATTTTTCTTCTAAGGATTGTTTGTAAACCGCCTCCATTTGCGCCAATTCCTCTTGATTCATAACCCCTCTTGTGATAAGTTTTTCGGCATAAATGTCGCGTGGGTTTTTGTGCTTGGCAATGGTTTTGTACAATTTTGGCTGGGTAAATCGAGGTTCGTCTCCCTCGTTGTGGCCGTATTTTCGGTAACCCAACAAATCAATAAACACATCTCTTGAAAAATGATTGCGATAGGCCGATGCAAAATTCATGGCGTGGACAACTGCCTCTGCGTCGTCGGCATTGACGTGCAATACAGGCGATAAGGTTACTTTGGCAACATCGGTGCAGTACGTGCTCGAGCGTCCATCCAAGTAATTGGTGGTAAATCCAATTTGATTGTTTACCACAATATGAACCGTTCCGCCTGTGCGGTAGCCGTCGAGTTGTGCCATTTGCACTACTTCATACACCACCCCTTGCCCTGCAATAGCCGCATCTCCGTGAATGAGAATGGGCATGACTTTTCGTCTGTCGCCTTTGTAGTTTCGGTCTTGTTTTGCTCTAGAAATACCTTCCACCACAGCATTTACAGCTTCTAAGTGGGAAGGGTTTGGGGCAATGTTCATATTCACTTGATAGCCCGCATCAGTGAGGCGTTTTGAGGTCCAGCCCAAGTGGTATTTGACATCGCCGTCAAAAACCTCCTCTTCGTAATCTTTTCCGTCAAATTCACTAAAAATATCTTGCGCAGGCTTTCCAAAAATGTTGGTAAGCGTATTCAGCCTGCCACGATGTGCCATCCCAACCACAAACTCTTCAACACCATCTTTGGCAGCTCCTTCAATCAATGCGTCAAGTGCTGGAATAAGTGATTCACCCCCCTCAAGAGAAAAGCGTTTTTGACCTACATATTTGGTATGCAAAAAGTTTTCAAAGGCAACGGCTTCGTTAAGCTTTTTTAGAATGTGTTTCTTTTCTTCTGCGCTAAAGTTCGGGTGGTTCCCGTTTTTATTTATCCATTTTTGAATCCATTGTACTCGGTTTGGGTGTCGAATAAACATATATTCCAGCCCAATAGATTCGCAGTAAATGCGTTCCAAGTGCACAATAATATCCGCAAGGGTAGCCGGGCCAATTCCAATAATGTCTCCTGCAGAAAATACAGTGTGCAAATCGTTGTGTGACAGCCCAAAATTTTCAATGGCAAGTGTAGGTTTATACTTTCTACGCTCACGTACGGGGTTGGTGCGTGTAAACAAATGTCCACTTCCGCGGTAGCCGTCAATGAGTTTTACAACCTGAAATTCTTTAAGAACGCTTTCGGGGATGGCATCACTGGTTTGCTGTTCGCCATTTTCCAAACCAAAGTCAAAGCCTTGAAAAAAGGCCCGCCAGCTGGGTTCTACGCTATCTGGATCGATTAGGTATTGGTCGTAGAGCTGCGCAAAATGCGCCGTATGGGCGGCATTGAGAAACGAAAACTTGTCCATCGAGGTTAGTTGTACAAAACAAATGTACTGCATTTGCATTTATTTGGACGTCATTTTTATAAAAAAAACAATTAAGATGATAGTAAAAAAATGTAGTTTTGAAAGTGTTTGCTTTAGTCGATTGTAATAACTTCTACGCTTCGTGCGAGCGCATTTTCCAACCCACATTAGAAGGCAAACCCATTGCGATTTTGTCCAACAATGACGGTTGTGTAATTGCCCGCAGCAACGAAGCTAAGGCGCTTGGGCTCCCCATGGGAGCGCCGGCACACAAATTTGCGTCCTTTTTTCGGCAACACAACGTACGTGTTTTTTCGTCAAACTACCCGCTTTATGGCGATATGAGCCAGCGCGTAATGGACGTACTAAGACAGTTTACACCGGAGGTAGAAGTCTACAGTATCGATGAGGCCTTTTTGCACTTTGAAGGATTTCAACACTGCGATATGGAAGTCTATGCACAACAAATGCGCAAACGCGTACGCAAATGGACAGGCATGCCCGTAAGCATTGGGCTTGGCCCCAGCAAAGGACTTGCGAAAGTAGCGAATCGAGTAGCCAAAAAATTTGCTGGCAAAACCAATGGCGTTTACGTCATTGACTCCGAAGAGAAACGCGTCAAAGCCTTGAAGTGGCTGCCCATTGCAGACGTTTGGGGCATCGGGCGCCAACACGCCCGCCGACTGGCATTTA
>CATAMV010000062.1 GCA_949487855.1 Bacteroidota bacterium
GAATTAAAATAATTGTCTGCGTTTGAACCATCAGGCTCAACCTCAGTAAACGTGTCGCTACAGCTTACAGAACTAAGCAGTATAACACTCAATAGTATATATGTTATTTTTTTCATGGTAATTAAAAATCTATGTTAAGTCCTAATAAATATGTTTTAGCTATAGGATAAAACCCTTTGTCAATACCTCCGCCAAGTGGCGCACCCGTATTGGCTGATGGATCATATCCGTTATAGTCTGTAATGGTAAATAAGTTGTTTCCAGAAACATATAAGCGAAGTTTTTTAATACCTATATTCTCGTTTAACAAACTTGAAAAATCATATCCCAACTGTACATTTTGCAATCGTAAGAACGAAGCATCTTCTACGTGGAAGTCCGAGAACTTATCGGTATTAATGTTAGCTCCTGAAACAACTCTTGGTACCGTATTACTTGTGCCAGAACCTTGCCATCTTTCTAGCATATACGTTCCACGGTTGGCGTATAAATCTTTACGTTCGTAATCACGTACTAACTCATGACCAAGCGAAGCAAATGCATAGGCATTGAAATCAAAGTTTTTATAGGTAAACCCTAAGTTAAGTCCCATTTCAACGTCTGGAATTGGATCTCCAATGTGGGTTCTATCTGCATCTGAAATTTTACCATCTCCATTGGTATCCACAAAACGTAAATCCCCAGGCGCAGCATCAGGGTGATAAACCGCATCTGCGTCAGCATCAGGATTAGCTGCTCGATAAGCAATATTCAAAGCATCTAATTCGCCTTGCGTTTGGTAAATGCCATCCGTTTTGTAGCCATAATAGCTTCCAAGAGCAAAGCCTGGTGCCATACGGGTAATACCCGTTTGACTAATACCAACTCCATATTCCCCGCCAACAGGCGTCGTTCTTCCGTTAAGCGACAGCACTTCGTTGTCAATGGTGGTAAAATTAAAGTTAACATTGTAATCAAAGTCATCACCTGAAGCACCATAATAGCCTAACCCAACTTCAATACCTTGGTTTTGAACGGTACCTGCGTTCACGAAAGGTACACCAGCACCCGGAGCCGAAACACCTGTAAGCGCGGATGCCTGTGGACTCAACAATAAGTCCTTTGTTTTTTTGCGGAACGCATCTGCAGTAATAATGAGCGTTTGATCAAACAAGCGTAAATCCACTCCAATATTAGCGGTTTCTTGTTCTTCCCACTTTAAAGTTGTATTCCCAAGTGTACCAGAGGCTGCACCATATAATAAATCATCAATGGCGTTTACATTATCTCCTGGATCAACGGTAGCTTGACCATTAAGTCTTGTTATATATGAAAATTGAGGTGTACTACGGTCGTTCCCTATAATTCCATAGCTTCCTCGAATTTTAAATTGGTTGATCCAATCGATGTTTTGCATAAAATCCTCTTCGGCTATGTTCCACCCTACAGAACCTGAAGGAAAGTAACCAATATTATTCCCATTTACAGCAGAAAATTGAGAGGATACATCGCGTCTGACAGCGGCAGAAAACAAGTATTTTTCTTGATAGTTGTATTGTACACGCGCAAATGCAGAAGAAAGACGACTGTCAAACCAGTCTTCACCATTGGCTAATTGATCTTCATTGAATCGGGGTTCAATAGTCATACCTGCATCCCATACGGTTTGTCCCGGTTGGTTGTTGCCTGTTGTTGTTCTTCCAGTATTCCCAAAAAACAATCCCTCTGTTTTGTAAAGGGATGTTCCCAATAATACTTTAAAGTTATGCACATCATTGAAGGTGTTGTTGTAAGTGATATAATTATCCCACATCCAATCTGTGTAATTTGCTCCGTTGTCAATTACTTCATTTCCGTCAACATTGGCACCTTTTCCGTTTCCGTAGTTTTGCTCAGGTCTAAAAACATCATCTAAAACTGTAGCATGGTTGTAGTTAAATTTGGAGGTTGCGGTGAAATTTCCCCAAAAGGTGTAATCCGCTCCAAAAATACCCGACAAACGCGAACCTCGAGAGGTATTGTACGTATTAGCAATTTGAGCTACAGGGTTAATTAGTTCAATTTGTGATACGTCATTTGCTAAAGCAAAATTACCATCCGTATCATAAACTGGCATGGTAGGGTTTAGGTTTACTGCATTGTAAAGCACTGCGCCAATTCCGTTTTCCGCGAGATTTTGCTTGCTCCCTTGAAAATAAAATGCATTAGCACTTAATTCAAGGTTATCTAAAACATCGTATTTGTAGTTCATTCGAGCGGTAATACGTTCGTAATTATTACTGCTTCCCCCTACAATACCATCTTGGTCTAAGTACGAAACGCCAAAAGAATAAGAAGATTTCTCTCCTCCTCCATAAGCAGATAAGTTAACTTCTGACATAGGCGCAACCTCGAAAACTTCGTCTTGCCAATCGGTCCCTTGTTGTGGATATACAAAAAACTCGGTACGATCTGCTGCATCATTTACATATTGTGAAAAGTCAAAAGCATTCATCAAATCAAGTTTTTTACTAGTCTCTTGCAATGCGGTGTACGTATTTAACTGAAAAGTTAAATCTGTATTTTTCCCACCAGATTTGGTCGTAATTAGAATTACTCCGTTAGCAGCTTGAACACCATAAATACCAGCTGTGGCATCTTTTATAATGTTAATTGTTGCGATGTCATTCGGGTTTATAGCATTCAAATCCACAATTCGGTTTCCATCCACCAAAATAAGTGGTGCGTTATTTCCGTTGGTGGTTATCCCTCTAATTCTAATGTTAAATCCACTACCGGGTGAACCAGATTGTGA
>CATAMV010000063.1 GCA_949487855.1 Bacteroidota bacterium
AAATTTTTTGGAAAGCTCTCGCGAAACGCTAACATTTCGTTCTTCACCAAGGTGCGTGGCAAGTTGGGTTAGTGTTTTTACCAATCGGTGTGGGGATTCGTAAAACACCATTGTTCGGGGTTCGTTCACAAGGGATTCTAGGCGTGTTTGCCGCCCCTTTTTTTGCGGTAAAAAGCCTTCAAAAACAAAACGCTCAGCGGGCAATCCGCTAAGTGTGAGCGCAGGAATTAACGCAGTTGCGCCCGGCAAGGCATGTACAGGAATGTTCGCTTCAACACAAGCACGAACCAATAAAAAACCGGGATCTGAAACGCCAGGACTTCCGGCATCGGAAATCAAGGCAATCGAACTGCCAGCACCTAATTCATTGATAATTTTTGGTACTGATTTGTGTTCATTGTGCATGTGATAGGATCGCATAGGTACCTCAATTTCGAAGTGTTTTAACAGTTTTCCAGAAGTTCGTGTGTCTTCAGCCAACACCAAATCAACACTTCGCAGCGTATCCAATGCTCTTAGGGTTATATCGCTCAAATTCCCAATGGGCGTTGGTACCAGCCAAAGCCCCGAAGAGACATCATGTTTATTCGTCTGTTTCATTTAAGGAAATTAGGAATCAAATAATGTTTCAACGTGCGACATAAACGCATCGATTTCCTTTTGTTTGTCAGTCCAGTCGTAATCGGGCTGAATTTGTGTTACGATAAATTTCTTTGCTTCATTAAGCGTTTCTTTAGAGTTAAGCATTGACATTACACGCTGATAATCTGCGTTGCTTCCCTCAAAAAGATGTTGGGTAAAATCTATCGAAATGGTTTCAAACTCCGCTTCCAAAACAGGCGTTAAAAGGGCTTCTTCCAGTTCGGTTGGTGCGGATTCTTTAGGTGCTGTTTGAGATGATTCATCTGCTGCTTTTGGGGTAGTAAGCGCAACTATTGCAGATGCTTTTGCATGTATATCGGCAAGTTCCATGCGGTTTCGGTTGCGCAAAATCTCATGCGCAAGGCTCATTAACTCTTGTTCCACGTTGTTTTGAATAATTTTTTTCTCTTCCATACTTTTGGCTGCCTAAATTTAATACTTTTGAATGGTTCAGGCATATAAAAGTCCAAACACAATAAAGTAACATTTATGTTTCTCGAAAACACACATCAAAAAAACGAATCTTTTGGCTGGATTGAGGTCATTACGGGTTCTATGTTTTCGGGAAAAACAGAGGAGCTCATACGCCGTTTAAAGCGTGCCAAATTCGCCAAACAAAAAGTGGAGATTTTTAAACCAGAAGTGGATAACCGCTACGATGAAGATAAAGTTGTTTCGCACGATGCGAATGAAATCGTTTCAACGGCGGTACCTGCTGCGGCAAACATTCGCCTGCTTGCCGACAACTATGACGTGGTTGGCATTGACGAAGCACAATTTTTTGACGATGAAATAGTTAGCGTTTGCAACGATTTAGCCAATCGGGGTGTGCGCGTTATCGTTGCAGGATTAGATATGGACTTTAAAGGAAATCCATTTGGCCCAATGCCAAACCTTATGGCTGTTGCTGAGTACGTAACCAAAGTACATGCCATTTGCACCCGTACAGGTCAATTGGCACATCACAGCTTTCGAAAAAATGAAAATGAAAGGCTTGTAATGCTTGGCGAAACAGAGGAATATGAACCCCTTAGCAGGGCAGCGTTTTATAAGGCGATGCTTCGAGAAAAAGTACGCAAAATGAACGTAACTGACGAAGAGGTGGTTTCCAAAAAAAGTAAAAAGGCTTAGGGCAAATGAGCGAAACGGTTTTAGAAATACACCTGCCTAAGCTTAGGCACAACTATAAATTTTTACGGAAACGCTTAGCCAATTCCACTAAAATCTTATCAGTGGTAAAAGCCTTTGGGTATGGCAGTGACTCCGTTGCGGTGGCTAAATGTCTTGCCACTTGTGGCGTTGATTATTTCGGTGTGGCCTATGTTCAAGAAGGGGTTGCACTCAGAAATGCAGGAATCACACAGCCTATTTTGGTGATGCACCCACAGCTATCAAACTTGGAAGCATTGATTAAGTACAAACTTGAGCCCGCTATTTACAGCCAACGTATTTTAGACGCTTTTTTGGATACACTCAAAGCTACTAAAACAACATATTACCCCATTCACTTAAAGCTTAATACGGGACTTAACAGATTAGGATTTCAACCCAACCAAACCAACCAACTTTTGGATTTTTTAGATCAAAACAAGAATCTACTAGAATTAAAAGGGGTGTATTCGCACCTTGCTGCTTCTGATGATTTAAATGAAGAATCGTTTACCCAAGCACAATTAGATCATTTTGAGGCGATTGTCCAGGAAATTAAACCTTCGCACCCTGATACGATTTTTCATGTACTCAACACCTCAGGTGTTTTGAATTATGCGACTGCCCAATACGATATGGTGAGAACTGGGATTAGCCTTTATGGTTATGGTAACGACAGTGCTGTGGATATGCAACTTAAACCGGTTCTAACACTCAAAACAGTCATATCGCAACTTCATTCACTCCAAAAAGGTGATTCGTTGGGGTATAACCGCGCGTTTATCGCAACTGATTCTATGCAAACTGCAACACTTCCGTTCGGTCACGCCGATGGAATTGGCCGTATTTACGGTAACGGAAACGGCTATGTGTGGATTCACGGACAAAAAGCACCCATTGTTGGAAATGTGTGTATGGATATGATAATGGTGGACGTAACAAATATATCGTGTAAAGAAGGCGATGAAGTTATTGTGATTGGCGATAACGAAAGCGCAGAAGCACTGGCAAACCATGCAGGAACGATTTCTTATGAGTTTATCACAGGACTTTCGCAGCGCATTCCCCGTAAGATTATTTCGTAATTGTTGTAAATAAAACAAACTGTTATTTTTTTGATAAAGCTTTAAACGCATGCTATTATAATATTTGAATGGCGTACATTCGCAGCAAAATTTAAGATATGCGCGTAGCGGTAGTAGGTGCCACCGGAATGGTAGGCGAAGTGATGTTACAAGTATTGGCAGAGCGCCAATTTCCAATCAGCGAACTCATCCCAGTAGCTTCGGCTCGTTCGGTGGGAAAACAATTGGAGTACGAGGGCAAGACCTATTCAGTTGTAGGTCTTGAAGATGCTGTTGCACTAAAGCCAGATGTTGCCTTATTTTCTGCAGGTGGCGATACTTCTTTGGCGTGGGCACCAAAATTTGCAGCGGTTGGTTGTACCGTCATCGACAATTCATCGGCATGGCGTATGCATCCCGATTACAAACTTATAGTGCCCGAAATCAACGCGAATGAACTTACGGCTAAGGACAAAATCATTGCCAATCCAAACTGTTCTACCATTCTAATGGTGATGGCACTTGCGCCTATTCATCGCGCATTTGGCATTGAGCGCGTAGTGGTTTCTACCTATCAATCCATTACAGGAACTGGCGTAAAAGCCGTACAACAATTGGAAAACGAATATGAAGGAGTCAAAGGAGAGATGGCATATCCGCATGCCATTCACCGCAATGCCTTGCCGCACTGCGATGTTTTCTTAGACAACAGATATACCAAAGAGGAAATGAAATTGGTGAACGAAACACACAAAATCCTTGACCCAAACATTCGCGTGACGGCTACAGCCGTACGTATACCTGTTGTGGGTGGACATAGCGAATCGGTAAACTTGACATTAAGCAAGTCAGCCGAACTGGAAGAAGTACGACGTGTTCTTGCTGAAACACCAGGTGTTGTAGTACAAGATGATATTCAAAACAATGATTACCCCATGCCGCTTCAAGCACATGGTAAAGACGATGTTTTTGTTGGACGTCTTCGAAAAGATACGTCGCAAGATAATGGGCTAAACCTTTGGATTGTAGCAGACAACCTTCGTAAAGGTGCTGCAACAAATACCGTTCAAATTGCTGAATATCTTGTTAGTGTAGGATTGTTGTAAAAACTAATCCTCCATTTCAAAATCATCCATAAACTTAGTGGTGTAATTACCCGCTACGTAGTCGGGATGCTCCATCAATTGACGGTGGAATGGAATGGTTGTTTTTACGCCTTCAATGACAAATTCGTCGAGTGCACGCTTCATTTTATTGATAGCTTCTTCGCGCGTTTGTGCGGTGGTTATCAACTTGGCAATCATGGAATCGTAATGCGGTGGAATCATATACCCTCCATAAACGTGTGTATCTAAACGCACTCCGTGCCCTCCAGGCGTATGCAGTGTTTTTATTACACCAGGTGATGGACGAAAATCGTTATAGGGATCTTCGGCATTGATACGACATTCAATAGAATGCAGTTTAGGCAAGTAGTTTTTTCCCACAATAGGAATGCCGGCCGCCACTTTTATCTGTTCTGCAATCAAATCAAAATCAATTACTTGCTCTGTGATGGGATGCTCCACTTGAATACGTGTATTCATCTCCATAAAGTAGAAATTTCGGTGTTTATCTACTAAAAACTCTACGGTTCC
>CATAMV010000064.1 GCA_949487855.1 Bacteroidota bacterium
AAACTTTTTTAAGATAGATATGCGTCACAGATACGCACCAGCGTATTTTAAAGGGAAAAGAGCTACAGAAAGGCCGTAAACAAACCCCCTAAATCACATAGCCATACACCATCACAAAATGGCAGGCGGCACCGCCCAAGACAAACAGATGCCAGATAAAATGGTTGTAGGGAATGCGCTCTACGGCATAGAATACCACCCCAACGGTATAGGCTACACCGCCAGCAATCAGCCATACCAGTCCTTTGGGGTCTAAGGCTGCGGTAAGCTCGCCATAGGGGATAACGGCCAGCCAGCCCATTGCGAGGTATAAAAAGGCGGAAAAGCGTTCAAACTTGCCCGTAAAAAAGAGTTTTAAAAGCAGCCCAAAAGCAGCAATGCCCCACACCACCCAAAACAAGGTCCAGCCCAAGCCGTTGGGAATGACAAGGAGCAACACAGGGGTATAGGTGCCTGCAATCAAAAAGTAAATACCAATATGATCGGCAATCCGAAAATAGTGCTTGCGCTTACTAGATGATATGGCGTGATAACACGTAGATGCCAAAAACAACAGTATAATGGAGAGCCCATACGTGATAACGCTAAACAGCCCCCAAGGGTTTTCGGTGTCCACGCCCAAAAGCAGGAGAACCAAGGCAGCGATGCCCAAGCCAACCCCTACACCATGGGACCATGCATTAAGTTTCTCTTCTATTGGCATTTTAGGAAATATTTAGTTGGCATATGCAATTTCAACCAGGACCTCGTTGCGGCGGTTGTAAACCTTGTACGGACTGTCATAGCCTAGAATTTCAACAATTCCCATGATTTCAATGCCGTTTTGTTGCAAAACGTCCATAAGGCGTTTTTTATGTAAGGCCTCTTTACGGTTATTGGTGTAGCCCGAATAGTGAATAGCTGCTACATAGCGCGGCGGCGTAACTTCTACCGATACGTTTTCTCCTTTGGGTGCTGGCGCTCCTTTTTTATGTACGGATGATGGCATCACAAATGCCATTTCCGATTTGCTTTCGCTCCTATATACTGGCGCGGTCATGGCAATTTTTTGATTGCTTTCGTTGTTTCCTGAAATGTACTGGAACAGCTTGCCAAAATTGTTTCCACCACTTGTAGTGACGAGTGTCGCACTTGGGTAAAAACGAACCTCGACGCTATCAATTTCTTTGATGACTTCATACGGTTGAATCTCAGTGTCTTGTGCCATAGCAAACGGGATGGTAAGTAGCCATACGGCTATCATACAGATCAAAAAAGTTCTCATGATTAAGACGCCTTTTTGATGTCTCTACGAATGTCTTTTTCTACAATACTTAAGTATTTTTTACGCTTGGCATCAGACACAAAAGGCACCGACCAAAACTGCTTGGTTTTGGTAAACAACGAACGTTTCCATCCAAACACAAACGAATAAACCCCCATTACAAGGCGTAGTTTAACCGAGTTGAGGTAAAGTGTGGTTACAGGAAGTGCGGGCGCACCGTGCGTTACATAAGTACGTACTTTTTTGTCGCTTAAAAAGGGTTTTGGATAGGCATACAACTTAGTTACATTGACAAACTTATAGGCAAAGCCGGGAGTTAGCACTTCGTCAAAGAAAATTTCCATGCGTGGCGTAAGTCTAAACCACCATACAGGTGATACAAAATAGATGCGTTCCGACCATGTAACAAGTTCTTTATACTTCGCAATGACCGCATCTCTTGGACGGGTAAAACTGTCGCGGTAGAGGTCGATGATTTCGATATCTTCATCGGCTTTTTCTAGACTATCAACGATAGTTTTAAAAATACCATTATAGCAAAAGGAAGTTTGGTCTGGGTGACCAATAATAACCAGGTTTTTCATAAGCAATTTTAACAAAGTTAGTGATTTCTAATAACCTTACTCTTTTGTTTCTCAAAACTTCTAAGGCTTAACAATTTTTTAATTTAAATGTGCTAAACGTATTGTAATTTGATACAAATTTTAACAACATGAAGCAATTATTAATTTTACTACTGGCCTGTACCTTTACGGTACAAGCCCAAACATGGGGAAACAAAGAATATTGGATTTCCTATGAATACACACCCAAAAAAGGGGAGAAAGCAGCGTTTGAAAAGGCACTTGCTACCAAAACAAAGAAGTGGAATAAAACCCCTGAAACAGCTATTTTTACATTTGAAGTGGTTAATGGTCCCAACACAGGAACCTATGAGCGTTGGGTTGTTCGCAAAGACCGGGCTTGGTTTGACCAAGACTTTAGCGCAGAAATTGCGTACTGGGACAAGAACGTAGCCCCTTTTTTAGCAGATGAAAGCGGAGAGCAAACATGGCGAAGGTTTAAAAGCTCTAGCTATGGATGGGACGATGTAAACAGTTCACCCAAAAAATACTATCAGCAAGATCGGGTAATCGTAAAACAAGGCATGACAAACGAATTTTTACGCGTGCATGAGCGATTTGCAAAACTTATGGCCAGCTTAGAATATACGGGGAATCGCTCCGTTTTTCGTGTCGAAAATGGCGGGAACACACGTGAGTTTGCCGTCATATATGGCTTTGATCAGCATGGCGGAACTGGTAGCGGAACCTTTGCGGGTCTAGAAGCAGGGGAAAATATAGAAGATGCCTATAACGAGATGTTTGGATACGATGCATGGTACAAAGATTGGCAAGCCAACCGAAGTGCTATTGAAATTTGGGGAACTCTAAGTCAAAAAACAAAATTCAGACCTGAACTTTCTACACAGTTCTAAATGGGTTTTTTTGTATAAAATAGCCTCTTGGCGGGAACGCTTAGAGGCTTTTTTATTTTAGGAAATTCTTCGTTTCAGAATCAAAATAGTAATACAACTGAGCAGCATAAGCGTTGAAGGCGCTGTTGGAAGAACAGGGTCGCTGATGCTAAGGTGAAAATAGATAGCAGCAACCATAAAACCTGCCATAACCGTAGCGGCAGGTGCAATAAGCTTTTTAAAGCGCAAGCCTAATAGCAACGCAAGGGCAGCAATGACCTTAACAATACCAACCACAATCATGGTCTCTTTACTTAACCCATAGGCCTGAAACTCATCCAGCATATTAGATGCATCCCCACCTCGAAACACAGAACTTCGATTCATGCGAAACGTCCAAACGCTAAGTACCGTCAGTGAAACAGTAAGTACGAGAAAAGTGTATAATTTTTTCATGACATAAAACTTTTCTTAAAATTAGAATTTTTATGTAAATTCAATATTAAATATTGGCATGGCAATGAAAAATATGTGTGATGTTTTAGTACATTTACATCGCTATGAAATTTGATTTAACTGCCACCGGACTTCGGTTTACACAACACGTACCTAAGCATCAAACTCCTTTTGAGCGCTTGTTTGAGTTGTTTAAGGAGCTTATTACGCACACTTCTGGCGATTTTGACGAGGCAATTGACTGGTTACGAGAATTGGATAAAGAGTACAAACTCACCAACAGCGATTACACCATAGACGATTTTATTAGAGACTTACTCGAACGCGCCTACATTCAGCCAAAAGGCGACGGCAACGGGAAAGGCGACGGCTCAGGCATGGGACTTACCTCAAAAACAGAAAAGCTATTGCGCGAACATGCGCTAAAGCAAATTTTTGGAAAGCTAAAAAAGTCAGGGGCTGGAAACCACAAAACAAAAAACACAGGTCAAGGCGCAGACGATACAGGCGAGTTTAAGGCCTATCAATTTGGAGATCCGATTGAAAAAATCTCCATGACCGAAAGCATACGAAATGCACAAATCCGTACGGCAGGCACAGACTTTAATTTGCATCACGACGACTTGGTCGTTGAAGACAGCTATTACAACACCCAAATGAGTACCGTTTTGATGATAGACATCAGCCACAGCATGATTTTGTATGGCGAAGACCGCATCACTCCAGCCAAAAAAGTAGCCATGGCATTGGCAGAATTTATCACCACCCGATATCCCAAAGACACTCTTGATATTTTGGTTTTTGGAAACGATGCTTGGCCCATTTCCCTAAAAGAAATACCGTATTTGCAGGTGGGACCGTATCACACCAACACGGTTGCGGGACTATCGTTAGCGATGGATATGCTACGCCGAAGAAAAAACAGCAACAAGCAAATTTTTATGATTACCGACGGCAAGCCAAGTTGCTTAAAAAACTCCGATGGCACCTATTATAAAAACAGCATGGGATTAGACGATTTGATTGTGGACAAATGCTACAATATGGCACGACAGGCACGTAAATTGAAAATACCCATCACCACTTTTATGATTGCGCAAGATCATTACCTCAAAGAATTTGTACGCAATTTTACCGAAGCCAATAAAGGAAAAGCATTCTTTACCGGGCTAAAAGGATTGGGCGAAATGATTTTTGAAGACTATG
>CATAMV010000065.1 GCA_949487855.1 Bacteroidota bacterium
CAAAAGAACCTGTCTTAAATGGAATTCAGTTTATTAAAAAAACCAAAAATATGTATAATTATATTCCTAAAAATTTGAGTCACAATTTATTCCCAAAAATAATTTTAATCGTTAGAGGTGTTTTTTCAGGGTATCGTGTTTAAAACATTTAATTACTAAATAGTTTTGAAAATTGAGCTAAGCTGTCAGTAATTGAGTTCGATTTTTTTTCTGGATGCTCTACAAAGAAACTCCTTGATTTCTCAAGGAGTTTTTATTTTGGGGTCAAATGATGCATGTATCATCTTGAGAACAAAAGAAAAAATCAGATTGCAAAGCAATAGGAGTTTCTTTGGCCTGTTCACCTCTTTGGACCATTTCGAAACAACGTGGAGAAATGAATCCAGCTCCCGGTACTAAATGAGACTCAATCACTTTTTGTGTTTGGGTCTTTTATTTTATGGTGCGCTAAGTTTTTGAAAAAGAACTGATTAAGTTGAATAGAGTCCAAAGGATAGCGAAAAAACTAACGCAATGATGAGATAATTTCCAATGCATTGCGCGTTTGCGCTTCAATTTTGGCGTAGTCAAAAGAACCATCGGCATGTCTAGCCATGAGTTTAGAGCCCATGCCCACGCAAGTAACACCCGCATCAAACCAACCTTTTAGATTTTCCTCTGTTGGACTTACACCTCCAGTAGGCATAATATTTGTCCAGGGTTGTGGTGCCAATACCCCTTTTACAAATCCTGGCCCATAGGTACTTCCTGGAAATAATTTTACAATTTCACATCCGAGTTCTTCTGCTTTTTAAAATTTCAATGATTTTATCAGTAAGATGAATGTGTAATTTATTGATGAATTTAATATGGTTTTAGTATCCAAAAACCATGCATTTAAATGCTCCAATTCCTTATATGCACAAACATTTTTACCCTTAAACAACCAGGCAGAGGTTAATGTCAGGGTAATCTCACTCAGTATAATTATTGCATGTCTATGTGACGTGAAATTATTCTTGAATAGTGTTTAAACAATAAGTATTTGGTTTTTGTAGTTTTTCCTGCTGGTTCAGGTTTCCCAAAATTCTTCAAACAAACCAAAATTCGTATAAAGATTTAGTGCCACAAACAGCCGCTTTAAAAACACCAAAAACTATAATTTAACATAGTTATTTAAGTTTAAAAACAAATTATAGTTATTTTTGAGCCTCATGTACAAAATTAAAAAAACTTTGTTGAAAAGTTTGTTTTCTTTTTTTCCACTATTACTAGTGGGATACTCCCCCATAAATATTACTAATGATCCAACAATAAAACTTAATGGAGTTAGCCCCTATATAATTGAATTTCAAGGCGCTTACATTGAAGCTGGAGCAACAGCCAATGACATTGAGGACGGCGTTTTAACAGAATCCATTGTTATCACGGGCAGTGATCAGATTGACACGAACTTACTAGGCATTTATTATGTTCAATATTCCATAACCGATAGTGACGACAATACAACAACCATAGAAAGGGAAGTTCGGGTGGAAGATAATACTGCACCCTCAATTACGCTAACAGGAAGTTCAACAATTACCATTGAAGCTGGTAATCCATATTCCGAACTAGGTGCTGTAGCAACTGATAACTACGACAATTCAGTTAACGTAATTATTGGTGGAGATACTGTTGATGCATCAACTTTGGGTACTTATGTTGTAACTTATGATGCAAGTGATGCAGCAGGAAACGCAGCTACTCAAAAAACGCGTACTGTCGTTGTTGAAGATACTACTGCTCCGGTAATTACACTTTTAGGAAGTCAAACGGTTACCATTGAAGTTGGTAATTCATACTCCGATCAAGGAGTTACGGCATCTGATAATTACGATAATACAGTTAACGTAGTTATTGGTGGAGATGCTGTTGATACGTCAACTCTGGGAACATACATAATAACTTATGACGCAAGTGATGTAGCAGGTAACATAGCTACTCAAGTTACGCGTACTGTTAACATTGTAGACACTACTGCTCCTACAATTGCACTAGCAGGAAATTCAACAATTACCATTGAAGCTGGTAATTCATATTCAGAACTAGGTGCTTCAGCAACTGATAACTACGACAATACAGTTAACGTAGTTATTGGTGGAGATACTGTTGATGCATCAACTTTGGGTACTTACACAATTACATACGATGCAATTGATGCAGCTGGAAACGCAGCTACTCAAGTTACGCGTACTGTTAACATTGTAGACACTACTGCTCCTACAATTACGCTAACAGGAAATCCAACAATTACCATTGAGGCCGGAGATCCTTATTCCGACCAAGGTGCTACGGCATCTGATAACCTTGACGGAGATATTTCCGCCAATATCATTACTGTCAACCCTGTAGATA
>CATAMV010000066.1 GCA_949487855.1 Bacteroidota bacterium
AACTTATGCACCAACTCTTCGTAGTAGCGACTTGGGTCTTCAGGTAATACTTCTACATATTTATAATTCATTTCTGGAACCCAAAAATCGTAAAAGTGTAAAGCCAAAAACGCTAATACAGTAGCGCCAGAAATAATCATATTCCGAGAAACCCAACTTGCGTTTGCACTTCCTTTATAAACGGCATAGCGCGTGCCACGGGCACGTTTGTTTTTAATATCAAGGACAAACCCCATCACAAAATGGAATATTACTCCAAAAATAAGAACTGGCTGCAATAAAAACTGCACTACAGGGTTAGTACCCATAAAGTGCGAAAATTGATTAAAAATAGTTGCACTAAAAACCGAAGTGATATTAATCACAAAGTGTTGTAGCAAAAAGACCATCAAGAAAATACCCGACAGCGCCATGGCTACTTTTCTAAGAATGGTTGAAGACAAGGTTACTCCCATAATTTTGGCTTTTGTTCGGTACAAAATTAGGTGCTGAACGCCTGAATGCCAAAGGTTTTGGGTTATTTAGTGCAATTCTAATAAGCTTTCCTTTTTTTGTTCAATACTAAGGCAATATGTTTATTGTATGTCCAACAAAACTACTCTATTTTTAAGGTAGTTTGAGTTTCATCATTCCATAACACAGTATATGCTCCTTTGGGCAAATAGACGTTCCCATCATCTGCTGGGGAAAGGTTTGTTTTGTGTTTTCTATTGTATGATTTAACCACTTCTGGATGCATGTGTAGTGTATATGGGATTTTTTGAAGTCCCTTTGATAACTGATTTGCTTCCTCATACACCACAACTCCTTTTTCAGAAGTCAGCGTCAAAACGCCATCGGTCTCATTTTGGGCAAAGACAGTCCAACTAAATTTTGGTGTATAAGCATCATACCAAACCCTACTTTTTTTTCCCCATCTTTTGCTGTGCTTTATTGCCTCAGAGTCTAATATGGCGACAGTTTGCTCAACAAGTTTTGGTAATTGTTGCACTGCTTCCAATTTCAACAAATAAATAGAACGGCCGTGCGTTCCCACTAGTAAATCATTTTCTTCTTTTTGAATATACAAATCGTGTACTGCTACCCGAGGAATGTCTTGGTCAAACAAATGCCAATTTGTGCCTCTGTCTATACTAACATACAACCCATTATCTGTTCCCACATACAGTAATTTTTTGTTTATTGGGTCTTCACGAACAACATTTACAGGGGCATTAGGTAAGTTGGCAGAAATATCACGCCAAGTGGTGCCGTAATCGTCTGAAACATATACATATGGTGTAAAGTCATCCCAACGGTATCCATTTAATGTTACGTAAATGGTTGATGGGTTATGCGTTGAAAATTGTACCCGGCTTACCCATAAATTTTGAGGTAACGTATCACTAATACATGACCACGAAACACCATTGTCTTTACTTAGGTGAATAAGTCCATCATCAGAACCTACTACAAGTTGCCCAAAAGCAAACGTAGATTCGTCAATGGCGGTAATTGTGCCGTAGGGGACATTCCCTTTTTTTCCTCCTTTAGTAAGATCATCAGAAATGGCGACCCATTGATCTCCTATATTCATTGAGCGATGTAGTTTATTACTGCCCAAATACAGGATGTCATTGTTATGTGGCGACAACAAAATGGGGGTTTGCCAATTAAACCGCAGTGGCGCCTCGCCTAATTTATGCTTTGGTTGTATATATGTGCGCTTATTTGTTTCCCTGTTTATTCGAAAATAATTGCCAAACTGATATCCTGTATAAACAATATTCGCGTTGCGCTTATCCACTTGAATTTGCATACCATCGCCGCCCATAATCCGCGTCCAAGCGTTGTGTCCGGTTTGATGCCATGCCACACTTTCTTTGGAAGTATGAGGTGCTTCCCACACACCATTATCTTGCAAGCCACCATATACATGATAGGGTTTTTGGCTATCGGCATAAACTGTATAAAACTGCCCTACAGATGGCTGATTTGCTTTTATCCAGTTTGCACCGCCATCATAACTGATATTGACACCACCATCATTACCGTTGATTAGATGTTTTGGGTTGTTGGGGTTTATCCAAAGCGCGTGGTGATCCACGTGTGCATTTGGTGCATCTAACGAGCTAAATGTTTTTCCGCCATCTGCTGAGGTAAGCATTGGTACGCCGTATATATAAATACGATTACTATCGTTTAACGCAACGTGAATCATGCCAAAATAATAGCCATAGCTGTAATATAAATAATCCAAAAAACCTTCGTGTGTTTTTGTCCAAAATTGTCCACCATCCTCACTTTTATACACTTGTGCTCCAACAAAAGGTGTATCGAACAAAACGGCATTTGCATCGTTCAAATACAGGGCAACATCGGAGGGTTTTAGCGCACCGTTGCGCACCGCCTTGCGAATACTTTTAGCGGTATGTTCTTTGGGAAAACGATTATCTTTTAAAAAAGAGTCCAATAATTTGGTGTCTATTGCCATAAAGGCTTCCAATGAAATCCCCTCAAAATCTTTTTTGGTCAATTTTTTCTGTACGGCGCTTTTGCTGGGCCTTCTATCTTGGTTGTCAACAATAGCATAAATGGTATTATTATCAAATGCGGCTAACCCTATACGTCCAACGCCATTGCCTTGTGGAAAGCCACTGGTTGGGGTTGTAATTTTCTCCCATGAATTTCCTCCATCAATACTTTTATAAATTCCCGAAGAACTCCCGCTGCCGGTAAAGTGCCACGCCTTGCGGTCTTTTTGCCACGCTGCTGCATACTGGATATTAAAGTCTTCTGGGGCAACGGTAATTTCAATAATTCCTGTGGTATTGTTTAATGCTAACGTTTGCTTCCATGTTTGCCCTCCATCAATAGACTTATAAATACCACGTGTCGGGTTTTTTGAATATAAATGTCCAGTAACACCCACAATTATTTCATTAGGATTATTGGGGTTAATTTCAATTTTTCCTATGTGGTGTGCATCTTCCAGACCTAAATACTGCCATGTATCGCCTTTATCTGTTGATTTTAGAATGCCAATCCCAGCATATGATGATCGGGAGGCATTGTTTTCTCCTGTTCCAACATAAATGGTATGCGTGGGCCAATGCACTGCAACATCTCCGATATTTTGAGTAGCGCTATTGTCCATGACAGGCGAAAATGTCGTGCCATTATTGTTGGTGTACCATAATCCGCCAGAGGCATATGCAACATAAAATTCATAAGGAGCGTTTGGGTTTACGGCTAAGTCAGTAACACGACCACTCATCACGCTAGGGCCTATATTGGTAAGCGGCAATTTTGCCACTAGCGATTTGGTAATTAATGAATCTATTTCAGCCGTAGCTTTACGTATTTCATCCGCTGATGTTGGAGTGGGTTGTGCTGTAGCAATCGAAAGTCCAAGTAGTAGTAAGATATGTTTCACGCCTCTAATTTTATGTGAAGATAATTTTTTTACTTTACGATATGAAATATACACCACTCCCCGCATCTGTTTTTAGTCAACACCGGCAACGCTTTGTGTCACAATTAAAGCCCAATAGCATTGCTGTTTTTAACTCCAATGATATTTATCCTATCAGTGCCGATAGCACCCTGCCTTTTGCGCAACACCGTGATTTGTTTTACCTCAGCGGCATCGATCAAGAACAAACCATACTAATCTTGTATCCCGATGCAGAAAATCCTGACCATCGTGAACTGGTTTTTGTTCGTGAAACCAACGCGCATATCGCCGTTTGGGAAGGACACAAGCTCACCCAAAAAGAAACGACAGAAGTATCAGGTGTTAAAACCGTTTTGTGGACAAATGCCTTTGAAAAAATATTTTTGGAATTAGCAAAAAGTGCCGATAACATCTATATTAACACTAACGGACACTATCGAGCAAAGGTAGAAACTCAAACCCGAGAAGACCGTTTTATTGCTTGGTGCAAAGCGCAGTTTCCCAATCACACCTATCAAAAAAGTAACCTTATTTTACAAGGATTGCGTGGCGTTAAAGACCCTGAAGAAATTGCGCAAATCCAATACGCCTGTAACATTACCGAAAAAGGGTTTAGACGTATTTTAGGCTTTGTAAAACCCGGCGTTGGGGAGCATGAAATTGAGGCAGAATTTGCGCATGAATTTCTACGCAACCGCTCCAAAGGTTTTGCCTACACCCCTATTATTGCTTCGGGTGCCAATAGTAATGTGTTGCATTATATTGAAAATTGCCGCGAGTGCAAAGAAGGGGATATGTTGCTTTTAGACGTAGGTGCTGAATACGGCAATTATTCATCCGATATGACCCGAACCATCCCTGTATCTGGGCGATTTAGTACGCGCCAACGCGCCGTTTACGACGCCGTGCTCAACGTCAAAAACGAAGCCACGCAATTGTTGCTGCCCGGCACACTTTGGAAGGAATACCACAAAGAAGTGGGGAAACTGATGAGCAGCGCACTTATTGACTTAAAACTCCTCGCCAAAAACGAAGTTTCCGAAAACGCTGAGGCGTATAAAAAGTATTTTATGCACGGTACTTCACACCACTTGGGCTTAGACACCCACGACTACGGACTTCTTGACAAACCCATGCAAGCC
>CATAMV010000067.1 GCA_949487855.1 Bacteroidota bacterium
AAGCCCACAAAAACCTATTATTTTTGAAAATCGTATGGTCAACAGAAAAGTTGTAATGAACAAAAATACATCAAATACATGGTTAGCAAAAACGCGCTAAAGCAGTTAGGGCAATTGGGCCAAAAAAAGTTTAGGAAAGAACACGGTCTTTTTGCTGTTGAAGGCACCAAATCTATTGCCACTTTTTTGGCACATGGTTTTCAGCTTGCACATTGCTTTACCGTTGAAAAGGGTTCCCAAAATACTTTAGACGCTGAAATTATTACAGCTAACGATATAAAAAAGTTGAGCAACTTAAGCACACCCGCAAAGTACTGGGCAGCGTTTAAATTACCGCAACAAAATGCATATGTTGCCCAAGGGTTGAATTTGGCTTTAGATGGCATCCGTGATCCAGGGAATTTGGGTACGATTATTAGGTTATGTGATTGGTTTGGCATTCATCAATTGATTTGTTCTACAGATACAGTAGATTGTTTTAACCCTAAAGTGGTACAGGCTAGTATGGGATCTTTAGCAAAAGTACAAGTACAGTATGTTGACTTAATTTCAATTATAAAGCAACACAACTTAGTAGCTATCGGCACTGATATGCAAGGCGAGAACATTTACTCCACGACATTACCAAAAAACGCCATTTTGGTTATGGGCAATGAAGGTAAAGGAATTTCTGAAGAGGTCAATTCAATACTAAAGCAAAAAATTTCGGTTCCGAGTTATGGCACCCCAGCCGCTGAAAGTCTAAATGTTGCTATGGCAACTGGAATTTTATTGAGTGAATTTAGACGAAAAGTGTAATTACTCAAAAGTAAATCGAAGGAAAATACCTCGGCTTTTCATGGAAGCGATGTGCTTTGTGAAATCGCTGTTCGGGTCGTTGTCTGGTACAATTTCATTGTTTAGAGCAAACAAACCGTGAATTGAGGGTGTGAATTTAAAATAGGGGAGATAGATGTCCGTTCCAATGGCAAACTCCCACGCATACATATTTCGTTTCATGCGAAATGTTCCAGAAGTATTGTCTTCTTTATTTGTTTCCTCACTTGTTATGTTAATGTTGTACGACATACTTCCCATCAAAAAGGGCCTTGCATTGCGAATGCGTCTGGTGTTTAGTTTAATGCCAAGCGGAAAGCGTACATAGTTTGATTTTACAATGCGTTCAATCAAAAGTATGGATGTGGCTGGTGTTTCCTCAAAGGGGAACCTTATCTCACGCTCTACAAAAGCAACACCAGGGTGAAAACGGATATTTACAAATTCATTGATGCGTAAATCCGCAAGCAGACCAACGTCAAAACTGGGTTTTGGTTTTACAAGCAATCTAAACGGTTGGCCGCTTGTAGTGGGCAAGTATTCCATTTTTGCTCCAACCGAATTTAGCCCTATATAATACCCAAAGCGCAATAATTTTTTGTCATCGGTTTTTAGGTTTTCAATATTTTGATCCTGCGCATAAATCACGCAAAAAATAGAAAATAATGTTAGTGATATGGTTAAAAAAGGTTTCATTTTTTTGCAACATACAAGCTAACCACCTCGCCGCTTAATGGTTTGTGTGTTACTGTAGAAAACCCAATTTCACGTAATTTATTGCACATCACCTCACCATCTGGGAATTGCGTTGCAGATTCTCCAAGATACGCGTAGGCACTTTTGTCTTCTGCAAAAAGTTTTCCCAAAAGTGGAATAATCACATTTGACATGATAAAGTGCGCTTGTTTCATTGGAAACCTTTTAGGTCTAGAAGTTTCAAGAATATACAAGCACCCATTAGTGTGTAGGACGCGGTGCATTTCGCTAAGGCTTTTTTCAAGATTAGCAAAATTTCGAATGCCGAAAGCTACGGTGACGGCATCGAATTGCTGCTCAAACGGGAGTTTTTCAGCATCGGCTACACTTAGTTTAATGCGGTCATTGAGCTTCAATTTATCAAGTTGTTTTGCTTGCACTTCCAGCATTTTCGTTGAAAGATCTACCGCATCAATATGAACCGATGGTATTTTGCTTAGCGCAATCGCAACATCTCCAGTTCCAGTTGCCACATCTAGTATGTTAACAGCTTCTTGCTTGCGAACGCCGTTCACCAATTTCTTACGCCATCCCTTATCCAACCCCAGAGATAATACCCTGTTAAGCCCATCGTATTTTTGGGCTATTCGGTCAAACATCAACGTGACTTGTTCCTTTTTTGATAAGGAAGAATCTTTATATGGGGTAATGTTTTTACTCATAAGGCGCAAAGGTAGCTATAATATACAGATGACAAATTATCCTTACCGAGCTGAAACTTGCTATATTTGCATCATTATAATCTTATACTAGATGAACATTGCCATCGCTGGGGCTAGCGATATTGGCTTTTACTTAGCCAAATTGCTTTCGTTTGAAGCACAGGACATTACGCTAATTGATGTCGACAAAGAGGCGTTGAATTACGCAGATAACAATCTTGATATTCGTGCCGTTAAAGGAGATCCTTCTGCGCTGGCGACACTTAAAAATGCAGGCGTTGACAAGGCTGACATGATGATCGCTGTTACCCCATCTGAAACTACTAACCTGATGTGTTGCTTGTTAGCAAAGCAGTTAGGATGCAAACGAACCATTGCACGTGTTACTGATATCGAATTTGAAAAATATAAGGACGACGTTGATTTTCAAGCTCTAGGAATTGATGAGCTTGTTTCTCCAGAAGAATTAGCTGCCGAAGAAATACAACTACTTATTGATCAATCAGCTTTTGAAAACAGCCACGAATTTGAAAACGGCACCCTTACCATGATGGGAACAACCCTAGAAGAAGATGCTCCATTTATTGGAAAAACAGTTCGTGAAGCAGCTTCCGTGTTTCCAGGGGTTCATTTTATGCCTATTGCCATAAAGCGAGTAGCATCTCAAAGCACCATTATTCCAAGAGGTGATACCCGTTTTGAACAAGGGGATCAAGTGTATTTTATAACCCTTCCACAAGGCGTTTCGGAACTGTATAGCCTTACAGGTGAGGTAAAAAATAAAATCAAGAACGTCATGATTCTTGGGGGAGGTCGTGTTGGATTTAAAACAGCAGAAGATCTTTGTCAACGGGGTGTAAATGTTAAGCTTATTGAGTTAGATAAAGAACGCGCTATTGAAATGGCAGAGCAGCTTCCAGATACGCTAATTCTTCACGGAGATGGCCGTAATGTAGAATTGCTACTCGAAGAGAATTTGGAGGAAATGGATGCATTTTTAGGAGTTACTAACGATGCAGAAACAAATATCATGTCTTGCTTAATGGCAAAATCCAAACAAGTGCCAAAAATCATTGCACTCATCGAGAATATGGACTATTTTGAGCTGACAAAATCGATAGGTGTAGATACGCTTGTGAACAAAAAAATGCTGACGGCAAATACGATTTTCAGATATATTAGAAGGGGAGAAGTAGTAGATGTAGCAAAACTGAATAACATGGATGCCGAAATTGTGGAGTTTAAGGTTCAGTCTTCTGCTAAAGTGATTGGAAAATCCATTAAAGATTTAGACTTTCCAAAAACAGCCACTATTGGTGGTGTTGTTCGAGATGGCGCAGGAATTATTGCCTTGGGAGATTTTGTTGTTCAAGAAGGAGATCTTGTGCTGGTATGTTGCTTGCCACAATCCATCAAAAGGGTAGAGCAACTTTTTTTATAGCCCATGAAAGGTTTTAACTTAAAACTTATTGTACATATTCTTGGATTGCTATTGCTGTTCAATTCTCTTTTTATGGGAATTACAACGCTGTGCAGCTATGTCATGGACGACGGAGTTGTGAAAGGCATGATCACCGCTCTTTCTATAAATGTAGTGGCTGGCGGATTAGCGATGGGGTTAACCTTAGGCCATAGAAAAGAAATTAAAAAACGTGAGGGCTATTTGATTGTCGTTTTTGGGTGGCTTATTATGGTTGTTTTTGGGACCTTACCTTTTATTTTTACGAATACTGTTTCATCAATAACTGATGCACTTTTTGAAACCATGTCGGGGTACACGGCTACGGGAGCCACGATTATGGATAACATCGAATCGTTACCTAAAAGTATCGTTCTTTGGCGCTCGCTTACGCATTGGATGGGCGGTATGGGAATTATCGTACTGGCTATTGCTATTTTACCGCTTTTGGGAATTGGAGGCATGCAGCTTTTTAGTGCAGAAGCACCTGTCTTAGGGGGTGATAAATTACATCCACGCATCAGTGACACTGCCAAAAGGTTATGGCTAATTTACGTAGGACTTACTGTTATAAACGCTTTGTTGCTGTCACTTTCAGGCATGTCCGTTTTTGATGCCGTCAACCACGCTATGAGCACCATGGCATCTGGGGGGTTCTCAACTAAAGACTCAAGTTTGGGTTACTGGAATGATATTCCACAAATCCAATATATAACCGTAATTTTTATGTTTTTGGCAGGTAGTAATTTTGTATTGCTATATTATGCCCTTAAAGGAAAATTTAGACGTATTTTTATTGATACGGAGTTTCGTTGGTATGCAGGTTTTATTGGTGTGTTTGTACTTACAGTAACAGCATCGCTTTTGAAAAATGGGACATACGCAATGGCAGATTCTACCTTTTGGACATCTATGGAACAGTCGTTTAGACATGCGTTGTTTCAAGTAGTTGCAGTCATTACTACCACAGGGTTAGTTACGTCTGATTTCACAGCTTGGTCACCTTTTGTAACCATGCTCTTTTTTGGCTTGATGTTTTTGGGTGGTTCTACAGGTTCTACATCTGGAGGTGTTAAAGTTATGCGCCATTTAATCCTTATTAAAAATGGATTTTTAGAATTTAAGCGCGCACTACACCCGAATGCTATTTTGATGGTGCGCCTGAACAAAGTCACTATCGAGCAATCAATTGTGTATAACGTCTTGGCCTTTTTTATTCTTTACATGATTCTGTTTATCATTGGAGCAGGCATGCTTAGTATTTTAGGATTAGACTTTACCTCTGCCATAGGAGCAGCTGCAGCTTCGCTAGGAAATGTCGGCCCAGGTTTAGGAGATGTTGGCCCTGCGTCAACATACGCATCCTTACCTACGCTTGGAAAATGGTGGTGCGCATTACTTATGCTTATCGGCAGGTTGGAATTGTTTACAGTGCTTATTTTACTTACGCCTTATTATTGGCGTAAACACTAGCTTACAGCTTCTTTTATTCTACGAATCGCTTCTTCAATTTCTTCCAAAGAGGCGGCATACGAAATACGGATATTGTTTGGACAACCAAAAGCATCTCCGGTAACTGTAGCTACATTAGCCTTTTCTAACAAATACATCGCAAAGTCAGATGCATTTTCTATCCGTGTTCCATTTAATTTTTTTCCAAAAAAGAAAGAAATATCAGGAAATACATAAAAAGCACCTTTAGGTACATTTACGGTGAATCCTTCAATATCTTGCAATAAATCAATGATGCGTTTTCTACGAAAATCAAACTCATCTACCATGTATTTAATCTTACTAACGGGAGCTAAAACTGCTGTAATGGCAGCCCGTTGTGCAATACAATTAGTGCCGCTTGTTACTTGCCCTTGAATTTTGGTACACGCCTTTGCGATCCATGCAGGACCTCCCAAATATCCAATACGCCAACCCGTCATGGCAAATGCTTTTGCTAATCCATTTACGGTTATGGTGCGTTCATACATGCTGGGTATGGCAGCGAAACTAAACGGCGTAACGCCATCATAGTTAATGTGTTCATAAATTTCATCAGACAACACAAAAATATTTGGATGCTTTTCCAGAACTGCAGCCAAAGCTTCATATTCCGCCTCTGTGTACATCGAACCACTTGGATTGTTTGGCGAATTAAGCATTACCAATTTTGTTTTGGGTGTAATAGCATCCTCAAGTTGCTGCGGTGTGATTTTAAAATCAGTTTCGATTCCCGATCGAATTTCAATGGGGTTTCCTTCTGCAAGAATAACCATTGCCGAATAGCTTACCCAGTAAGGCGCAACCAGCAGGACATCGTCTCCAGGATTGATAAGCACCTGAACTACGTTTGCAATAGACTGTTTTGCTCCAGTGGAAACAACAATTTGATTTGGAGCATACTCCAACGCGTTATCGCGCTTAAATTTAGTGCAAATAGCATCTTTTAACTCTGCATAACCATCAACAGGTGTGTACGAATTATAATCGGCTTGAATCGCTTCTATAGCCGCTTCTTTGATAAATTCTGGTGTATTAAAATCGGGCTCCCCAAGACTAAGTCCAATAATATCTTTCCCTTCGTTTTTTAACTCTCTTGCTTTTGCAGCCATAGCGAGGGTAGCTGAAGCGGGTAAACTTTTTATGCGTTCTGATAATGGTTGACTCATCAATTTAAATTTTGCCAAATATAGTCGCTTGTTTGAAACGAAAACAAATTTTTAATCAACAGCTTCCGTATTTTTGTACATTATATTATGATAACATCTATTTTTAATCAATTTCCCAATTTAAGTTCGCTCCAAAAAGAGCAGTTTGAGGCACTTTTACCACTTTATAACGATTGGAATCAGCGCATCAATGTTATTTCTCGTACCGACATGGCACACTTCTATACACGGCATGTGTTGCATTCGCTAGGCATAGCAAAAGTGCAACCCTTCGCTATCGGCTCAAAAATTTTAGATGTGGGCACTGGTGGCGGATTTCCAGGGATTCCATTGGCAATACTATTTCCCGAAGTACAATTTACCCTTGTGGACTCTATTGGTAAAAAAATAAAAGTGGTAAAAGCCGTAGCGTCGGCACTTGATTTACAAAATGTTGAAGCATTTCATAAAAGAGCAGAAGCTGTTCAGGGTACTTATGATTTTGTTGTGAGCAGGGCAGTCACTCGCATGGACCGCTTTGTTCCTTGGGTGCAAGGAAAAATCAGTACGGTAAATCGACATGAGCACACCAATGGCATTTTGTATTTAAAAGGAGGCGATTTGAAAGCGGAACTCGCTCCCTTTCCAAAATCAGAAACTACCCCGCTAACGCAATTTTTTTATGAAGATTTTTTTGAAACCAAAAAGGTGGTATTCTTACCGCTTTAGTCCATACACGGATAGCGATAATCTGTTGCAGGCACTAGTGTTTCTTTAATCAATCTGGGAGACACCCAGCGCAAAAGATTTAAAGCCGATCCCGCTTTATCGTTTGTGCCTGATGCACGACTTCCTCCAAAAGGCTGTTGCCCCACAACGGCGCCACTTGGCTTATCATTGATATAAAAATTACCTGCTGCATGCCGTAATTTCCCAGATGCTTTTTCGATAAACGCGCGGTCTTGTGCGATAATTGCACCTGTTAAGCCATATTCTGAAGTTGTATTGACCAACTCTAAGGTTGCATCCCACTCGGAATCTTCGTAAACATACACCGTTACCACTGGGCCAAAAAGCTCGGTTTCCATGGTGGTGTATTGCGGGTTTGTGGTTTTTAACAATGTAGGATTTACAAAATAACCTGTGCTTTTATCGTATGTTCCCCCTGCTAATACTTCCACGTCGGTATCTTTTTTGGCTTGCTCTATATAACGCACCAATTTGTCAAATGAACGTTCGTGAATAACAGCCGTAATAAAATTACTCATGTCTTCTGGTGAGCCTATAGTAAAGCTTTTGATGTTTTCAATGACACCAGAAATGACAGCATCAGCTATGGATGCTGGCAAATAAATTCTTGAAGCCGCAGAGCATTTTTGTCCTTGAAACTCATATCCTCCTCGTGTTATGGCTGTTACTACAGTAGAAATATCGGCTGTATGGTGCGCAAAAATAAAGTCTTTTCCACCTGTTTCGCCTACAATACGCGGGTAGTTTTGATAGGTTGAAAGATTATTTCCTATCTGTTTCCAAAGACTTTTAAATACTTCGGTTGAACCTGTAAAATGTAAACCAGCAAAATTTGGATGCGCCAGAACAGTGTTTGAAATTAAAACAGGATCTCCACTAATAAGGTTAACCACGCCAGGGGGAACGCCTGCTTCTTCAAAAATATCCATGATTACTTTTGCGGAAAACATTTGGTGATCGCTGGGTTTCCAAACAATCACGTTGCCCATTAATGCTGGAGCAGCACATAAATTTCCTGCAATTGCGGTAAAATTAAACGGAGTTACCGCATACACAAAACCTTCTAAAGCACGATATTCTAATCGGTTTATTACGCCATTTCCTTGAATAGGTTGCTGTGTATAAATATCTGCAGCAAATGCCACATTAAAGCGTAAAAAATCTGCAAACTCGCAAGCTGCATCAATTTCGGCTTGAAAGATATTCTTGGATTGCGCTAGCATGGTTGCCGCGTTAATTTTGGCTCGATATGGCCCTGCAATTAGGTCGGCGGCTTTTAGAAAAATGGCCGCTCGATGTTCAAAGGACATGTTTTCCCATGTATTTTTAGCCTTTAGTGCAGTTGTAATGGCTTTGTCGATGTGTATTTTTTCTGCCAAACTGTACATACCTAACGAATGCTGATGGTCATGTGGCGGCGCCATTTTTGCGCGTTTTTCAGTACTAATTTTTTCTTCACCTATGTACAACGGAACAGTCACAGGATTGGCGTACATTTCTTTGTAAACAGCTAGGACTTCACTTCGTTCTGGACTGCCTTTACGGTAGTCCAAAACAGGCTCGTTTACGGGATTTGGAACCGAAAAGAAACCATTTGACATATAATATAATTTAAAAATTAATTAAGCGCAAAGGATGGACTTAGTTCAAATTTTGGGATATAAGCCCTAAATTTTTTAGTTGTGGCAAGGTTTATCATGTTGTAATGTCCTTGCATCGCTCCCAGCGGGGAGGCAAGCAAGCAACCAGACTGGTAGGTATATACTTGACCAGGCTTGATAACAGGTTTTTTTCCTACAACCCCTTCGCCATCAACCATTGAAGTCGCTTTGAGTGCATCAAAAATTTCCCAATGCCTAGACTGTAGTTGGACAACATCTTTTCCTTGATTTGAAATCGAAACGCGATATCCAAATGAAAAGTGCAAGCGGTAGTTTTTGAAGTATGTGCCTTCAAAAAAAGAAACGACCGATATACGTATCCCTTGAGTTACCTGTTGAATCATAGGCATAAATGTAGTGATTTTTACTATAAATCAATGTCTTTCGAGTTTGAACTTCCAACAGCAATGAGTTCATCGCAACGCGCACCAAGCGGACGATAGTACACTAATGCCCAGTAGGTGTTTTCTGTGGGCCAGTAGCTTCCAGATATAAGGTTGTCATAAAAAATCCCTTCAAAATCATTGCTGACAAATTTATAGTTGTATATCCCTTGCTTGAGTAAAAGCTGCGCTTCAAATTTTTCAGATTCGGGATTATATTGGAGTTTGTTTTCATCACTTTTGATGTGTTGGTTGAAATCACCCACTACAAAATGTTCAGCATCAAATAAAAAATCTTCGGCAAATAGCGAAAATACCACCCTGCTATAATCAGATTCGGTATGCGGATTTATTCCTTGAAATGTATTGATGCGAAAATCTCCATTAATGTCTGGTGCATAGGTATAGGGCCGTCCAGAGCGCACCCACTGTGGGGCTAAAACAGAAACGAAAACATCATCTCGCAACACGTAAGCTACGTTTCCGCCACCACCTCGAATGTCCTGTGTTTCAAAAAAGTGATACTCATTCCCTGCTGCAAAAAGAGTTTCGGGTTTGTAGTTAAATTCTAGTTTATTCCCAAGCGTATAAGTGGCTTTTCCTGCAGATCGCCATGTTTGCCATTGTTGGTTTTGTACTACAAAAACCTGTAACTGCTTTTCGGGAATGCGGAGGTTTAACCCATCAGTCATCAAACTCATATGTACACTTTGATGGGTTTGAAACGTTTCCAGACCTTGTGAACGCTTTACACGTACCCCTATGGCTGTTACTTCGTTAACAATAACAAAACGCTTTTGAAGGATTAGATTTCGTGTATCGTCCCAAATTTTTAAGATGTAATTTCCACTTTTTTTGAGACGTGTTTGCGCATTTGGAAGCTCCAATTTATAGTGGATATACGACTGTAATGTGCCTACTGAATACGAGATGTCTTGTATCCGAATATCGTCGTATCCATCCATATAATCGGCTCGGAACAAATCACTTTTTCCCCAATTGGCATTAGCGCGCTCAACCGTATAATAATACGTGCTATCATCGGCATTTAAATCATCAAACCGCAATGTAATAGACTCATTTAGTGATACTATGGGTAACGACGTGGTTTGTTCATTTGCATAAAAAAGAACGCTTTTGATATTGGCTGGAGGCGAAAATTCTGTTAAGAGTTGCGCAAAACCACTAGCAGAGAGCATTAACAAGAGAAGATTTTGTTTAGGGAATAGTTTCAACGCAATGAGTTTTAATATTGATTTTTCAGATTGGAAAAAGAATTTGTGTAAAATTCACATAATTACAAAGTTAAACAAACTGATTTTCATTTGATAAATTTATGTATTTACGTTGGATAATCCTTTACTATTTACGTGCTGTGTCTTACATTTGTACTGTAAAAACAACCACACATGTCCGCTGACATATCATTGCGTAAAGGCCTGTCAATACCATTGAAAGGCGAAGCAAAAAAAGATTTAAAAACGTCCAAAACTTCGGACAACTTTACCATATACCCCGATGACTTTCATGGGATAGTACCAAAAATGCTCGTAAAAGAGGGTGAAAAAGTATCTCTAGGGCAACCCGTGTTTTTTTCAAAAACAAATCCTGAAATGCAATTTGTTTCGCCTGTTAGCGGAACATTATCAAAAATTGTAAGAGGTGCAAAACGCCGTATTTTGGAAATCCAATTGAAGTCCGACGGGAAAGACAAGGCTGTAAAACACAAAATTCCTGCGCTAGATAAACTTAGCGATGCCGACGTGAAGTCGCATTTACTTGCATCTGGGTGTTGGCCTTTTATTAAGCAACGTCCTTATGACATCATTGCAAATCCTGAAAGTAACCCAAAAGGGATTTTTATTTCCGGATTCAGCACTGCCCCACTGGCCGCAGATGTTGCTTTTGTGTTACAGGATCAACAAGAAGATTTTCAAAACGGAATAAACGTACTTGCCACCTTAGCACCCAAAGTACATCTTTCTGTTTCAGCCGATGATAACTCGTTTTTATCAAGTGTTAATGGCGTAGAAATTCAACGTATTAAAGGGATTCACCCTGCAGGAAATGTAGGAGTGCAAGTGCATCACATTGACCCAGTTAATGCTGGCGAAACCGCTTGGGTGGTAAATCCAGAAGACGTGGCCAACATTGGACGCTTTTTTACTTCTGGCGTATTTGATCAACAAAAAACTGTTGCGGTAGTAGGTCCTGTTGTGACAAATCCATCTTATTATAAAACGCGTATTGGTGCTGCAATTGCGCCACTACTTGAAGACGTTGGGATTTCTGCTAGCGGCCAAGTGCGTATTATTAATGGTGATGCGCTTTCTGGCGCTACAACACATGCCGATGGTAGTGTTGGGTTTTACAACAACACGCTTACAGTGCTTGCTGAAGGAAATCACTTCCGAATGTTTGGTTGGTTACCTTTTGCTGGAAGTAAAATTTTCAGCATGTCGCGCACCTCGTTGTCGTGGTTGTTGCCAAAACGCACTTATGCCCTAGACACCAACATGAACGGAGAGGAACGTGCTCTAGTGGTTACTGGTGAAATGGAACAGGTTTTACCGATGGATATTTTCCCAATGCAATTATTAAAAGAGTGCATGGTTCAAAATATTGAAAAAATGGAAGGTCTTGGTATCTATGAAGTTGCTCCTGAAGATTTTGCTTTGGTAGATTACGCAAGTACCTCTAAAATAGAAGCGCAAGCCATTATTCGCGAAGCGCTAGATTTGATGATTAAAGAAGTTGGTTAAATAGATATTTATGAAACTACGTGAACGTATAGATGCAATTAAAAAACCTTTTGGCAAAGGTCAAAAATTCGAGCGTTTTGCTCCTGCAGTTAATGCTTTCGATACCTTTTTATTTGTGCCTAATCACACCACACATAAAGGCGCACACATACGCGATGGTGTTGATTTAAAGCGCACCATGGTAACGGTAATAATTGCCTTATTACCTGCCTTCATTTATGGTGTGTATAATACAGGTTATCAATATTTTATTCAATCTGGAATTGCCTTTACTTTTTGGGATGCTTTGCTACACGGTGCAGTGAAGATTATGCCTATGGTAGCCGTGTCTTATGGCGTTGGTCTTGCAATTGAGTTTGCATTCGCTGTATATCGTGGACACGAGGTCAACGAGGGGTACTTGGTTACAGGACTTTTGATTCCCATGATTATGCCTGTTGACATTCCACTTTGGATGGTTGGGTTGTCTGTCGCTTTTGCGGTACTGATTGCTAAAGAGGCTTTTGGTGGAACTGGTATGAATATTCTTAACCCTGCATTAACAGCTCGCGCATTTGCTTTCTTTGCTTATCCCACGTACATGTCTGGAAACAAGGTTTGGGTTTCTGAAGCAAGTAACGTTGACGGTATATCTGGAGAAACCGTTTTAGGTAGCTTGGCTGCGGGCAACGATGTCAGTTATTCTATGTTTGATATGTTTGTGGGTGCCATTCCAGGATCTATTGCTGAAACTTCAACACTTTGGGTGTTGGTAGGTGCCGCTATTTTAATTCTTACAGGAGTGGGAAGCTGGCGTATTATGGTAGGTGGTGTGCTTGGCGCGGCAGCTACCGCATTTTTATTTAATCTTTGGGGCGCTAACGCCTTGATGTCATTTGATTGGATGAATCATCTTATTGTGGGTGGTTTTGCATTTGGTATCGTATTTATGGCAACAGATCCTGTTTCTGCCGCACAGACAACTAAAGGAAAATGGATTTACGGAATCCTTGTGGGACTTTTCTGTATGCTAATTCGTGTATTTAATCCAGCATACCCAGAAGGTGTCATGTTGGCTATCTTATTAATGAATGTTTTTGCGCCTACCATTGACCACTACGTGGTTGAAGGAAATATCAAACGACGTAAAAAACGCCTTAACGCAACACTAACTCCTGCATCATGAACAGAGATTCGAACGGTTATACTTTTGGTTTTGCTGCCGCCATGGTTTTGGTAGTAGCTTCTGTACTTGCTTTCACATCAAGCTCACTCAAAGATTTGCAATCGGAAAACGTACGTAAAGAAAAAATGCAAAACATTCTTTCTACTATCGGCATTGAAACGGATAGAGAAGGAGCGGAAGTGTTGTTTAATCAATATATTACGGAACAGCTAGCGCTGAAAAACGATGGCTCCATTGATGCTACTGTTGATGCCTTCTCAGATGTTAAGTTGTCTTTTGAGCTTAAAAAAGACGCACAAGATCAACGTTTTCCTTTGTATGTAGCCAGTGTTGAAGCGAATCAGTACTACATCATTCCGCTTCGCGGTTCTGGTCTTTGGGATGCTATATGGGGATATATTGCGCTTGACAACGACCGCAATACCATAATTGGCGCTGTTTTTGACCACAAAGGCGAGACGGCAGGACTGGGTGCTGAAATTACCCAACAGTGGTTTATGAACCGATTTGTTGGTGAAAAAATATTTGATACATCGGGTAAGTTGGTTGGAATTAGCGTTTCTAAAACGAACAACGACCCTAATGATACAGATAAAGACGACCACGAGGTTGATGCCATTTCGGGCGCAACCATTACGGGTGATGGTGTTTCTGACATGATTAAAGAGCGCTTACAACACTATTTGCCCTACCTAAAAGCAAAACCCGCAGACCTTGCGTATAACAACTAAATATGTCACAACCAAAATCAAACAAAAAACCCGCTATTTTCTTTGTAGCTAAAGAGCGTGAGCCGCTTTTTTCAAAGAAAAACCGTGCGTTACTTAAAGATCCGCTTGACGACAATAATCCGATTACCGTTCAGGTATTGGGAATTTGTTCTGCATTGGCAATTACCGTGCAGCTAAAACCCGCAGTGGTTATGACGCTTTCTGTAATTGCCGTGATGGGTGCGAGTAACGTTATCGTTTCTATCCTTAGAAATGCCATTCCAAATCGTATCCGAATTATTGTGCAATTGGTTGTTGTGGCTTCTATGGTAATTCTTGTAGATCAGGTGTTGCGTGCCTTTGCCTATGATGTAAGCAAGCAGCTTTCTATTTTTATTGGGTTGATTATTACCAACTGTATTGTAATGGGGCGCCTAGAGGCATTCGCTTTAGGTAACGGTGTTTGGAAATCATTTTTAGACGGAGTTGGTAATGCAGCAGGTTATGGATTTATGTTGATACTTGTTGCATTTTTTAGAGAGCTTTTGGGTTCCGGAAAATTGTATGGGTATCAAGTTATTCCAGATGCACTTTACGAAATGGGCTATGAGAACAATGGGTTAATGCTATTGTCGCCAATGGCCTTGATAACTCTAGGATTAATTATTTGGGTGCAGCGCGCACGTAACCGCAAACTCATAGAAAAAAATTAAGCCATGGATTATATCAATCTTTTTGTAAAAAGTATTTTTATTGAGAACATGATTTTCGCCTATTTCTTAGGAATGTGTTCGTATTTGGCGGTATCTAAAACAGTAAAAACAGCTGTCGGATTAGGCTTTGCCGTAATCTTTGTACTGTCTATTACTGTACCGATCAACTATTTGTTAGACAATTACTTGCTTAAAGCAGGCGCAATGGCTTGGTTAGGCGAAGACTATGCCGCTTTAGACCTTAGCTTTTTAAGCTTTATCATGTTCATTGCCGTGATTGCCTCTATGGTGCAATTGGTTGAAATGATAGTGGAGAAATTCGCACCTGCGCTTTATGGCGCGTTGGGGATTTTCTTACCACTTATCGCTGTGAACTGTGCCATTTTGGGTGGATCATTATTTATGCAGCAAAAGAGTTTTGCTTCTATTGGCGAGTCTGCCGTTTACGGTTTTGGCTCTGGAATTGGTTGGCTGTTGGCTATTTTAGCCATTGCTGCTATTCGTGAAAAAATCGCCTA
>CATAMV010000068.1 GCA_949487855.1 Bacteroidota bacterium
CCTATCCCATTACGTTTCTTATCACAGATATCATTTCTGAAATTTTTGGTAAAAAGAGTGCGAATCAAGTTGTGATTGCTGGAATTTTTGCATCCTTCTTTTCCATTGGAATTCTGCTCCTTGCCGGAGAAGTCCCTGCTATAGAAACTTCGCCTGTTGACGATGCTACTTTTCAAAAGGTATTCGCCATGTCGCCGCTTGCCGTATTGGCATCTATGATTGCCTATTTATCGGCGCAGTTTGTGGATATTCGTATTTATCACTTTTGGAAAAATCTCACCAAAGGAAAGCACTTGTGGCTACGAAATAACTTCTCCACTTTTGCCTCACAAATCATTGACTCTACAACTGTAATCTTACTTCTTTGCTCATTTGGATTGTTGCCGTGGGAACTTTTTTGGGGATTGGTGGTTTCGAGTATTCTTTTTAAAATTTTAGTCGCTGCATTTGACACCCCATTTTTGTATCTTTTTGTATGGATTATCCGACGTGAATTCAAATTAAAAGTATGCGAAGAAATCCAATTGTAATATGCCTGAAAAACCAGCAGTTCGTATCAATAAATACCTCAGCGAATTGGGCTATTGCTCTCGGCGTGCCGCCGATAAACTCATAGACGAAGGCAGAATAACAGTCAATGGAAAACCTGTGGTTATGGGGTTAAAAGTTACCCCAGAAGACAGCATTGCAGTGGACGGCGTTTCAGTGAATAAAAAAGCAGATAAGCCCGTTTATATTGCTTTTAATAAACCCGTTGGTATTGTGTGTACTACCGACACGCGATTAGAGAAAAACAACATCATTGACTACATCAATTATCCGACCCGAATTTTTCCTATCGGCAGGTTAGATAAACCTTCAGAAGGCTTAATTTTTTTAACCAACGATGGCGATATCGTCAATAAAATCCTACGTGCGCGAAACCATCACGAAAAAGAATATGTGGTTACTGTGGACAAGCCCATAACAAAAGAATTTGTGGCAAAAATGAGCAAAGGCGTTCCCATTTTGGATACCGTTACACGCCCTTGCCAGGTAACACAAACACACAAAAAGACATTTAAAATTGTTCTTACACAGGGGTTAAATCGCCAAATTAGACGCATGTGCGAGTACTTGGGCTATAACGTCATAACGCTAAAACGCATACGGATAATGAACGTTTCCTTAGATGTGGGTGTGGGTACATGGCGGCACCTAACCAAAAAAGAGTTGGAAAAAATCAATGGTTTAGTAGCACACTCCAAAAAAACATTTGACGGTTAATCTACTGCAATGGACACCACATGTCCTTCATGCCCACGAACATTCCAAACGGTATCGTCTTCAAAAATCCAATACTGTCCTTTGATTCCTTTTAGTATTCCTGTGTATTCTGGGGATTTGGAAAGCGTTAAACTTTTTACCTTTTCGGGAAAACGCTGCACAGGGTAGGCCACTTCAATAGATGCATCGGAAGCAATATAAGGCTGTACTTCGGCAGGAAGCTTAGACAAACAGGCCGCACGTTCTGCCACCAAATCCAACTGTTCGCCCTTGTTTTGGAGCATGACACGCCAATTGGTTTTATCATTGAAATAGGCTTTAAGGGCCACTTCCGTAATCCCTGCCAAATAACGGTTTGGCACCTCCACGATTGGCAAGGCTTGGTGTGCGCCTTGGTCTATCCAACGTGTGGGTACTTGCGTTTTTCGAGTTACGCCGACCTTGAGTCCGCTCGAAACCGCAAAATATACGATGTGCGGCTGCAACTGCACTTTTTGCTCAAAAGCCAAATCGCGGTCTTCAATGCCCAAATGCGCTTTACTTAGTTCGGGCTTCATGATCCACTCCCCGGCGCTTGGTGTTTCAAAAAAGCATGATTTACAAAATCCTTGGCGGAAAATTTCTTTGGGTGCATGACAACTTAAACACTCATATCCCGTAAGTGAAATCTGTACTTTTTTTTGCAGCAAACTATTCACATGGATAAAAGAATCTTGGAAAAGCAGGTAGTAGTTTACGGGCGATTGCCACTCGGTTTTCATTTTGGTCAGTACCCCTTGAAACATAATTCGTATTTTCGTTCAGCAATATACCCAAAATGGCAATACCACTACTGCA
>CATAMV010000069.1 GCA_949487855.1 Bacteroidota bacterium
TGTATTGGTAAGTAACCCTTGTTTTCTTTCAATAATCAACAAAACTGCACAAAAGTAACACCCTAAAAAAAGAAACTGAACTTAACGGACATCCTAAAAAGTATACATTATTCTACACTATAAAAAAGGGGTGCTTAAACATAGTAGGGCATTAAACGCAGTAGGTGTAAGATTATCATTTTGTTAATACCGATTTTTCTTTAGCAATAATTTATAAATTTGACCAAATGCTAAAAAAATGAGAAAACTGCTACAACTCTTATTACTGCCTTTTTTAGGTTATGGGCAATATTTAACTTTCCAAGATTTAACTCCTCTCCCTGAAGATTATTTATCTTTATTAACTACAAGTACAGATGGTCAAAATATTATCATTAATTGTGGTGATTCACCACAGGATTATATTTTTTTGTATAAATACTCAACTGAAAATGATAGTTGGAATACAATAACAACAAACCCCAGTTTAGAAAAATTAATATATGCCAATGGTGAAATAATAAATAATAATTTATACAGGTTCAATGGGAGGAATGGCAACGGTGAATTAGAAATAATTGATTTAGATAGTGGCGATGTTTCTTATGGTTCTAATAACCCAAACCCAGTTTCACAGGGCGGAAGTGCTGTAAATGGCAATAATATTTATGTTTTTGGAGGCAATCTTAACGGGGAGTATTCAAACAAATTTTATTACTATAACATTATATTCGACTCTTGGACAGAACTCCCTAATATGCCAGAAGCTAAAAATACAAGGGGTGAGTTTATAAATAAAAAGTTGTATGTGATTGGAGGTTATAACGGTAATGTATCCAATAAAATAGATGTATACAATACTGAAACAAATAGTTGGGAAAATCAATATGTTATGCCTTTTGCCGTTAGTGCTCATTCAACAGCTGTTTTTGACAACAAAATTTATATAATAAGCGATTATTCAGAAATGACAAGAATTGTAATCTTTGATACAACTAACATTTCATACACCAATGTTGAAACAAACAATATGAAACCCAGAAGACATTCAGATTCAGAAATCATTAATGATAAACTTTATTTGATTTGTGGCAATAACACATCATCAGCTTCAGGTGGTGGTTGGTTGAATAATATTCAATCAGCGGATTTATCCAGTTTACTTTCCCTATCAAAAATTGACAATACTTCAATTACTATTTATCCTAATCCAACTACATCAATACTAACCATTGATGGCAATAAAGAATACCAAATAAAGGTATACGACCTATTAGGCAATAAAGTATTGGAAACACAAGGTAATTCTATTAATATGGCACACCTGTCTACAGCTACTTACATAGTTAAAGCAACAGACAAGTCAAATAACGAAGAACTGACCTATAAGGTGGTTAAAAACTAAACATTGATGAGATTTTTATTATTTACTTTACTTTTTTCATTTAATGTATATTCACAGAACCAAAGTGAGGACAATGTAAATTACAGATTGGATGGTTATTCTGAAATTATTTTTTCAGTACATTCTTTAAATTATAAACATAATGTTGAATATAGTGAGAATGGAATTCAAACACTTGATTTAAAATACGTGTTTAATCAAAACACAAACTCTTTCGATCGTATTTATGAATATACCTGGGATGTTAATGGAAATCAAACTCTTTGGAGTGAATATGAATACAACAATAATTTAGGTACTTCCGTCCTTAAGGAAAAAGAGGAGTATACCTACGATGAAAATGGAAACCGAATATTAACAATAGAATATTATTGGGATGATGATGAATCTGAATCCATTCTTCCTACATTAAAATATGAATTCACCTACAATGAGGATGGAAATAGAATTCTTGATATAAGATATGATTGGGATAATTATTCCCAATCTTTTATACCAAAAAGAAAAAGAGAATACACATACGACGAAAATGGATTAAGAACTCTTCATTATACATACAGATGGGAAAAAAGTTTACAATACTTTTATATTGATGAAAAATCTGAATATACCTATGAAAATAACATAAACAAAACTATAGAAACAGTGTACGAATGGAATTCAGAATCAGAATCTTTTATTTATGAAACAAAATTTGAGACAACGTACAACGAAAATGGATATACAACAGAGTATGTAGGATACGAATGGAATTCAGAATCAGAATCTTTTATTCCATTTGAAAAAGAGGAATACAGATATGATGATAATGGAAACCAAACGTTATATATTGAATGGGAAGAAGAATCCCAACCTTTTATCCCTTACAGGAAACGAGAATATCAATACGATGAGAATGGAAATCAAATACTCTATATACAATATTATTGGTATGACCAATCTTTTGTTCCAAGTGGAAAAACTGAATCCACATATGATTTGTATGGAAACATCACACTAAACATAGGTTATAATTGGAGTACTGAAACTCAATCGTTCAATCCTACAAGTACAAATAAATTTGAATACACTTACGACGATAGTGGAAATGAAACTCTATCAGTTGGTTATATATGGTCATCACAATCCGAATCTTATGTACCAACGTATAAAAATGAATACTCATACGATTCAGATTACCTTAAGACGAATAAAACAACTTACAAATGGTATTCAGGTTTGGGTATTTATAAACCAAGTTTTAGGATGGATATTTCAACTCAATCTGAAAATGAAACAAATTTAGTAAGAGAGGGAATTACATATGAATACGATACAAACTTCAATACTTGGAATGAACTTGAAGGAGAAGAATTCAAATCTTATTGGTATTACACAAAAGAGTCATCACTTTCTACAAATCCAGTAGAATCAAACTCATTTTCAATCTATCCTAATCCAACTACATCAATACTAACCATTGATGGCAATAAAGAATACCAAATAAAGGTGTACGACCTATTAGGCAATAAAGTATTGGAAACACAAGGTAATTCTATAAATATGGAACACCTCTCAACTGCTACATACATTGTAAAAGCAACAGACAAGTCAAACAACGAAGAGTTAACGTATAAAGTGGTTAAAAATTAAATACAATGAAAAACTTACTCTCACTATCTGCTCTTTTAATTACACTAACACTAACTGCTCAATCTACAACTGCTAATTGGTATTTTAATGATACAAGTGGTAATGGTATTCAATCAAACAACAATACAGCAAGTGGAGATTTTTCTACAGCTAGCACAGGGACAACAGCAAGTGGAGATTTTTCTACAGCTATGGGCGCAGGGACAACAGCAAGTGGACAATATTCAACAGCTATGGGATTTAACACAAGAGCAAGTAAAGTTGGGTCAACTGCTATGGGTTTTAATGCAGTAGCAGACGGAGATTTTTCCACAGCTATGGGAGGATACACAATAGCAAGTCAATATTATTCTACAGCTATGGGTTTTACAACAAGAGCAAAAGGAATAGCATCTACAGCTATGGGAGATAACACAACTGCAAGTGGAAGAAAATCAACAGCTATGGGTTATCATACTGAAGCAAGTGACAGGTCATCATTAGTGATTGGTGAATATAATTTATTAGGCTCTACAGTTACTAATAGTGCTTGGGGTTTTAGTACAGAAAACACAGCTTTTGTAATAGGAAATGGAACTTTGGGCAACAGAAGCGATGCGCTAACAGTTCTCTTTGATGGCACTACCACAATAGCAGGAGATTTAAGTATTAACTCTGATGCAAGACTAAAAGCGAATATCATTTCACTTGGTAGCACCCTTGCCAAACTATTACAAATAGATGGTAAGTCATATACTATGAAAAAGGACGAGAACAAGAAACAAAAGATAGGTGTTTTAGCACAAGACATAGAGAAAGTATTTCCTGAACTTGTATCAGAAAGTAATGGTGTTAAGTCAGTAAACTATCAAGGGCTTGTTCCTGTGCTTATAAATGCCTTAAAAGAGCAGGACAGTAAGATGAATGAGCAAGAGGCAAAACTAAATAAACAACAAGCTGAAATAGACAAACTAAAAGCAATAGTAAGTAAACTAATTACCCAATAAACTTAACCTATAATAGAACTATTTAGATGGCAGAATAAACTCAAAACAATGAAAAATAATATAATGAAAAAACTACTATTACTATTCACAACACTATTACTAATCTCTTGTTCAAGTGACGATGGGGATGATGTAAACAATAATGAAAATACAAATGGCGACAAAACTGTTCTCATTAAAAGAATAACAGAATATTATGATGGGGGTTCAACAACTGATGTTTACGTTGCTGATTATGTTTATGATGGAAATAAAATTGTTTCAATTAAAGAATATCTTAACGATAATTTAAGATATACTTACAACTTTACTTATACTAATAATCTCATCTCACAGTACAATTCAATAGATGAAAGAAACGACCAATATAGTTGGTCAACTTTTTTCAGATATGATAATAATAACAGATTGACAGAGTATATTTATACAGGTTATAATGAATACTCAGAAAACTTTGTTTACAATGGGAATATTGTTACATCTGATGATTGTACAACTTTTGAGTTACAAAACAACCAAATTATTTCGTTTACAGAATACAATGATGATATGTGCCAAATAATTGGATATACAGCAAATCTAACTTATGACAATAATAAAAACGCCTTTGCTAATATTGAGGGATATAATTGGTTCTTCTCTTACGACTATACGCTTTCCGCAACAATTGAATATCCATCTGGAATTAACAATATTACTTTTGATGGAGATTTTGATTATGCCTATGATTACAATGAGAACGGATACCCAAGAAACGTGACGGTAACGGAAGATGGAAGTTTGGTTGCTACATTGACTATTGAATATTACTAACTCTACTAACCTATCATTAGCTTAACCTGTTATAGAACTATTTAAAGGGAAAAAACCCAAAAAGCGAAAAGGCCAAAAAGAGAGCCAACCATAGCTATTCAATTTGACCAATTCATTTAGGAGGTGCGAATATATGTTAAATAGTTTTGGTTTGGTAAAAAAAGAACGAATTATTGTGGCAGAATTAAGCCCTGTTTTTCGGTTTTTTATTGGGTATGCGCCCTTGGTTCCCCATGCCATCTAAGTCTTGTACGTCGTAGTCGTCTGCTGTGTTGCGCTGTTTTGCCTTGTATTGGCTTGTTATAATGCTAAGAAGAAAATACCCATACACCACCACAATAGCCAATCCGATAAAGAACATAATTTTATTTGTCATCTCTCCTGCGTTATCTTATGGCTATGGCAAAACCCAATATTGTTATCGGCCATAGCCCCACGTAAATCCCCTCTAATTCGTTTCCTGTAAACCATAAATATATCGAGTATAGAAAACTGATAAAAGCCAATACTATGGGGTAATATGTGTTTAAAAAATGTTTCACTTTTTAGATCATTTGTTTTTTAATTTAGTTAAATTAAATAAAAAATTAAATTTTTTCATAACATTAACATAAGAAAACAACTGTTGTCAGCGTTTTTCTAGTAATTTTACACTAATAAATAAATTTGATGATGAATAAAATCCTAATCTTGTTACTTGCAATTCCCGTATTGCTAACATCGTGTGTATCACAAAAAAAATACAGCGCCCTAGAGTCTAGTCAAAAAGAGACCAAAGACTTACTTAACACCGCAACTGTAAAGTTAAATACTTGCATAGATGAAAAAGCGAAAAGTGACGCTACCGTTAGTGCACTTCGCGATCAAATCAACTTCTTAAAAGCAAACAATCAAGAGCTAATTAATAATATGGGTAACCTGACGACACTATCGCAGAAAGGTGCCGAGAATTTGGAGCGCTCTTTAGAGTCTTTAAAAGAAAAAGACATGCGTATTACTCGGATGCAAGACGCTGTTACACGAAGGGATTCTGTGACTCTTGCGCTTGTAACAAGTCTCAAAGGTGCACTGGTTGACATCAACGACTCTGACATAGAGGTGAACGTTGAAAAAGGTGTAGTTTTTATTTCTATTTCGGATAAACTTTTATTCCGTAGTGGAAGCTATTCGGTAACTACGCGTGCCAAAGAAGTACTTGGGAAAGTAGCGCGAGTAATCAACGATAAAACAGATTTAGAATTTATGGTTGAGGGACACACAGATAATGTTCCTGTAAAAACAGATAGCAATGTGCTTGTAGATAATTGGGATTTGAGTGTAAAACGTGCAACTGCTGTGGTACGCATTCTTCAAGAAGACTTCTTAGTAGATCCAGCACGTATGACTGCTGCTGGGCGTAGCTCATATGTTCCGCTTGAGGATAACGCAACAGCAACTGGACGTGCTAAAAACAGAAGAACGCGAATCGTTGTACTTCCAAAACTTGATCAATTCTTTGATTTATTAGAAAAGGGAATGGAAGCCGCTTCTAACTAATTTTAGCTGTTTTGTTATGATATTAAAGCTGCCCTAGGGCAGCTTTTTTTATGAAACTACTTTAAGCTTAGCAAAACGCAGCAGTAAGTTTTTTTCCCCTGACTGATCAAAGCGAATAAGTGCTTTTGCATCGTTTCCACTACCCTCTAAATTCACTACGGTTCCAAATCCAAAACGACTGTGTGAAACTCGTGAACCATTCTTAATATCAGATAGTTCTAATACTGGTGCATCGCTAGATTTAGAAACAGCTTTCATACGCGCCTTTGGAGGTACAGCAGCAGTTGTTTTATTTTTTTGTAAGGATTTAAAACGAACTCTGTTGGGGTCTGGCGCATCAAAAACAGAGGTGTCCATCATAGGTTTAAACGTGTAGTCGTCTTTCACCACCTGATTATCAACACAAGAGTCGTCTAGTTCTGTCAAAAACCTACTGGGCTCTGCATCAATAATTTTTCCCCAACGATACCTCGAAAGCGTATAAGTCAACGTAGCTCGCTTTTCAGCACGAGTCAAGGCCACGTAAAACAAACGCCTTTCCTCTTCCAGTTCTGCTCTTGTATTTACACTCATAGCAGATGGAAATAAATCCTCCTCCAACCCTACTATATAAACATTGGGAAACTCCAAGCCTTTTGCTAGGTGAATGGTCATTAACGACACCGCTTTTTGGTCCTTAACTTCGTTATCAAAATCAGTTGCGAGAGCTACATCTTCCAAAAACTCTACCAAAGAACCTGTGGCATCAGCCAGCTCGCGTTGCCCATCCACAAAATCTTTAACACCATTTAATAATTCTTCAATATTTTCAACACGCGTAATCGCTTCTGGCGTGCCTTCTTTCTTAAGTTCGGTTACCAACCCTGCTTTTTTGGTAACCATATCCGCCATTTCAAATGCATCGAGAGTATTAAGCTGTACTCTAAAGGAAGCTATCATGGTATAAAAATCCTGTAGTTTGGTACGCGTACCTGCATTTATATTTAGTGGTAATTCTTGTACTTGAGCTAAAACTTCATACAGCGTTCTATCATGATTTTTTGCAGCAACAATGAGTTTATTCATCGTGGTTTGTCCTATGCCTCGCATGGGATAATTAATAATACGCTTCAGGCTCTCTTCGTCGTTTGGATTTACCAAAAGGCGCAAATAAGCCAACACATCTTTAATTTCTTTACGTTGATAAAACGATAATCCACCGTAAACCTTGTAGGGGATATTCCGCTTACGCAACGAATCTTCCATAGCTCTAGACTGCGCATTCGTACGGTATAATATGGCAAAATCTTCATAGCCCAATTGTGATTGCATGGCACGCTCAAAAATATCGCCTGCTACGTATCTTCCTTCTTCTCCATCTGTTGGACTACGATGAATGATAATTTTATGTCCTTCTGGGTTTGCGGTCCATACATTTTTTTCCAAACGGTTTGTGTTGTGAGCAATAATCGCGTTGGCTGCTTTTACAATCGTTCCAGAAGAGCGGTAATTTTGTTCCAATCGATATACTCCCGCATCGGGATAATCACGCTGAAAATTTAAAATATTTTGAATATTGGCACCTCTAAAAGCGTATATACTCTGTGCGTCATCACCAACCACACAAATATTTTGATACCGATCTGCTAAAGCACGTACAATGAGATACTGTGAATGATTTGTATCTTGATACTCATCTACTAAAATATAGCGAAAGCGTTCTTGATATTTTGCCAAAACATCTGGAAAACGATTCAACAACTCATTTGTTTTCAATAATAAATCATCAAAATCCATCGCACCCGCCTTAAAGCATCTATCTACATATTCCTTGTAAATCGTTCCTATTTCGGGGCGTTTTGACTCGCGATCTGCCTCAATAAGTTCAGGGTTGTTGTAATAGGCACGAACGGTGATAAGGCTATTTTTAAAAGAGGAAATCCTTGACCGTATTTGTTTTACTTTATACAAATCTTTGTCGAGATTTAATTCTTTGATAACAGACGATAATAATCGCTCAGAGTCTTGGGTGTCGTAAATGGTAAAGCTAGAGGGATAGCCCAATCGATCTGCTTCAGCTCGCAGAATTCGTGCAAAAACCGAGTGAAAGGTTCCCATCCAAAGGTTCTTTGCTTCGCTCTCCCCTACAATTTGGGCAATGCGCGCTTTCATTTCTCGTGCAGCTTTGTTTGTAAACGTAAGGGCTAAAATGGAAAATGAGTCAACGCCCTGCTGCATCAAATATGCAATGCGGTAGGTTAAAACTCTTGTTTTACCAGAGCCGGCACCGGCAATAACCATCAACGGACCATCCTTGTGTACAGTGGGTTTTTGTTGGGCTTCATTAAGCAGTTGGAGGTAATTTTCCAAAATAAAGATTTAAGAGTGAAAATAGCCAAACCCAGACGGTTGATAAAGTAGCAAAACAAATAGTTATTAACAGGAAACTGTTATCTTCGTTTTTTATGGCTGAGTTATTTCAAAAACCGATTGATTATCTCAAGGGCGTGGGGCCTAATCGTGCGCAAATACTCAAAAAAGAGTTAGGCATACACACCCTACAAGATTTGTTGTATTTTTTTCCATACAGATATATAGATCGAAGTCAATACTTTACGCCAGGTCAGGTGCCAAAAACAACCGCAGAAGTACAAATTCTGGGCAGCATTACGCATATGGAAACGGTGAAGCAAAAAAGAGGAAGTAGGTTGGTTGCTACCTTTTCTGATGGACAACATAGCATTGAATTGGTTTGGTTTAGGGGGCATCAATGGATTCAAAAATCTTTACAACTCAACAAACCCTACATGGCTTTTGGAAGGCTAAATTGGTTTGGAAACAAATGTTCCATAGCCCATCCAGAGTTAAATTTTTTGGAAGAACATGAGCAACGAAAAGGAAATTTTCAACCTCTTTATTCAGCAACAGAAGCATTGACAAAAAGCGGTATCTCACAACGTGTAATGCGCCAAATTATAGGACACTTATTTGAAGAGGTTAAAGCTGGAGTTCAAGAAGTTTTACCAAATCACATATTGCAGCAATACCATCTAATTGATAAAAATACTGCACTCACAACAATCCACTTTCCTGAAAATCAAGAAAAACTTGCTGAAGCTCAATACCGCATGAAATTTGAAGAATTATTTTTTGTTCAACTTCAATTGGGTCTTAAAAAACTTCAACGAAAACAGCACTTAAAAGGCATTCCTTTTACTGAAATTGGACAATACTTTAATTCGTTCTTTCACAACCACTTACCGTTTCCGCTTACCGAGGCGCAAAAACGTGTAATTCGTGAAATTCGTATGGACCTAAAAAGTGAGGCTCAAATGAATCGCCTACTACAAGGAGATGTGGGCTCAGGAAAAACCATTGTCGCTGTATTGTGTATGCTTATGGCGCTCGATAATGGGTTACAGGCTACCCTAGTTGCTCCTACTGAGATTTTAGCTCAACAACACCATGCAACTATCAGCGAACTTTTACAACCTCTCAACATTAATGTCGGACTACTCACGGGTTCGGTAAAAAAAAGCGCGCGGACTCCATTATTTGAGCAATTGAATGAAGGAAAATTGCAAATTCTAATTGGTACCCATGCCATATTAGAACAAACTGTAACATTCAAAAAGCTAGGTTTGGCAATCATTGATGAACAGCACCGCTTTGGAGTAGCGCAGCGTGCTAAGCTATGGCGTAAGAATTCCACTCCACCTAACATTTTAGTGATGACAGCCACCCCAATTCCAAGAACTCTAGCCATGACTGCTTACGGAGATTTGGACTTGTCGGTCATAGATGAACTTCCTCCAGGAAGAAAACCAATTACCACACTGCATAGACTTGATAGTAAGCGCTTAGCCATTTTTCAATTTATGCGAGAAGAAATTGCCTCGGGAAGACAAGTATATGTAGTTTATCCGCTTATTCAGGAATCTCAAGTGTTGGACTATAAAGATTTGATGGACGGCTATGAAAGTATTGTTCGGGAGTTTCCGCTTCCAGATTATCAAGTTAGCATTGTTCATGGGAAAATGTCACCTGAAGACAAAGCCTTTGAAATGGAACGATTTGTTTCAGGAAAAACACAAATTATGGTTGCTACTACCGTTATTGAGGTCGGTGTTAACGTTCCCAACGCCAGCATTATGATTATTGAAAGTGCCGAGCGTTTTGGGCTATCACAATTACACCAATTGCGTGGACGTGTGGGCCGTGGTGGAAGTAAAAGCTATTGTGTACTTATGACTGGAAATAAACTCAGTCAAGATGCGCAAACTCGGATTAAAACTATGGTACGTACCCAGGATGGTTTTGAACTTGCCGAAGTAGATTTATCACTCCGTGGCCCAGGAGATCTTATGGGAACACAGCAAAGTGGGGTACTTCCTTTTTTAATTGCTAACCTGAAAAAAGACGCTAATGTGCTTAAATCTGTTCGGCACGCTGTTGATCAAATACTTTTAAATGACGCAGCCCTATCACAAGAACAACACAAAGTATTGCGAACAGCATTAACGCTTTCGCAGCAAGGAAAGTCCATTTGGAAGTACATCGGATAAATTGTGTACTTAAAACATCGGTGTATCTTTGCAACATAATTAACAACCATGCACATATCGTATAATTGGCTTCGTGATTTTATTCAAACAGAATTGAGCCCGACAGAAGTTGGCGACATTCTTACTGATATCGGATTAGAAGTTGAAGGAATTGAGCAATACCAGTCCATTAAAGGGGGCTTGGAAGGAGTTGTAATTGGTAAAGTCTTAAGCTGTGAAAAACACCAAAATGCGGATAAATTAAAGGTCACTCAAGTTGATATTGGTCTTGATGAACCTGTACAGATTGTATGTGGTGCTCCTAATGTAGCGGCAGGACAAACAGTTCCTGTAGCTACTGTTGGCACAACATTATACAGTGATTCAGGAGAATCTTTCGAAATCAAAAAAAGCAAAATTCGAGGAGAAGTAAGCCACGGAATGATTTGTGCTGAAGACGAGCTTGGTATGGGTACAAGCCACGACGGAATTATGGTGCTTGAAAATCATCATAAAGCGGGAACTCCTTGTAAAGATGTATTTTCAATAATTATAGATTATGTTTTTGAAATTGGCCTAACCCCCAATCGGTCCGATGCCATGAGCCATTATGGTGTAGGAAGGGATTTGCGTGCGGCCTTGCTACATAAAGAAGATACACCCGCATTGATTACACCTCCTATTAGTTCCTATAGCGTAAATAACTATAGCGGAGCGATTCAAATAGATGTGCAAGATAATGAGGCAGCACCGCGTTATTGCGGCTTACGTATGTCTGGAGTGAAAGTAAAACCATCTCCCGAACAAATACAACACCGACTTAAGGCTATTGGAGTAAAGCCTATCAATAATATTGTGGATGCGACAAATTATGTGCTTCACGAGTTGGGACAACCACTACACGCGTTTGACGCTGGTAAAATTTCAAGTGGAATTGTTCGAATTCAAAAACTTAAAGAAGGAACATCATTTGTTACTTTAGATGGAGTTGAACGCAAACTCAGTGGCGAAGACTTGATGATTTGCGATGAAGACAAGCCAATGTGTTTGGCCGGTGTATTTGGTGGATTGGAATCAGGAGTTTCTGAAAATACAACTGAAATCTTTCTGGAGAGTGCCTATTTTGATCCTGTCGCTATTCGCAAAACAGCAAAGCGACATGGGTTAAGTACAGATGCTTCTTTCCGATACGAAAGAAGTATTGATATCGAACTGGCAAAGTATGCCCTTAAACGCGCTGCTTTACTTATTCAGGAAGTAGCTGGTGGCGTTATTTCGTCTGATATCATAGATGAATACCCGGTAAAACACGAGCCACATCATGTGTTGTTAAAGTTTGAGTACGTCAACAACTTAATAGGGTATGAAATTCCACGCGAAACGATTAAGAAAATTTTACAAGGACTAGACATTAAAATTACAAACGTAACTGAAACTTCCTTGGGGCTAGCAATTCCAACCTACCGAACGGATGTTAAACGCCCAGCAGATGTTGTAGAAGAAATCTTACGTATTTATGGATATAACGCCATTCCAACTGGATCTAAACTCAACAGTTCTGTTCCTGAATTTGCTAAACAACTTTCAAATCAATACCAACAAAACATTGCCCAACAACTAATTGCGCAAGGTTTTTATGAAATCTATAACAACTCCCTAACAACCCCAAAACACAGCGGGAGTATTGATGAAATGGTTGAAATTTTAAACCCGCTGAGTAGCGAACTATCAGTGATGCGTACCAATTTGCTTTATGGCATACTGGAAGCAGTACAGTTTAACAACAATCGTCAACAACAAAATCTACGGTTTTTTGAAGTTGGTAACACCTACCATAAAACTAAAAAAGGAACAATACAAACACCTACACTAGGCGTAGTAGTTACGGGACAACAATTGCCAAACCACTGGAGTGTAACAGCACAAAAATCAGATTTTTTCTTTTTGAAAGGAGTTGTAAAAACATTATTACAGCGACTTGGAGTTCATGCCAATGAATTTCCCGGAAAGCATGCACACTACAAAGAAGCTATCGATTTTCATTGCAAAGACAACTACATTGGAACACTTGGTTTGGTGAATTTGGGAGCATTTGAGGGAGTAAATATCGATCAAGATGTATTTGCTTGCACACTGAAATTAGACACCGTATTGGCTAACACAAACCAAAAGATTGAAGTTAAGCCACTATCTAAATATCCCTCAGTACAGCGAGATCTAGCTCTGCTAATAAATACAGAAACAAATTTTAAGGAATTATATCAAATTGCAAAAAAAACAGAAAAACAATTGTTAGAGAGTGTGCAGTTGTTTGATGTGTTTAGAGGAAAAGGAATTCCAAATGGGAAAAAGTCTTATGCACTGAGTTTTACGTTAAGCGACAAAAACAAAACGCTCACAGACAAGCAAATTGATAAAACCATGCAGCGTATTGCGCAACAATATGAAAAACAACTTGGCGCCACACTTCGCCAATAACTTGTTTATCGATTCTTAAACACTTGATTATTCGTAAGTTATGCGTATATTTGAGTATTGCTAAAAGAAAAATTTATGTTTGCGCCTACCGATATCCGATACAAATTAGATCAACTGAGAACAAAGACCTCAGTTAATAAAATTGCATTAACAAAAAATAATTTTAAAATTGATAAAATCGATGCAAATCGCATTTATCATATAGATCAAATAAAAAAGATTTGCATTGATTATAGACTTCGTTTTTTAGATGCAAATTTGTTTAAAGGTCAATTTCCAATTGAAGCCGTTGAGGAAATTAAAGTTATTGAAAAAACACATCAAACAGAACTAACGTCTTTGAAAATGATGGCGCCATCCAAGCTTTTTAAATTAGAAAACGCGGATGACCCTTTGCTTTTTGCACCTATGGGAAATGGTTATTACTACCTTATCCATCAGTGGGGCAACGATTTACACCCCCTTAGAAAATTTTTGGTTTGGCCGTTTAAAAATCTCATTACCATGTGCATTGCCATACTGGCTGGAAGTTTTCTTCTTTCATTCTTTGTTCCGCTTTCTGTTTTTACATCAAATCCAACAACAAGCGATTTTTTCTTGATATACTTCTTTATGTTTAAATCCGTTGCTGCAATTGTAATTTATTATACCTTCGCTAGAGGCAAGAACGTAAGTCAAGCCATTTGGAATAGTAAATACTACAATAATTAATGTCCGATTCTTTTCGCTTATTGTACACTGGAAATCGTGTTTATGTACAACGTATAAAAGCGCTATTAGAAGAAAATAACATTTTCCCCATTATAAAAGATGAATCCGAATCTGCTCGGTTAGCAGGTTTTGGTGCACCTACATTGATGCAACAATTGTGGGTGCCTGCATCAGAAGTTGAGAATGCAAAAGCCTTTCTCTAAGCGTACATTTTTGTGCGTAATTCCTTTATTTTAGTGTCCGCCATATAATCGTCAAAAGTCATATAACGATCAATAACTCCTTTTGGTGTTAGTTCCACTACCCTATTTCCAACAGACTGCGCAAAGGCGTGATCGTGTGTGGTAAGCATTACCGTTCCTTTAAACTTAATAAGCGAATTGTTGAACGCCGTAATGGATTCCAAGTCCAAGTGATTTGTTGGCTCATCCAGCATAACCACATTAGCGCGTTCCATCATCATGCGAGAAAGCATACAGCGCACCTTTTCACCTCCAGATAAAACTTTTGCCGATTTAAGCGCTTCATCTCCACTAAAAAGCATCTTACCTAAAAAACCGCGTAAAAATACTTCTTCCCGTTCTTCATCTGTTTTAGCATATTGGCGCAACCAATCCACCAAAGATTCATCAGCACCAAAATACGCCGCATTGTCCAGTGGCAAATAACTTTGATTGGTCGTCACACCCCATTCAAAAGAACCTGCACTGGCTTGTTGATTGCCGTTTAAAATTTCATAAAAAGTAGTCGCTGCACGAGCATCTTTACTATATACCACAACCTTATCTCCCTTGGCTAGATTTACATCTATACCTGTAAAAAGTGGTACACCGTCAATCTCTGCAGCAAGTCCTTCGACATTCAAAATTTGATCTCCGGCTTCACGCTCACGCTCAAATATAATAGCAGGATAACGTCTTGAAGAAGGGCGAATATCAGCGATATTGAGTTTGTCTATCATTTTTTTACGCGAAGTAGCTTGCTTTGATTTAGCGACGTTTGCGCTAAAACGAGCAATAAATTCTTCCAACTCCTTTTTCTTTTCTTCAGCTTTTTTGTTTTGTTGCGCGCGTTGTTTTGCAGCCAACTGGCTAGACTCATACCAAAAGGTATAATTACCAGAAAAGTGATTGATTTTTCCAAAATCGACATCAGAAATGTGCGTACAAACGGCATCTAAAAAATGACGATCATGCGAAACCACAATTACCGTATTATCGTAGTTTGCCAAAAAGTGTTCAAGCCATTGAATGGTTTCATAATCCAAATCATTCGTAGGCTCATCCATAATTAGGACGTCTGGGTTTCCAAATAATGCTTGAGCTAATAAAACACGTACTTTTTGTTTACCGTCTAAATCTTTCATCAAAGTATAATGATGTTCCTCATGAATATCAAGGTTGGAAAGTAGCGTAGCGGCATCGCTCTCGGCGTTCCAGCCGTTCATTTCTTCATATTTGATTTGCAACTCCCCAACACGATCGCTGTCTTTGTCTGAAAAATCGGGCTTGGCATACAAATCGTCCATTTCCTTTTTTATGGCAAAAAGGGATGTGTTCCCACGAATTACGGTTTCCAAAACTGGAAAGTCGTCATAAGCGAAGTGGTTTTGTTCCAAAACGGACATACGTTTACCAGTTTCAAGATGCACATTTCCTGAATTGGGCTCCATTTTACCTGTAAGGACTTTAAGAAAAGTAGATTTTCCTGCTCCGTTGGCACCTATAATTCCATAACAATTTCCATGATTAAAGGAAACATTTACTTCGTCAAATAGGACGCGTTTGCCAAATTGAACAGAAAGATTAGATACAGATAGCATACGTTACGTTTTGTGCAAAAATATAAAAGCCCACAGACAATATGTGGGCTTTTTGAAGGTTTTTATACTTTATCGCCTTAACTCAAATAATAGCTATAATCTTGATATATTTGTGTAAATAACATTAATTTTTACAAATGAATAATTATGAAAATTTTCAAAGTCGATTTAAACTACTTGTAGGCAAAAATCAACATCTTATCGTAAACACGCTTTCCAACATATTTACAATGAGGTTAATTGGAAACAAAACCCATGGTGACCTAGCAGAAATTGGGATTGTGGAATTTATTAATCAATTCATGTATGACTTTAAAAGTGTTCACGTTGGCAAAGATCTTTTAGAGCCAAAGACCATGAAGAGGATATTGTTATAATAGACGAACTTAGTAAATCTCAATTCCCTGTAAGTTTAAAAGCCTATGGAGATGGTCCTCTTCAGCTTTCAACAGACAAAAACTGGAAAATGTTTCCCTACTTGGAAGAACTTAATAGTGAATGTATTACAAGTCAGAATATAATCAATTCTATTTTTGAAAGTGATGCTTTTAAAGACTTTGGCTCAATGAATGTGATGCCTTTAATTTATGATGAAAAGAAAAAAAGGTGTGATATTTTGATTTACGACTATGAAAAAGCAAAATCAAGCATAAAAAAAATTCAAAAAATTAGTCAAGGTCACGGTAGAAAACATCCCGTTTATGCTTTTCTTGACGCAAATGATAATTACATTGCTGAAGTAAGGTATGGCAATGCCGCAGCAAACGCGCTTCAGCGGGGTCTTTGGACTCACATCAAAAAAGCACAATCCTATTTTAACAGTCTCACAAATGGATGGATTGATTATTCTCACAATTTAACTTTAGTAAACCTTTTTGGCTTAGCTTTAGTAGCGACAGAAAATGGTCATTCAGCTGCAAAAGCAATTCTCCAAAATGATATTGAGGAACAAAAAACAATATAAATGCCTCAAATTGACATATTCGGTAATTCAACAGTTCCTAAAATCGAAACTGAAGGAATAAAGTATGCTGGTTCTAAACTGAAGTTGATTAAATACATCCTAGAAAGTGTACAGGATTTAGAAATTAAAACTGTTTTAGATGGATTTAGTGGTTCTACAAGGGTTTCACAAGCATTTGCAAAAGCGCAATACGACACTACTGCAAATGATATTTCATATTGGTCTGAAACATTTGCAAAGTGTTATCTTTTGGCTACTAAAGAAAACTCCCATTATAAAGAACTGATTCTTCATTTAAATAATGTCAAACCAATAGACGGATGGTTTACCGAAAATTATGGTGGTGAAATTGAATTTTCAGAAAAAAGACCTTTTCAAATCAAAAACACTCAAAAACTTGATGGCATTAGAGAAGAAATTGATCTTCTTAAACTTGATGAAATCGATAAGTCAGTGGTACTTACAAGTCTTATTCTTGCACTTGATAAAGTTGATAGTACCATGGGGCACTATGTTTCATACTTAAAAAAATGGTCTCCCCGATCTTTCAATAATCTTTTACTTAAAATTCCAAAAATTGTTGTTGGGAATGGTAATCATTCTGTTTTTAGGGGTGATATTTTTGACACATTAAAAAATCAAGAATTTGATTTATGTTATTTCGATCCACCGTATGGCTCAAATAACGAAAAAATGCCCCCCAGTAGGGTTAGATATGCTTCTTATTATCATATATGGACAAGTATTATTAAAAACGATAAGCCACAATTATTTGGCAAAGCAAATAGGCGAATTGACTCTAAAGATACTGTAGCCAGTTCAGTTTTTGAAGAGTTCAGAAAAGACGATAATGGACATTTTATTGCAATGAAAGCGATTGAAAAAATGATTAAACACGCTAACTCAAAATACATATTGCTTTCTTACAGTTCTGGAGGCAGAGCTACAAAACAAGAATTACTAGATATTTTAAACTCGTCTGGCAAACTTCTTAAAGCCCTAGAAATTGACTACAAACACAATGTCATGGGAGCCATGAGGTGGACAAACGAGTGGATAAATAGCGACAACAAACACCAAGAATTTTTATTTCTTTTAGAGAAATAAGTGCATCGTTAATTCCCCTTTTTATGGTCGGCAAGAAACTTTGCCAAGCCACTGTCAGTTAGCGGATGTTTTGCCAATCCAACAATTGCACTTAAGGGACCTGTCATGACATCAGAACCAATTTGAGCACAATCAATAACATGCATGGTGTGTCGTACAGAAGCAGCCAGTATTTGCGTGTCAAAATCGTAATTATCATATACATTTCGAATGTCCTCAATTAATTGCAAGCCGTCTGTAGAAATGTCGTCTAAACGACCAATAAAAGGCGATACATAAGTAGCACCAGCTTTTGCAGCTAATAGCGCTTGACCAGATGAAAATACGAGTGTACAGTTGGTTTTAATACCTTTATCAGAGAAGTATTTAATCGCTTTTATTCCTTCTAAAATCATAGGGATTTTTACCACAATTTGTGGATGAAGTGCCGCAAGTGCCTCTCCTTCTTTAATCATTCCTTCAAAGTCCGTTGAAATAACTTCGGCAGAAACATCGCCTTCTACAATGTCGCAAATTGCTTTATAGTGGGCAATAATGTTGTCTTGTCCTGTAATGCCTTCTTTTGCCATCAAAGATGGGTTTGTTGTAACCCCGTCTAAAATACCAAGGGCTTGTGCTTCTCTAATCTGATCTAGATTGGCTGTGTCAATAAAAAATTTCATGTTGTTTAATTTAAATTATAAAATGATGCTACTAAATTTTCGTACATACGTTGTGGCAATAAAAACTTAATTATTGGCGAAATTACTTCTAAAAATGGACCAACGCTGTAGTTTGGTTTTAATTTTTTTGAATTGATGAGTTTTTCAATCTTTTTGGCTACTTCAACAGGCTGCAATCCTTTTTCAACATGTGCATCCATGTCTTTAAGTCCATTATTGTATTGTTGGTAATAAACAGAATCTTTCTTTAGCGGAGCATAAAAACGACTTGCTGCTATGGGTGTTTGAATAGAACCAGGAGAAAGTATTGTACACTGAATAGGAGTATGCCTTAGTTCCAAACGCAGGCTTTCAGTAACACGCATAAGCGCAGCTTTTGAAGCGGAATAAACACTTCTAAACGGTAATCCGTAATTTCCTGCCAAGGAAGCAACATTGATAATTTTACCAAACGCTTGCTTATGCATCTGTTTGAGTGTGAATTGCATCACCCGAATTGGACCTTTTAGATTTGTGTCAAAAACATTATCTAAAGGCTTCATTTCTAGTTCTTCAACAGGACCGGCCATACCCATACCCGCATTATTTACAAGCACATCTATACGTTTGTGTTCTGTAATAATTTGGTTTACTGCATTTTGAATGGAATCATCGTTGAGAACATCCATTGCTACAAGTTGGAAAGGGTGATCAGGATACTTGTTAGGCGTACGACTTGTTCCAATAACCTGAAAACCACGTGCAATAAGGTATTTTCCAGTTGCAAAGCCTATCCCCGAAGAGGCACCTGTAATGAGTACAACGTGTGGTTCTTTCATAGTAAAAAGGGCAAGTTACCTATAGCACACCGCTACGACCGCTTACCCTTGCTGCGTTTCCGCCCTGGGGGGATTCAGCAGGAGCTGGTTGTAAAGGACTTGCCCGTTGCAAATATATATGCTTTGTTCGTTTTTTTTTCTGAACATTATGAGTATTTTTCAAAATAAATTTACGCCTCATGAATAGGTTTTTTATTGCTAGTTTCTTTGCTGTCGTTTTGGCCATTGGAAGTTGCGCGTCTAAACAAACAATTTCCTATAAAATTATTACCAAATCAGCTTCAAAAAAAGTACGCACTGCAGACACCATACATATATCGTTAAATACGCTAAAAGATGCCAAAAGCCATCAATTTTACTGGAATAACAAAAAATTAACTCAACCCTTTATAGTTCCACAAACAACAGGTGAACAGCAAGTTAAAGCAATTATTAAAACCGAAAACGACGTTAAAGAAGTGACCAAAAATATTCGTGTTTTTGCTTCTACAAAACCTAAGTTCTACACCTATAAATTAATAAAAACCTACCCACACGACATCAACGCATATACGCAAGGATTAGAATTTGTTGGCGACACCCTGTATGAAAGTACAGGGCAATACGGCGCCTCATCGATTAGAAAAGTAGACTTTAAAAGCGGAAAAGTTATTCAAAAACTCCCTTTAGATAATGCGTATTTTGGCGAAGGCATCACAAGTATCAACGGAAAAATTATTCAATTGACCTGGAAAAAGAAGCTTGGTTTTGTGTACAACAGTTCAGATTTAACACTCGAAAAATCATTTAAATACACCAAAAGCCCAGAGGGTTGGGGAATTTGCACTGACGGAACATGGTTGTATAAAACAGACGGAAGTCAAAAACTTTGGCGTCTAAATCCAACTACGTTTGAGGAGGTTGACAGTAAAGATATCGTAACGCACAACACTTATTTATCTAAAGTAAATGAATTGGAATATGTTAACGGGCTGATTTATGGAAACACCTATCAATTTAACAAAGACGTTGTGGTTATCATTGATCCAAAAACTGGAATTGTACAAGGGGTTGTAGATTTTTCAGGTTTAAAAAAACGAGTAAGTCAGCATAACCGATTGGATGTTTTTAACGGTATTGCCTATCACCCAAAACGAAATACATTTTTTGTAACAGGAAAATACTGGGATAAATTATTTGAAGTAGAAATCATTGAAAAGTAAACCGCAAAATATCATTTTCAAAAGCTTGCTGCTTGTTGTAGGCATTGCAATTGTTAGTCTATATAGTAGTTGTCGTACTGATTTCGACTTTCGCCCTATCGAGTCATCCGAGTTAAGGTTTAGTCGCGACACGGTTTATTTGGATACTATTTTCACCGGAATTAGTTCAGCTACGTACACGTTGAAAGTTTACAACATTTCTGATGATGCAGTTTCCATTCCAAGTATTTACATGAACAAAGGAGACGATTCAAATTTTAGATTAAACGTGGATGGTCTGAGTGGAAAATCGTTTCAAAATGTAGAACTACTTCCCAAGGACAGCATGTATGTGTATATTGAAACTACTGCTGAGATAAATGAACTCACACAAAACAACACTCAGTTTTTGTATGAGGATAAATTACATTTTTCTGATGTGGGGGAAGTAACCCTTATGACCTTGGTACAAGATGCGGTGTTTTTATATCCAAATAAAAATAGTGAAGGTATTAAAGAAAGTATTCCAATTGGAAATCCGGATGATAATATTGGTATAGAGGGGCGTTACTTAGAAGATAACGAGCTAATTTTCACAAACGAAAAACCTTATGTAGTGTACGGCTATATGGGTGTGCCATCTGGAAAAACAGTTGTTTTTGAAGCAGGTGCCCGTGTTCATTTTCATGAAAACTCAGGGTTGATTGTAGGAGACAATGCTACATTAATTGTTAATGGTAACACAAGTACAGACCCCGAAGCCATGGAAGGCGAAGTCATTTTTGAAGGCGATCGATTGGAGCCACTTTACGATAATATTCCCGGGCAATGGGGTGCCATTTGGCTCACAGCAGGAAGCACACAACATCAATTTAATCACGCTACTATCAAAAATGCAACCGTGGGGATTTTAATGGACTATAACGACGAAACGACAAGTCCTACTTTAACCCTGAAAAACACACAAATTTACAACAGTGCCGCTGTAAACTTGTGGGGTAAAACAGCTCACATCTATGCTGAAAATAGTGTGTTTGGCAATGCAGGACAGGCATCGTTTTTTGGAAATATTGGTGGAAAATATGAATTTACACACTGTACATTTGCCAATTATTGGAACAAAAGTTTCCGGTCGTCACCAACGGTGTTGTTAAATGATTATACACCTATTGACAGCGAAACAAACTTTATTAAGCCTCTTGAAAAAGCCACTTTTAATAATTGTATTATTGAAGGAAATCAATTTGTGGAATTCTTTGTGGAACAAGAAGGTAATGTTCCTGTAAATTTTAAATTAAATCACACTGCAATACAGTTTGAAAGTTCAAATCAATCCGTGATTGACAATCCATTTTTTGATTGGGAAAACACAGATTATTACGCTCAAATTGTTCGAAATGCAACACCTTCGTTTGTGTTTCCTGAAGAAAATGATTTGCAAATTACACAAGAAAGTGACTTTATTCTAAAAGGGGATACGTCTATTGGAGCACTAGTTCCAACAGACTTATTAGGTATTCAACGCACTTCACCTCCAGACTTAGGAGCTTATCAGCATATTGAAATTGCTGATTAGGCGTTAAAAAGTGGTCGATGTGCCATCATGGCGTGTACTTGCTTTCCTACACCCGATAGAATTGTTTCATCCTCTGGATTTTGAATGACTTCGTCAATTAATGAAACTATAGGCTCCATATCTGCAGCAACCAACCCGCGAGTGGTTATGGCAGCTGTTCCAAATCGGATGCCTGAAGTTACAAATGGTGATTTGTCATCAAAAGGCACCATGTTTTTGTTTGCTGTAATTTCCGCCTTTACAAGTGATTGTTCGGCCTGCTTTCCAGAAATGTTTTTGTTTCGTAAATCCACCAACATCATGTGGTTGTCTGTTCCGCCCGAAATAAGGTTATATCCCCTGTCAACAAATGCTTTTGCCATAGCTTGTGCATTTTCACGCACACGCAAAATATAATGTAAGAAATCATCGGATAATGCCTCGCCAAAAGCAATGGCTTTTGCTCCTACAACATGCTCTAACGGACCACCTTGATTTCCTGGAAAAACAGCCATATCAAGCAACGAAGACATCATGCGCAAGTTTCCGTTTTTAAATTTAAGCCCAAAAGGGTTTTCATAATCCTGGCCCATCATCATTAGTCCGCCACGTGGACCACGAAGGGTTTTGTGTGTGGTAGTTGTTACCACATGACAGTGTGGTAAGGGATCGTTCAAAACTCCTTTAGCAATGAGTCCCGATGGATGAGAAATATCAGCTAATAAAAACGCACCTACGCTGTCCGCAATTTCTCTAAAACGTTTAAAATCAATATCTCTAGAGTATGCAGATGCCCCCGCAATAATCATTTTTGGTTTTTCCTTAGCGGCCATTTGTTCAATTACATCGTAATCTAACCGACCTGTTTCTTTATCGACGCCATAAAAAACGGCATCGTATAGACGTCCGGAGAAATTAACAGGCGAGCCATGAGTAAGGTGTCCTCCATGGGATAAATCAAAGCCCATAATTTTATCTCCTGGCTTTATAAAAGCGTGATAAACAGCTGTGTTAGCTTGAGAACCTGAATGCGGTTGCACATTTGCATAGGCTGCACCAAACAATGCTTTTGCACGGTCAATGGCAATCGTTTCAATCTCATCAACAACTTCACAGCCTCCGTAATAACGTTTTCCTGGATATCCCTCAGCGTATTTGTTTGTAAGAATAGACCCCGTAGCCTCCATAACCTGAGGGCTGGTAAAATTTTCTGAAGCAATAAGTTCAATACCACCTATTTGGCGTTCTTTTTCTGCATCAATTAACTCAAAAATTTGCGAATCTCTTTGGATATTCATAGCTAAAATTAAACAACAAAAATAGCCAAACAACACAAGATAGCGTGCTAAAAATGATGGATTTATTAAAAACAAATGAACATATCACAGAAGGTTATACTTTTGCATCATGCAAAGGCCAATTAACATCAAAAATAAAAAAGCGCGTTTTGAGTACGAACTCATGGATCAATACACGGCGGGTATCGTATTGACTGGAACAGAAATAAAATCAATCCGTGCTGGTAAGGCTTCTATTGCTGAAAGCTTTTGTGCCTTTAGTGAACAAGGCGAGCTTTTTATTATTAACATGCACATAGACGAATACAGTCACGGCGGCTATGTAAATCATCGGACAAAAGGAGATCGGAAATTACTTTTGCAACGCAAAGAATTGCGAAAACTACTGAAGCAAGTACAAAATGTTGGGCTTACCATTGTGCCTTTACAGGTATTTTTAACTGATAAAGGACTTGCAAAAGTGCGCATAGCATTAGCAAAAGGTAAAAAAATTCACGACAAGCGAGAAACCATAAAGGATCGTGATAACAAACGGCAACTTGACCGTGTAAAAAAGAATTTTAAGCGTTAGTTTTTGTCCCCCAACAGCGGAACGAAACGAAAATCGCCAAGGACTAATTTTTGAAAATCAGTGTCCGAAGTTCGAGCAATAACCGTCATTTTTTGATTGGTATCACCAACGGGGATTACCATTCTACCACCAACAGCTAATTGTGCTAAAAGGGCTTCGGGGACAGCAGGCGCCCCTGCCGTTACTATAATTCTGTCGTAGGGTGCTTGTTTGGGGAATCCTTTATATCCATCTCCAAAAATGAGTTTCTTTGGCTTAAACCCTAAGGCAGGTAATCGCTTTAGACTGGTACGAAACAATTCATGCTGACGTTCAATAGAATACACCCTTGCACCCATGTGACACAATACCGCAGTTTGATAGCCAGAACCTGTGCCAATTTCCAAAACTTTCATCCCTTGCTTAAGCTGCAATTGCTCGCTTTGAAAAGCTACGGTATAAGGCTGTGAAATTGTTTGCTCTGCCCCAATGGGAAACGCTTTGTCTTGATAGGCGTGATCAATAAAACTACTATCTAAAAACAAGTGACGCGGAATATCGCCAATGGCGTTGAGAACTTCTACTTGCGCAATGCCTTTTTGCTTTAAGACCGTAACCAACTGACGGCGTTTTCCCTGATGTTTTGGTGTATCCTTGTTCATCAGTCCAAAAATACAAAATCAACTGCGCGCTCACCAGCTTAATCTTGTTACATTTGTAGTATGAAAAAGAAATTAAAGGCAGGAGTATTAGGCGCAGGACATTTGGGGAAAATCCATTTGCGACTATTACATCAATCTGAGAAATTTGATTTGGTTGGTTTTTATGACGAAAATCAAACCGTTAGAGAAAACATTTCAAAAGAATACGGATTTAAAGCTTTTGAGTCCGTTGTCGAACTTATAGAGGCTGTTGAAGTGGTAGATATTGTAACCCCTACGCTATATCATCACGAACTAGCCAAACAAGCAATTGAAAAAGGCAAGCATACTTTTGTTGAAAAACCAATAACGAAAACTGTAGCTCAAGCTGAGGAACTTATTGAACTTGCTAAAAAAAATAATGTTTTGGGACAAGTGGGGCACGTTGAGCGGTTTAATCCTGCTTTTTTGGCGGTAAAAAATGACATTCGAGAGAGTATGTTTATTGAAACACATCGATTAGCTGAATTTAATCCGCGTGGAACTGACGTGCCGGTTGTGTTGGATTTAATGATACACGACATTGATACTGTTTTAAGCGTTGTGGATTCTGAAGTGAAAAATATCTCAGCAAGTGGTGTTGCTATCATTAGTGAAACACCTGATATTGCTAATGCAAGAATTGAATTTAGAAACGGCTGTGTAGCAAATTTAACCGCAAGTAGAATTTCGTTAAAGAACATGCGAAAGGCGCGCTTTTTCCAAAAAGACGCTTATATCTCTGTAGATTATTTTGCTAAAAAAGTAGAAGTTGTAAAAATGCATGATGCCCCTAAAGAGGTTGGTGATTTTGATATGGTACTAGAAAACGCACAGGGTAAAAGGAAACGTATCTTTTTTGATAACCCTGAAGTTCCAGAAGTAAATGCCATTTTAATGGAGCTTGAATGCTTCGCTGATGCTATCGTGAATGGCAGCCCTATTATTGTACCGCTTACGCAAGGAAAATACGCCCTTGATATTGCCCTGAAAATTACTGCCCTTGTTGAAAAACCAACGGCATGATTGCATCGCAAATCAAACAATTAACAGAATCCTTGCCAAAAGATGTAACGCTTGTGGCAGTTTCGAAAACAAAGCCCAACAGTGCCATTGAGGAAGCGTATGGTGTTGGTCATCGTGATTTTGGAGAAAACAAAGTTCAAGAACTTTGCCAAAAAGCCGAGGAACTTCCCAAGGATATTCGTTGGCATATGATTGGGCATTTGCAGCGTAATAAAGTAAAATACATTGCGCCTTTTGTACACCTTATACATGGTGTAGATAGCGAAAGACTTTTGGCTGAAATTAACAAGCAGGGAGTCAAAAACAACCGAGTGATTGATGTATTAATTCAACTTCACATAGCTGAGGAAAGCTCAAAATTTGGATTTTCTTATGAAGAAGCTGAAGCTTTATTCTCTAAAGAAAATCTATACCCAAATGTGCGAATTGTTGGACTTATGGGCATGGCTACTTTTACAGAAGATCAAACACAAATTGCCCGGGAATTTGAAACGCTCTCAACGTTTTACAACTCGTGGAAAACACAAAAATACTTATCTGTTTTGTCTATGGGCATGAGTAACGACTACCCTATCGCAATAGCTTCGGGAAGTACTATGATTCGTATTGGAAGTCATATTTTTGGTAAAAGAGATTAGGGTATGTACGCAGTTGTTGATGTAGAAACCACAGGCGGAAAATACAACGAGGAAGGAATCACAGAGGTTGCTATTTATAAATTTGACGGCAACGAAATTATTGACCAGTTTATTAGTCTTGTAAACCCGGAACGGCCTATTCAACCTTTTGTCGTAAATCTTACAGGCATTAACGAAAATATGCTCCGCAACGCGCCAAAGTTTTATGAAGTTGCTAAACGTATTGTTGAAATTACAGAAGATTGTACCCTAGTTGCGCATAACGCAAGTTTTGACTACCGAATGTTATCGACAGAGTTTAATCGATTAGGTTTTACCTATGAAAGACCTACGCTGTGCACCGTTGCACTTGCCAAAAAATTGATTCCCGAACAAGCATCCTATAAACTGGGAAGATTAGTTCGGTCGTTGGGTATTCCGCTAAGCGATCGTCACCGTGCCGCTGGCGATGCAAGAGCAACTGTTAAACTTTTAAAACTACTTTTAGACAAAGACTCTGAAAAAACCATCGTCAAAGAAGTGTTACGAACCAAGGAGCAGGATCAAGCAGGGCGCAAATTTTTGCATTTAGTAGCACCAATTAAGCCTGTTACGGGTGTTTATTACCTTCACAATCAAAAAGGTGATGTTATTTATATTGGTAAAAGTACCAATATGCGAAAACGCGTCAATCAACACTTTACAGGAAAAAGCAGGAAAGCGTTAAAAATTCAATTGGAAACGCACAGTGTAAGCACCGAGGAAACAGGTAGTGAACTCATTGCTTTGTTAAAAGAAGTGGATGAAATTCAATTGCACAAGCCCAAACACAACAGCGTACACAAAAATGATCGCATACGGTTTGGGTTAGAAGAAGGAGTTACAAGCTCCGGTTATCGTTTCCTAAGAATTGCGCATGCTCAAGATAATATGCAATATGTTACGACCTTCAAGAATTTGAATAATGCCCGAAAAACATTGTATTTTTTTGCTCAAAAATATACACTGTGTCTAAAATTTGTGGGATTGGAATCTCCAAAAAATGCATGTTCTCATGAACAAATTAACCAGTGTTTAGGAGCTTGTATCGAAAAGGAAACTGCTGAGCAATACAACAAACGCGTACAGCAATGCGTCGATAGGTTGAGTTTTCAATCGCCAAACATGTTACTCATAGATAAGGGAAGAACGCATGACGAGCGAAGCATTGTACTTATACAAGACAATGAGTATAAAGGTTTTGGGTTTGTGAGTCTAAATTATCAACTTACAAACATAGAAATGATAAATACGCTCATCACTCCGATGAAGAACTCACGTGCAGCACGTCATATCATTCAGCAATTTGTGCGGAAAAATAAGGTTAAAGAAATTGTCAATTTAGATGAAACCTCCTAAGCTGATTACCATTTCTGGGCCAACAGCGATTGGCAAAACATCTTTTGCCGTAGGTTTAGCAAAACTATTGGGGTGTCCGATTCTTTCTAGTGATGCGCGCCAATTTTTCAAAAAGATGCAGATCGGAACAGCCGTACCCACTGCCGATGAACAACAGGGAATAAAACATCATTTTATACAGCATAAAAGCATTCACGACTCCTACTCTGTTGGAGATTTTGAAAAAGATGCAATTGCATTACTTGAGAGGCTATTTAAAACCTTTGATGTGGTGATTTTAGTAGGTGGTTCAAACTTATATACTGATGCCGTTGTAAACGGATTAGATGCATTTCCAGATGTTTCAGACGCCGTTTCTGAAACGTGGCAAAAGGAATATAGCACTAAAGGATTATCGTATTTGCAAGAAGAACTTAAAAGTTTAGATCCTGTATATTTTAAAGTCGTTGACACACAAAATCATGTAAGGTTGTTACGAGCTTTAGGTGTTTGTACAGCATCAGGAAAACCGTATTCTTCCTTTTTGAACCAAACAAAAAAACCACGCTCATTCGAAACTGTTTCTATTGAACTTACAATGGATAGAGAACAATTATACAAACGCATCAATACACGCGTGGATTTAATGATAGAAAACGGATTAGTCCAAGAGGCGAAAACATTATTGCCCTATAAAAACCTCAATGCGCTGCAAACGGTGGGTTATCGAGAGCTAATACCTTATCTTGAAGGAAAACAATCATTAGAAAAAAGCATAGAAAACATCAAAACAAACACGAGAAGATTTGCCAAACGGCAGCTCACATGGCTACGCAACCATCCCGTATTGTTTAAACTGCCCCACGACACAACTATTGACAAGAAACTCCTAGATACATTAGGGCTTAAAAAAATTATCTAAGTTTTGTTGTATTCGGTTTGAAACATCTGTAAGGTCGGCTTTTATAAAGGGTTTCCCCGTAATATGCTCGTATAATTCTATGTAACGCTCCGAAACAGATGTAATGTAGTCGTCAGACATTTCGGGAAGTTGTTGTCCGGGCTTCCCTTGAAAGCCGTGCTCCATTAACCAGCGTCGTACAAATTCTTTAGATAGTTGTCGTTGTGGTTCCCCTTTTTCTTGACGTTCTTGATAGCCATTGGCATAAAAGTATCGCGATGAATCTGGGGTGTGAATTTCATCAATTAAAATAATATTTCCATCTGAATCTTTTCCAAACTCATATTTGGTGTCAACCAAAATTAAACCTTGTGCAGCAGCCATTTCAGTACCTCGAGCAAACAAGGCACGCGTATAACGTGCAAGTTTCTCGTATTCTTCAGAAGTAACTATTTTTCTATCGATTAGTTCTTCGGGAGTTATATCTTCGTCATGATCGCCTTGTTCGGCTTTAGTAGCTGGTGTGATAATAGGCTCGGGAAATACATCATTTTCGCGCATTCCTTCTGGCATAGTTGCACCACATAATGTGCGCTTGCCCAATGCATATTCTCTGGCTGCGTGTCCTGCCAAATACCCACGAATAACCATTTCAACTTTTAAAGGTTCGCAAGATTTCCCAACGGCTACATTGGGATCAGGAGTGGCGATAAGCCAATTTGGTACAATGTCAGCTGTTGCCGTTAGCATATGAGCTGCAATTTGATTTAAAATTTGTCCTTTATAAGGGATACCTCTAGGCATAACCACATCAAATGCCGAAAGGCGGTCTGTGGCAACCATAACCAACATATCATTTTCTAATGTATATACCTCACGAACTTTACCAGTATATTTAGATTTTAGACCTGTTAAATTTAAGTCGGAATGCATAAGTGTTTGCATCATATTAATTGTGGTGTTCGGTTTGTTTGTAAGCATCTATTACCTTTTTCACCAATCGATGTCGAATAACATCCTTTTCATCTAAATATATCATGCCTATACCCTTAACATTACCCAAGACAAGAATTGCCTCTTTGAGTCCTGAAATGACACGACGAGGTAAATCAATTTGACCTGGATCACCTGTAATCATAAATTTAGCGTTTTTACCCATTCGTGTTAAAAACATTTTCATTTGATTGTGTGTTGTGTTCTGGGCCTCATCCAAAATCACAAAAGCATTATCCAGTGTTCTCCCACGCATAAAAGCCATAGGAGCAATTTGGATAATACCACTTTCAATATAATGTTCGAGTTTTTCATTTGGGATCATATCTCGTAATGCATCGTATAGTGGTTGCATGTAAGGATCCAATTTTTCTTTTAAATCTCCAGGTAAAAAGCCTAAGTTCTCACCAGCTTCAACTGCAGGCCGGGTCAAAATAATACGTTTTACCTGTTTGTTTTTCAATGCTTTAACAGCCAAGGCAACACCCGTATATGTTTTTCCAGTACCGGCGGGACCAACAGCAAACACCATATCGTTTTTAGTCATGGCATCTACAAGTTTGGCTTGGTTTTGCGTTTGTGCTTTGATGATTTTTCCACCGACTCCGTGCAAGATTACTTTGTTATCATCTGGGTCTAATCCAAAATTATCATCATCATCACTTTCTAAAATTTGCTGTACTGTTTCGCCATCAAGTGAATTGTATTTTCCGTAATGAGATACAAGTCTATCGACTTGCTTTTCAAATAATTCAAGCAAATCTTCTTCTCCGAAAGCGGTTATTTTATTTCCGCGAGCAACGATCTTAATTTTGGGAAAGTACTTTTTTAAAAGAGCGATGTTTTTATTGTTTTTTCCTCCGTAAAATGCTGTAGGATTAACCTCAGCCAACTCGATTACAATTTCGTTCAAATGTGTGTTTTTAAATAATAAGCCCGAAGGCATTGAATTTTGGTAACTTTGTATTCAAAATTAAGCAATTTTTAGTTTGATAAATTAAGTTAAGGTTATTTATGGCGCTAATAACGCTCACAACTGATTATGGTTTGCAAGATGCTTATGTTGCTGGGCTAAAAGCAAAATTATATCAACAACTTGAGTCTCCTCAAATTGTTGATATAGCGCATCTAATAGATCCATTTCACATTGGACAGACTGCGTATATAGTACGCTCGGTTTATCGTAATTTTCCTGAAAAAAGCATTCATTTCATTGGAGTAGATTTTACTGATACACCAGAGCAAGAACTCATTGTCGCCTTGCTAAACGATCATTATTTTGTTTGTGCTGACAATGGTTTTTTATCTCTTTTAGAGCCCGAAATTTATCCCTCAGAATGTGTCAGAATCAAGCTTCCACAACCTAAAACTTTTGATAAAGCAATTGAAGCCATAGCGCATTTACATAGAGGTGGTGCATTAAGTGTTTTAGGAAACTCGTTGGAAAAACTCAGAGTACGCACGCAACACAAGCCTTTTGTAAACCCACAACAAACCGAAATTCATGGACATGTACTTCATGTAGATCGATATGGAAATGTAATAACCAATATCACACGAAAATTATTTGACCAAATTAGGGGCAAACGTGCATTTGTTATTCATGCTCGCAATCATAGTTTTGAACAGGTTTATAACGATTACCATGAAGTTATCCGGTACGATGTTCCCAAGCAAAACCGTGAGGAAGATGGAAAAAAATTAGCACTTTTCAATAGCCAGGGACATTTAGAACTTGCTATTTACAAAGGAAATCCAAACTATGGAGGCGGTGCAAGCACCTTATTTGGGTTGTCTTTTTTGGATCCGATTCGAGTAGCGTTCATAACTGCAGGCTAGCTGTTGATAAATTTGTTTTAGGTTGGTGGATTGAAACAATATATTTGTAGTTAAACACACACAACATGAACTTTATTGTATCTAGTACGCAACTCTTACGTCAACTCCAGACACTAAGCGGCGTGTTAAATAGTAGTAATACACTTCCCATTTTAGATCATATATTATTTGAACTTCACCCAGGCCAATTGCGTCTTACCGCAACAGACTTAGAAACTACCATAAGTGCATCACTTCAAGTTGAAGCTACGCAAGAAGGAAAAATTGCAATACCTGCTCGACTACTTTTAGAAACCCTAAAAACATTTCCTGAGCAACCATTAACATTTTCGCAAGCAGAAAACAACACCCTTGAAATAAGCTCAGACCAAGGTAAATATGCGCTTGCATATGCCAACGCAGGTGAGTTTCCACAAGCAGCGGAGGTTACAGATGCATCTAGTGTAAGCATACAGGGCGATACTTTGGCTACCGCTATCACAAATACCATTTTTGCAAGTGGAAATGATGACTTACGTCCCGTAATGAGTGGTGTGTTTTTTCAACTTTCTTCTAGTGGATTGACCTTTGTCGCAACGGATGCACATAAACTCGTAAAGTATGAGCGAACAGATTTGGTAGCACCAGAAACGGCTGAATTTATCATGCCAAAAAAGCCTTTAAACCTGCTCAAATCTGTATTATTAGGAAGCGAGTCAGAAGTAAAAGTTGAGTATAACTCTAGTAATGTGCAATTTTCATTTGAAGATACCGTACTAATTTGTCGTTTGATTGATGGAAAGTACCCGAACTACGAAGCGGTTATCCCAAAAGAGAATCCAAATGTGATGAGTATCAACAGAGTTCAATTTTTGAATACCGTTAAGCGTGTGAGTATTTTCTCAAACAAAACCACGCATCAAATTCGCTTACGTATTGCAGGAGCAGAGCTTCATATTTCTGCTGAAGATATAGATTATAGCAACAAAGCAGAGGAGCGTTTGGCGTGTTCTTACCAAGGAGATGACATGCAAATAGGCTTTAATGCAAAATTTTTGACTGAAATGTTAAGCAATTTAAGCTCGGAAGAAATTCAACTTGAGCTATCACTACCTAACAGAGCAGGAATTATCACACCAGCAGATGGCTCAGAAAATGGTGAGCAAGTTACGATGCTTGTAATGCCAGTAATGCTCAACAATTAAGTTAGAGCATATAGTCTGTGCTAATAAAGTTAGATTTGTGTGAGTCTAACAGTTCCCTTAAAATTTCTTTGTTGCTCTCAGTGTCTTTTGTAGCTACAAATGTTCTAATGGAGAACGATCGTAGTGCATCTCGAACGCTAAGTGTGCTCACTGCTGAATCTTTTCTTCCTGTAAATGGATACACATCGGGACCACGTTGACAAGAGCTATTCAAGTTTACACGACACACAAGGTTGGCTAGTGTATCAATCAGCGGACCTAGCTTTTCTATGTCTTTACCAAACAAGCTTACTTGCTGACCATAGGATGAAGCTGCCATATCGTCCAAAGGAGTGTCAATATCTGTAAATGACATCACAGGGATTACGGGCCCAAATTGTTCTTCCTCATAAACACGCATATCTTGAGTTGCAGGGTATAAAACAGCAGGGAAAATATAATTCTCCGTTCGTTCACCACCACGCGGATTTAACACTTTAGCTCCCTTAGACGTTGCATCATCAATAAGCTCTTGAATGTAATCAGGTTTGTTAGGCTCAGGCAGTGGAGTCAACAATGTGTTTTCCCAAGGCATACCCAGTTGTAGGGCATCAACAGCTTTGGTAAATCTTGAAAGGAATTCTTCCTTAATATCTTCATGAACGTATAAAATTTTTAATGCCGTACAACGTTGCCCATTAAAAGACAAGGTACCCGCAACACATTCTTGAACGGTTTTGTCTAAATCAGCATCTGGTAAAATTATAGCAGGGTTTTTTGCTTCTAAACCTAAAACCAAACGAAGTCTATTCTTTTTTGGATGTAAGTCTTGTAACGAAAGTGCCGAGGTACTATGTCCAATAAGTGCCAATACATCTATTTTCCCTGTTTTCATGATGGGCGTGGCAATGGTACGTCCACGACCAAAAACAATGTTTACAACCCCGGGAGGAAAACTTTCCTTAAATGCTTTTAATAGCGGAGCAATAAGTAACACACCGTGCTTTGCAGGCTTAAAAATAGCTGTGTTCCCCATAATAATGGCTGGAATAAGCAGGGCAAATGTTTCGTTTAACGGATAATTATATGGCCCAAGACAAAGCACTACTCCTATAGGACCCCGACGGATATGCGCAAACACTCCTCCGTGATTGTGAAATTTAGCACTATCTCGATCAATATATTTATACTCGTTAATGGTGTCAACGATATAGTCAACCGTTCGGTCAAATTCTTTTTGAGAGTCTTTTAGGTTTTTACCTATTTCCCACATTAGAAGTTTCACAATTGTGTCGCGTTGGGTCTTCATAAGCGAAACAAAACGCTCCATGCAGGCAATGCGATCGGCAACTTTCATGGTAGGCCACTCCCCTTTTCCTTTGTCAAATGCATTTGATGCAGCGTCTAATGCTTTTAAAGCATGTGCTTCATCCATGTTTGGAACCGAACCCAAATATGTGGGTGCCAATGTTCCTTCTGCATTTGGCGTGTGGATAGTAGAATAAACATCCGCAGTTGGGCCGTCCCAAAGGGTCAACTCACCGTTTATTAAAAAACTATTGTGATTAAATGGGGATTCTACCGAATACTCAGTTGGTATAGTCATATTATTTTTCATAGCAGCGCAAAGCTAAATCAAAAATTGGAACAAATCGGGCTTATCGTTTAAATAATCACCAAAAAAACCCTTTTCTTTCATACGATTTAACAATGGCTTAAAGTCGGAGGTGGATTTTAACTGAATACCAACCACGGCTGGTCCTTGTGCACGTGCACTTTTTTTGGAATACTCAAAAAAGGTAATATCATCCGTTGGCCCTAAAATATCTTGAACAAATTCTTTTAACGCACCTGCACGTTGTGGAAAACGCACAATAAAATAGTGCTTCAAATCGCTAAACAACAGGGCACGTTCCTTGATTTCAGCCATTCGGGTAATGTCATTATTTCCACCGCAAACGAGACATACAACATTTTTACCTTTAATTTCGTTCGTTAATTGTGGAAGTGCAGAAACCGACATCGCACCAGCTGGCTCTACCACTATAGCGTCTTTTGTGTACATGGTTAGGATACTTTGACAAATTTCTCCTTCATCAACCAAAAGTATGTCGTCCATATGCTCAGAACAATAATCAAACCCAATCGCGCCAATTGTTTTAACTGCTGCACCATCAACAAAAACATCTATTTCGTCCAGGGTGATGCGTTTTCCTTGCTTTAACGATTTATACATACTTGGTGCACCTACAGGTTCCACACCAATAATTTTAGTATGTGGTGATCTCGCTTTAAATACACTAATTACACCCGAAATTAGTCCTCCCCCACCTATAGGCACAATAATGTAATCAATTGGCGAAGTCGCTTGTTCTAAAATTTCCAATGCCATGGTTGCTTGCCCAGCAATTACATCTGTATCATCGAAGGGATGAATAAACGTTTTACCTGTTTCAGCAACAAAGGATTTTGCTGCTTCATAGCAATCATCATACGTATCACCCACCAGTTTGATGGTAATATTTTCACCCCCGAACATGGCCACTTGCGATACCTTTTGCCGAGGTGTTGGAGTAGGCATAAATATAGTACCGTGTATGTTGTGATGACTGCACGCATATGCAACTCCTTGCGCATGATTTCCTGCGCTAGAGCAGACAACACCGTTATTGCGTTGCGTATGGTTAAGCAATGAAATTTTATTAAACGCACCTCGAATTTTAAATGATCGAACCGCTTGCAAATCTTCACGCTTCACAGAAATGGAGGCGTCATACAACTCGCTTAAACGCGCATGTTTTTCAAAAGGCGTTGGAGCGGCAGCTTCACGAACGCGCTTAGCAGCAGCTTCAATTGTTGATATGTCTAGTAATGGTCTCACTTACACGATTCGCTTCATGTCTGTCATTGAAGCACGAAGTGTTTTTCCAATATGCTCAATTGGGTGGTTGCGGATTTGGTCGTTAACTGTAATAAGTTGCTGGTTATCAACGCCATTACTTTCTGTTCCAAACGCATTTCCAATTACGGATGTATCAACAGTTTTCATAAAAGAAGAAAGCAATGGCTTACAGGCGTGATCAAACAAATAGCAACCGTACTCTGCTGTGTCAGAAATTACACGGTTCATTTCAAATAATTTTTTACGCGCAATTGTATTGGCAATAAGTGGTGTTTCGTGCAACGACTCGTAATATGCAGAGGCATCTTTTATACCCGCAGCAACCATGGTGTCGTAAGCCAATTCAACGCCAGCACGAACAAAAGCTACCATAAGTACTCCTTTGTCAAAATAGGTTTGCTCATCAATATCTTCGTCTGTTGGAGCTGTTTTTTCAAAAGCTGTTTCACCAGTTGCAGCACGCCATGATAATAAGTTTTTATCGTCATTAGCCCAATCTTCCATCATGGTTTTTGAAAAATGTCCTGAAATAATATCGTCCATGTGCTTATTAAACAATGGCTGCATGATTACTTTTAATTCTTCAGACAATTCAAAAGCCTTGACTTTTGCAGGATTTGATAGACGATCCATCATGTTCGTGATACCGCCGTATTTTAATGCTTCGGTAATGGTTTCCCAGCCGTATTGAATCAACTTTGATGCATAAGAAGGATCAATTCCTTCTAAAACCATTTTGTCAAAACATAAGATAGATCCCGTTTGTAACACACCACATAAAATAGTTTGCTCTCCCATTAAATCAGATTTTACTTCTGCAATAAAAGACGATTGTAAAACCCCAGCACGGTGCCCTCCCGTTCCAACACAGTATGCTTTTGCTTGCTCAAAACCTTTTCCTTCAGGGTCGTTAGCATCGTGTACTGCGATTAGTGTTGGCACTCCAAATCCACGCAAATATTCTTCACGTACTTCAGAACCAGGGCATTTTGGAGCTACCATAATTACAGTCAAATCTTCTCTCACTTGTGTTCCTTCTTCAACAATATTAAAGCCATGAGAATAGGACAAGGTTGCTCCTTTTTTCATCAAGGGCATCACTGCATTTACTACTGAAGTGTGATTTTTATCTGGAGTAAGATTAATCACTAAATCAGCCGTAGGGATCATTTCTTCATACGTACCAACAGCGAAGTTGTTCGAAGAGGCATTTACGAAAGAAGCGCGTTTTTGCTCAATAGCACCACTCCGCAACACATAGGAAA
>CATAMV010000070.1 GCA_949487855.1 Bacteroidota bacterium
ACATTACCGCAACTACGGATTATGACTTTACAGTGACTACCTCCGGTAGCGGATGTCAACAAGCGAGTATATCAGGTACAATAACCACAACTCCTACTCCTAGAGTAGTGCCAAGTGCAAGTAGTGTTGGTGCAATATCACAAGTTGTTTGTGAGGGTACTACAATAGACCCTATAACTTACGATTTATTGGATATTGAGTCTGCTCCGTTAATTAATACTATCAATTTACCCCCAGGAGTAAACTACAGTATTTCAGGTAATACAATTCAAATTTCGGGTACGCCGTTAAACGTATCTACATTCACGTCGTTCAATTTTACTATTGAAGCTGAAACAACTAACGGTTGTGTTGGCTTAGGCTCAGGTAGTATACAAGTATATCCTCAAGATGAATTTGTTTTAACAACTCCCGGAGCGGATTTCAATACGTACTGTGTAGATGACACCATTGCGCCTATTACGTATCAATTTGCAGGTGGCACAACTGGCGCTAGTATTGAATGGAAAGAGGATGGTAATTTAATTACTGGTAATCCACAAGGTATTTCTGTTTCTGTTAACGCAAATGACATAACTATTTCTGGGACATTCAATGGAAACATTAGCACTGCTAAAGCGTTTAGCTATATTATTACGAGTTCAAATGCAGGTTCGTGTGCTACATCATCAATTTCAGGTAGCTTGACATTTGAAGAAAAACCCGATTTAATTATTCATAGCTCAAGTAATCAATTAGATCAGCAAATATGTGAAGGGATAGCAATTGACGACATCGTATTTGAGGCCTCCAGTGATGTGGATGCGGTGCAAATCTCATGGGATAATGTGCCAAACGGTATTACAGGTCAATTTAATGTAGCAACCAAACTCTTTACCATATCTGGTACTCCACAAAATATTGATACTGATGTATTTTATACATACACAGTTACTGCAAGAAATCAGTCAACAGGGTGTGTCTCTGAAGAACAAACGGGAGTTATTCAAGTTTACCCAAATCATGACTTGAATTTAGTGTCTGGTTCCTCAACAGCATCACAAGAACTTTGTGAAGGAAATGCATTATCAGCAGATGTCATTTACGAATTTGGCGGTGGAGCAACTTCTGCTGAAGTTATAGGTTTAGACGGAACTGGATTTGATTGGATCGTTTCAGGAAATAAGCTAACCATAAGCGGAACAGCGAGTCTAGATGTAAGTACAGTTACCAACATAAACTACACTGTTAATACGATTGGAAATTCGTGTGGTAACGTATCCATTGGTGGTACAATTACGCTAAAACCCGATTCTAAACTAGAGCATATTGTAGCATCCGGCGCAACGAATCAAATAATTTGTGAAGGGGAACCAATTGACAATATCCAATATGAAGTTACTGAAGCATTTTGGGACTACGCCGTGAGTGGCTTACCGAATGGTGTTTCACACAGTATTGATTTAACTACAAAAATTATTACCATTACAGGTACCCCGTCCGAAAACATTACAAGTGATCAAACTTACAACTACGTCATTAAAGCATTTAATGAAACGTCGTGTGATAGCCCAGAACTAAATGGAATAATTAATGTTACTGCAGGTCCTGAGCTTACAAATAAGGGCTCGTCTGCTACACTTGATCAGTCCGTTTGTTTAGATACTTCGATTGATAAAATTAGTATTCAGTTTACGAACAGTACAGTACCAACTGTTACAGGTCTTCCCGCTGGTTTAGCAACACAGGTAGTGGGTGACGTACTAGAAATTACAGGAAGTATTGCTAGCGGCGGTACGTATAATTTTGATGTCACAACGAACAACAGTACTTGTACAAATACTATTGCGATTCCAATTCAGATTGAAGTCCAGCCAAACTTTAGTATTTTGAGCCAAACAGATGCAGATTACAATGAAGACTTGACCATAAACACCGGAGAATCCAGAGTTAAAAGCATTGCGTGTTATGGAGATCGAAGTGGAGAGATTAAGGTTGAAATGTCTGATAATTCGATTTCTTACTTGTATTCATGGAAGGGTCCAAATAACTATAGTAATACAACTACATCTAATACTATTAAAAATCTACTGCCTGGTACATATACGGTAAGTGTTAGTGCCATACAAACCTCTGACTGTAGTGTTTCTGAAACATTTGTGGTTCGTGAGCCTAGTCCGTTACAAATTCAAACGAATGAGATCGTACCTGTTAGCTGTGACGGAACAGACGATGGAATAATATCAATTGAAGCTACGGGTGGTAATTCAGACTTTTACAAACAACTAACGTGGTATTATTTAGAAGAAGAAACAAGTTGCTTTACCTTTAACTTAGCACTTCGTGATGCAGACAATGATGGTATCTATGATATCATTGATGCAGATATCGACAATGATGGAAATACAGATACTGGTAAAACCGATGCTAATTTTGATGGAATCGAAGACAGTGCTGATGCAGATTTAAATGGAGTTGTGGATCCAAATTATGTATTAAGTAGTGTGAACTATCAAAATTGTGATTCGGGACAATTTACATCACTCAATTTAGTAACAGGTGATTTCTCAGCAAGTGGTTCTCTGGTAATTTGTGCGCGACCAAATTCGGTTAGTGTCGAAGCCAATTTAGACCACGACCTTGATCCTAATACTAACATGATAGGTTCTGTAACTGTTGATGGAGGAACTACCTCATGTAGCTCGGGAAGTTGGATTGTAGATCCTGATCTAACAGGAAGCAGTTATGCAAGTAACCTTAAAGATGGTCTATACAAAGTAGTCGTAGAAGAGATTGAGTTTTTAACAGGAGATGTATATTGTTCAATTGAAGAAACTTTTGAAGTAGCTAAAAACGAAATTTCTTATGCAAACGTAAGCGTCAGCGACACTTATTGTCTTGAAAACAGTGGAACGATTGACTTGGATGTACGCGCGACAAGCGAAGTGTTATACTTCTACTATAATGGTGTTAAAGTTGCCGATTCAAATGTTTCAGTGATTGAAGAAAATTTCAATGAAAAAAGGTACCGTCTAACCATTATCAATCCAGTTGATATGGCAACGCTGGAAATTCAAGACGAATTTGGTTGCGGTATAGCGGTGAATACAGATTTACTAGATATTTCTGTTAATGCCCCTGACTTCACTTATACCAGCCCAGAACTCGAACGTTATGGTACAATAAGTGTGCGAACAAGTGTGTCCTTTAAACTAAATGGTATCAATTCTTATGACGCTGTTGTTTGGGATTTTGGAGACTCCTCAGCAACGCAAGTAGGTTCCCAAGTTACTCATGTATATCAAGCAGAAGGTACATACACAGTAACACTTACTGCTTACAACGCCTCAGGATGCTTTAAAACAACTACCCAAGAAATTGTTATTGGTAAAGGGTATTCACTAGTTATGCCAAACACCTTTACTCCAAATAACGACAACATAAACGACCGAATAGGACCTTCCTTTACGGGGCTAAAAGAAGTTAACTTCTTTGTGTATAATAAATCTGGTGTACAGATTTACCAAGAGTCTGTAACTGAAAACTCGATTGCAACAAATACTGCTATTAAGATAGTGGGCTGGGATGGAAGTAATTCTGACCCAAATTCAAATTATTATGTGTATAAGATAATTGCTACGCGCTTAAATGATGAAATTATCACTGATACAGGAACTATATTTTTGCTTAAATGATAAAAGTCAATTATACATACCGCATATTAATCTTGGGTTTGAGTTTGTTTTCATCTGCAATAACCTATGCGCAAACTTCTTTTCCAGTAAGCCCTTCTATTGTACAAAAAATAAATCCAAGCATACATGGTCTTAACCTAAATTCAAAAGCTGGGGTTATGTTTTCCAGTATTAATTATGGCGACGGACTAAGTGCTGAAAACAATTACCTATACGGAAATATGGCTTTTCGAGATCTTAATTTTTCGATTGGAGTCGATGTCAATTCATTTAGTTTAAACCAGTTAGGGTTAAAGGAAAATTCAATGCGGCTTAGTTATGCATATAATTTCCGTATTGGGGTAGACACTTATTTTATAGGTGGTTTAGACCTTGGTGTTACTGCACAAGTTCTTGATCCTAACGCACTTATTTTTGGAGATCAAATCAATGAGCAGCTGGGTACTATTGTAGGGAGCTCTATTGATCCTTTAGCAACCATAAAACCCTCAACGAATTATTTTGAAATTGGAGCGTCAGGAGTTGTCTATAACGAAAAGTTTATGGCTGGGATTCACCTTGCACATTTAAACTCGCCTAACATTTCCTTTAATAAAGAAACAGTGGTAGAAAAAGAAATGGCTGTTATATTAAATGGGGCGGTTGAATTGGACGTAAATCCATATGGAAGGGGAATTTTACCTCAAAACAGTTACTTCTTTGGAAGTTTTTATGGTATTCTCCACGGAGAAACCACCAGAATCTTGGCGAGTCAAGAATTACAAATGAATAATTTGTCTTTAGGAATCATGCAATCCATGATAAGTTTTGGAGAAAATAGTGCAATGGAAATGGGATTACTTACAACCATTTCGTTTGATAATTTTTTATTTAAATTCAACTATACTTTTGCTTCAAAATCAGACGAATTCAATGCCCCTTCAATTGTGGAGTTAGGACTGCGGTTTAACTTTGATAGATTCAGCAGGAATTCTCGTGGTTATTACAAAAGACTTAGTACAAATAACCTCTAAAAAAAACCCCACCGAAATGGCAGGGTTTTTAATTTTTCAATTGCTTAAAAATTTAAGCAGACTTTACAAAAGGAAGTCCAGTACGCTCGTTTTCTACTACTTTTTTTCCAGCTGGCAAATCGCAAGCGTTGTCGCGTTGATCTTTAGCGAAGTAATAAATCGTTTGGTTTCTTCCTCCTTTTAATGTAACATCTTTAGTGTGCAGGTAATACGTTTTACCTTTACTGTTTTGAAATGAGTAAGCCATAATTATTTAATTTTTCTAAAGTTAATAAAAAAAGTGTACATCCTACCTGTAAATCGCATAAAAGTGCATTACTTATTCACAAATTCTAAAATTAAATTAAATTATAATGTTAAAAATACAGTTCTTATTCGGTAGTAATTTTTAATTATTTGATAATCAGTGTTTTATGTTTTTTGATATTGTTATTGTATTCCAGAACTAAAATGCCTGTTTTCATAAAAAAAAGGTGAGTCATATGAAATTATTAACTTTTACATGTAATAGGCTACTTAAAACGTGCTAAATCTAACGATGGAGAAATCTTTTGCACGTCCTTTAGTGCTTCTACGAGCCCTATAGCAAGGTATGGCGCCCATAAAACACCTCTAGAGCCTAAGCCATTCATACACCAAATATTTTTATGTTCTGGATGTGATCCTATGATAGGTCTTCTGTCTGGGACAGTTGGGCGAAAGCCAGCCTTGTGCTTTAATACCTCAAATGGTAATGCGGTACATTTCTTAAATTGAGCTATAAGCCATGCTTTTGCTTCTTGAGTGGGTAAATTGTTTTTGAATTCACGTGCGTATGTAGCACCAACACGGTATATATCATCCCCAAGCGGTACAACAAACACACTACTTTTAAGCATGTTTTCTAATCCAAGCCCCTTACATGATACAATCAGCCATTCCCCCTTATTTGGGATAATGGGTAGATTTGAAAACCAGGGATTCTTTAAAACACCTACTCCCTCAGCAAAAACCAGATGCTTTGTCCTCCAGCCTTTATAGTGAAGTTTATTACCGGACACATCAAGTCCAGAGTACTCAAAAGATTCGCCAACAAAGCAATGCTGTTGTTCAAGTTCTTGCTGTGATTGCTTTAGTAATCTATTTGTATCAATCCAACCTGTACTTTCGACGACACCTACGCCAAATGGTGAGTGTACATTAAAATTTGTACTGTTCAGAATATTTGGATTCAAATAATTACTCAAATCAACTTTATCAGATGCAACTGCCCAATTATTTTGCTCCGAGGCTGACGCCAGAATGCGATGAATAGGCATTGGATGAAAAGAATCCCTATAATGTGGATTCATATAAAATGGAATGGCGTGTTCCATAAGTGCATCCGCATTCCAAACCGCTCGAAATCTTTTTAGTACCACCGGATTGTAAATCCCTGTTGCTACTCTAGAGCTTGAGTTTTTTTGGGCATCCACAACAACAAAAGAAATGCCTTGCTTTTTTAATACTTCCGTAAGTGCCCAACCGGCAAGACCAAAACCTACAATAAGTACATCGCGTTGCATAAAAAAACCCACAGAAGTGGGTTTGGATTTTTAGTTTGACCAGAGGTCTTGTTCAAAGTCTCTAATGACATTTTTCAAACGTTCCGACTCTATTAGTCGCATAAAGGGATCAGAAACATAATCCTCTACAAACTGATCATCAAAAACATTGTCAATTCCAATAATCCTTGAGGTGAATCTTCTAGAAGTTAGCAGTTGATCAAAGTTGATTCGGTTGGCATTGTTCTTATCGTCAAACACAAGTTGCTCGTGAAGAATAGGACGTAGATCTTTATACCAAAGCCAAAATAAAGGTACAGGTTCTTTATTTTGTTTGGAGTTAATGTCCTTTCCATATGGCATAATACCCAGAAGTCTGTAACGCATTTCACCAAGTCTTTTATCTACATACCAAACCCCCTTAATGCGATAGTAAGAAATATCAGATGATTTAAGTACTTCACTTTTATCAGTACCATTAATTGATACCGTGTTCTGGATTTTTTTCTTTGCTTCGTCAAGAGGCATTACATACCTAAACTTATTGTTATTATCTAAGTATATAACGTCAATCTGGTCAGCAAGTATCGCCTCTCTTATAGTACGCCAAAGGGATCTTCGTTCAGAATCGTACAAGTTGTCATTAGGAAAAAATAAGGGGTGATTAAATTTTTCACTCAAATCAATTTCTTCATATACAACTTTGCTCCACATGATATCTTTTTCATCAACATGGGGATATTCTAAAAACTTTTTTTCACTGAACATTTCTTTTTGCTCATCTGATAATACACCTATCTCTTCAGGACGATCTGAATTAATTAGATTGACTTGACCAAATACTGTAAAGCCTATCAATAAACATAAAGAATTAACTAGTTTTCTCATCATTCAATAATTAATCGAAAATCTGTAACTTTAATACCATCCAATTCAATATTTCCTGTTTTAACTTTTGCTTCAATGTCAAAAATAAATACCATATCACCAGAGCTAAGGTTGTTTATGTATGACACAAGGAGGTTATTATTGCTAATTCTATTAGAATCAACTCTAACGCTAGATCTATTTCCAACACTCATTGAAAAGTTGGTAACTACAACATTTAAGTCATAATCAAAATCATCAGGAAATTTTGCTGCAATAATACCAGCATCTAGAAAAGCTCCAGGTATCGATTTTCCGTTTTCAAACTTATCAAAACTAGATCCCAGGTCAACAGATCCAAGTGCAGGTGGTAATGGCTTGATTCTAAAATCTTGTCCTGGTGCATTAATGGTAGTACCATTAATTTCTCCAGAAACGAAAATACGCATACTTTCACCCACTTTATTTCCGTCGGGTATCGCTTCAAATTTGGTACCCTTTTTACGAACAACTCCATTATTTGCACGGACTTTAAGTTTGTTGTTTGGGATTCCAGGAATCGAAATTGAAAGATCGTTAGGCAAACCTCTGTAAACAACTTTCATTTGATCTGCAGAAATAACCGCATCATTAGGCTTGTCAATTACAGATATAATTTGTGCAACATCAACCGACTGTTCTACTTTATTACGTTCAAAAAACAATTTTCCAGTCAATTTGTATGATCCAGGTGCACCAAATCGCTTATTAAGCTGTACGCCCCCACCCGCTATGGTGAAGTCTCTTCCTTTAACCATGCGTTGGTCATTGAGGAAAAGTTCTACTCTGCTGGGAATAAAGTTTGAATCTTTTTTACCCATAACAACCGAAGCATCAACGAGGTCTCCCGTATAAAAAGAAGATTTTGATGATTCTAACAGCGTCTGATAAGTATTAGCACTTATACCTCCTTCGTGTTCGTTAATGACACTGATAATATATTCTAAAATTTTATTTTCAATAAAGCGAATATCGGATTGGATTTTTGTGAGTTTGGAAAGCGAAGCAATAAGTGGAAATCCCTCAAAGTGATAATTGAGATAAGGTTGGTACTTACCGTCTCTGTTCAAAACCATTTCAGTGTACGCAAATCGTTTGCTCAATTCACCAAGAAAAGAAAAATCAAAATCAATATATTGTCCGTCTTGGTCGTCTTCTGTGGGCGGATCTTTTTCCAAATCAGCAGCTACAAAAACATCCAAAACGCTTTGAAGTTTTGTTGGAAACGATGAAAATCGGTCAACAAACTCTTGGCCATTTTCAGAATATTGATCTCCAGTAAAAAACAGTTCATCCAAATACTGAGACTTATCCATTGTTTGGTAATCAATTATGGAATCTACTTCACCAGTTTTCTTGTCTTCGCGTGCCATTTTATAGCCCGTCTCGCTGGTATTCATCAAACGCTGCTTTAGCGTATCTATATAATTAAAATACTCATCTGCAATCACTTGTATCTCAGGCGTACTTTGAGCAGCTATTCTATAGTATTCGTTGTTAGCATTGTTGCTGAACAAGGTATATTTTTCTTTACTATCAGAAACCAAATCTTGTGTTGCAGCTGCAGTATCGCTATTAATTAATCCCAACGTGGCCAACACTTCTTTACTTATATTCAACGCCAACATAGCGATGAATACCAAGTACATCATATTGATCATTTTTTGCCGAGAATCTAACTTACCTCCTGCCATATCTAGTTTTTCATTGCGCCTAAAATATCGGCGTATTTAGCATTCAAATCTGATATTGTTTGTTTTAATGAAGCCAATTCAACATGCAAATCATTCATGTTATCAACCACCTCTCCGTGTGCTTTCGGTTCGGTAGCAACAGCATCTTTTGTTTCAGAATAAGCTTTTGAAAGTTGCTCGAGTGCTTCACTTGTTTGGGCAACATTGCTGTTAAGGCTGGTCATGTTTTGAGGGAGGTCAGCTGGAACTTCTAAGGAACCCGTAGCACTCACCGCATTTGTAAGGTTATCGCCCAAGGTTTCAAGCTGTGAAGTAGCTTTTTGATATGCTGCTTTTAATGCATTTGCTTCTACGGAAATATCTGTCAGGTCGGTAGCATCATCAGATTCTGAAACTGGTGCGCTTTCACGAAGTGTGATATATCCCCTAAAACCAGCAATAAGAAAAATAACAGCCTCTGTAATTAGCCCAATAGTTAACATGGTATTACCAGAAATAAAATCAGAGTTAAAATGCGTAATTTTCATCAATGCACCAATAATTACAATTGACGCCCCTACTCCGAACATAAGCTCTAAAATGTTTTCAGGAATAGGAAATTTATTATTTTTTTTCATGAGAGTATTAAAAATTATTTATTGTTGTTGAACTTCATTTGCACCCAAATAATCACGTACCAAACGGAAACCTAAATAACTTCGGGCACTATCGGCGTATTCATAATCTCTGGATGCAACACGTAAATAGTACGCCACATCTTTCCAGGATCCACCACGGATTACTTTGTGCGTGTCGTTAGAATTATCAAAATTTGGATTAACTGTTGACATAAATTCGTAAGTAGATTTGGTGTATGTTGAATTTGTCCACTCTGACACATTTCCTGACATATTATATAAACCGTAGTCATTAGGCTCAAATGAATCCGCTTCCACAGTATAAAGCGCTGAGTCTGTGGCATAGTCTCCACGTTTTGGTTTAAAGTTTGCCATAAAACAGCCCCTATCGTCCGTCAAGTAAGGTCCACCCCATGGGTATATTCCAGACTCCAGACCTCCTCGTGCAGCATACTCCCACTCCACTTCCGTAGGCAGTCTAAACCGACCTACAGTAGATTTGCGTTTTTTTCTACTACTCAAATAGTCGTTTCTAATTTTGGTACGCCAATGCGCAAAAGCTCTAGCTTGGTTCCAATTAATACCAACTACTGGGTATTTTGCATAAGCACGATGCCAAAAATAATCGTTGTGCATGGGCTCATTGTAGCTGTATTTAAAATCCTTAATCCAAACAGTTGTGTCGGGATATATTAAGGGTGCCTGATATGTTGTGTACTTTTCAACACTGTCAGGATATTTTATAGACTCGTTTAAATCTACACTTGCAAATCGATACTTTAATAACTCTGTATCTATAGCTGGTTCTCCATTGAACCATTGACTTTCTGGCAAATAAATGATTTCTTCAAATACTGTTGCATATTCCAAATCAGGATAATCTTCGCGCTCTTTTATGATGTCAACATCTCTATTTAATGGCAAGTGATAATGAAATTTTGTGTCGGGAAGTTCTTCGGTATCATAATAATTAGAAACATAATCCGAACCCACATCTTCTAAATACAATTGATACCCGCTTTTTTCATCATCAGCTGTATCTTCTAAAGCGTCCATGTCATAAAGTGGCAAATACGCTAAAATGGGATTCGCATCAATTTCATCATCTGAAGTGGGAAACTCAGAAACGGAGAAATAACCGCCATTAAGCAACGCAGTTTTAGCAAGCTCGGTTCTAATAATTGAATCTTTAACCCATTCTACAAATTGCTGGTATTCATCGTTTGTAATTTCAGTTTCGTCCATCCAAAACGAACGAAGCGTGACCGTGCGTGTAATGTTGTCGTTAGCTGCAAGAATGTCTTCATCAGAAGAACCCATAATAAATGATCCGCCAGGAATGAGTGACATACCATGCGGTTTGATTTCATAAAACTTCTTTTGCTTTACGCCAATAAGTTCGCCTTGGTTTCCTCTCCCACAACCAATTAAGGTCAGTCCAGTTAGAAGTATTAGCAATGCCTTTTTCATTCAGTTTTAAAAATTCGTTACGTCACTGTTTAAACTAATTCCCCAAAAATATGGAATTTAATGCATACTTCGTTGTACTGATTTCCACCAACGTGCAGGAATTTCTCCTTTTTGCGCCATCCGGTAGTCTTTTTCAGCACATGGTAATAACGTGGTTTCTTCTTTATTATTATGTATTCCATCTTTAGGAACTTCAATCCACCAGCGCTGACTTTTTTCACTGCGGAAAAAAATTAATGTTTCTTTTTCTTGTGTTACAACAAATTTAGTACAAGATTCGTGTATGGAAAATGGATATTCATGCACACGATAGCAAAATCCTTCCAAAACATACCACACCATTTGAGCAAGCAACTGGTCTGCTCTGTCTGTAGGTGGCATATCAAATAACCCCAACACGCTAAGCCTGTCGCTAAGGCCTGCATATCGCATCAATGAGCATACTTCTATTCCGTCAAATCCGTTTGGGCTTCCAGACTTAAAATCCAATTCATTTGCCTTAATTGCGTTGAAATCTACAGATAATATATCTGTATCTCGTAATATAGGCTCCGACTCGTGAATATCTGCCTTAATTTCTCCAAACCTATAGGCATCAAAAAAAAGCTTTTGCATCAAATCTAATTCCTCTTGAGACACATAATAACTTTGAAAACCTAGATTAGTGAACTGTTTTAAGTTATTCGGTTTTGCTGTTATAATTTTTGACATATAACTGTTGTCTGAAACCAAAACACCAGGAGCACCAAAATCTAAGCGTGAATCTATCGAAGTTAGATTAACAAAAGTATTCATCTTGCTTAGTCCACGAAACAAACCAAGCGTGTTTTCTTGTTCTCCACCAACAACTATGGTAAGTATATTGCGTTGATGCATCTCCTGCACCAAGGTTTGTAAGGCAAAAAGTGTGTCCTCGGGGCTTTCTCCCGCTTTGAGCACACCCAAATCAGCACATATAAAATCCCAATTACCAGAAAATAGTTGATAAAAATGTTGTCTAAATCTGTAATGAATGGATTCGCTTTTACTTAATCGTGGCTCCAGTGTTACGATTGCAATTTTAATGTCTTTTATTTCAGGAAAACCGTCTTGTTTTGTGTGAATTCGTAAGTTCCGCCCCAAAACTTGCTCTGGCAACATTAAATTATGTGCAAGTAATTTATCTTCAACAGGACTTAAAAATTCAAAATCCACTTACTTCTTTTTGGTGCGTTTTTTCTTTGGTTTTTTCTTTTCTATAAGAGCCATGGCTTGTGTGAGTGTCATTTTAGAAACATCCACATCTTTTGAAAGCTCTACTTTTTGCTTACCCTTGATCAGATTGTGTCTGCCCCAACGCGCTTTTTCAATACGCACGCCTTCGTCTTCCCAGTTTTTCACAATACGCTCGGCTTCCTTCTTCTTTTTGTCTTCAATAAGTGTTGCAATATCAGCCTCAGTCAAGGAGTCAAAATCATACTTTTTCGACACATTAATAAACCACCCATTCCACTTAATAAAAGGACCGAAGCGGCCAACACCCTTGGTTACTGGCAATTCCTCGTATGTGGCAATGGGTGCATCCGCAAGGCGTTTTTCTTCTATGAGTGCAATAGCTTCATCTAAGGTAGTAGTCAGTGGGTTTTTGCCTTTTGGCAATGATACAAATGACTTCCCGTGACGCACATAAGGCCCATAACGACCGTTATTAACTTCTACAGCTTCAGCATCATATTCACCCAAATGCATGGGCAGTTTAAACAAGTCTAAAGCTTCTTCGAATGTGATTTTTGCTAACTGCTGTTCGGGATGGAGGCTGGCAAAAAGTGGTTTTTCTTCATCATCTACCGTACCTATTTGTGCCATTGCACCAAACTTACCAAGACGCACACTAAGTTGACGCCCCGATTTGGGATCAACACCCAAAACGCGTTCACCAATTTCACGTTGCGCATTTTCGCGAACGTCCTCAACAACAGGGTGGAAGTCGTTATAAAACGATTTCATCATACCTTTCCAATCCTCTTTACCAAGTGCAATCGAATCAAAATCTTGTTCTACTTTAGCAGTAAAATTATAATTAACCACTTGCGAAAAGTTTGCAACTAAGAAATCGTTAACAAGTCTTCCCACATCTGTTGGTACAAGCTTTCCCTTTTCGGACCCAACACGCTCAGTCAATGTTTGTTTTTTTAGATTGTTTGCCGCAAGAACCAATTGCGTATAATTGCGCTCAGTTCCTTCAACTGTACCTTTTTCAACATATTTTCTGTTGATGATGGTAGTGATGGTTGGCGCATACGTTGACGGTCTTCCAATACCCAGTTCTTCTAATCTTTTAACCAAAGACGCCTCTGTATAGCGGGCAGGAGGTCGGCTAAAACGTTCTGTTGCGGTTATGGTTTTGGAAGACAGTGTATCCCCTTTTGTCATTTTTGGAAGCAAGCCTTCTGCAGCTTCTTCTTCTTCGTCTTTACCCTCCAAATAAACCTTTAAAAAGCCTTCAAACGTAATCACTTCTCCGCGAGCCGTAAATAAAATATCATGTTTGTTTACACTAATTTGAGCCGTAGTGCGTTCCAATTTAGCATCACTCATTTGCGAGGAAATAGTTCGCTTCCAAATAAGGTCGTATAATCGCTGCTCATCAGAGGCGGCATCTACGTGCATTTTA
>CATAMV010000071.1 GCA_949487855.1 Bacteroidota bacterium
AATGGAAACTTGGTGCTATGTATGCATGGCGATAGGCGAATTGCCAAGCTAAGCAGTTGGAACGAAAAAAGTTTTTCTACAGTGGTGGATTCGTTTGACGGAAAACGTTTTAACAGCCCTAACGATCTTGTGTATGCCAACAATGGAGATTTGTATTTTACAGATCCCTCTTACGGATTAAAAGGCTCAGATGACCCGCTAAAAGAGCTGTCTTTTAACGGGGTATATAAATACACACCTTCTGGTGAACTTTCATTGCTCATCGATGATTTGACAGCCCCTAACGGAATTGCCATTTCAAACAATCAAAAAACACTATACGTTACGATTTCCGACCGCAGTTACCCTCGTATAATGGCGTATGATATGACCGCTAAGGGTGTTGCAAACCCTCGCGTATTTTTTGACGGATCAGCACTAATGTCAAAAGACAAAGGGAATTTTGATGGATTAAAAATTCATCCCTCTGGCGCTATTTTTTCAACGGGTCCTGGAGGCGTTTTGATATTTAGCCCCGATGGAACGCATTTAGGCACTGTTCATACAAATCAGCGCACAGCAAACTGTGCCTTTGACGCAGACTTTACCTATTTATACATGACAACACACAGAAATCTGACTCGAATAAAATTGGTCAAGCCATAAAAATCGATTACCAGGATTGATTGTTGTGTATGGACTAAAACTCTCGTTTACCAAACTCGCTTTCAATAAATTTGGATTTGTTTTTTCCGTTTTTAAAGATATACGACAGGTTTAGTACAACCATATCTATTTCGTAGATATAGTTAGTTGTGGTATAAAATTCATCTGCTCGCCAGGTAGTAATGCGCTGTTCGTTTGTGTTTAAAAGCCCCATGTCTATGTTCAGCCATTGCAGTGTGGCTTTGAGTCTGTTGTCCAAAAACGATTTTTGAAACGTCAAATTTGGGGTGTAATATCTTGAATCTTCTCCTTGAGCAGTCACCCTGTCCGACAAATAGTTAAATGTAAATTGTAAAGAAGCATTCTTCCAAAAAGTATATGTGGAATTTGCATTTAGGCTAAAAATAGTTGCGTTGGTGTTTATAGGCCTGTCGTCAAAAGTTCCTTCAAGTGCATATCGATATACATTTGCTCCTATGAAATTTTGCCATTTAGTTGTTGGTTTTAGCTGAGCGCCAAGTTCAATCCCAAGTGTTTTTGAACGTCCCACATTGGAGTAAATGCGATTTAAAATACTGTCGTTATAGACGGTATTTACTCTATTCACTACATTTTGCGTGTTTCTAAAATACGCCGTAGCAAACACGCTGTGTTTCCCCAGTTTTGTATCAACGCCAATCTCAATCAAATCAATAAATTCTGGCTTTAGGTTTGGATCGCCTTGTTCCAAAGTTTCGGAATGTTCACGCTCCGGAAACGGATTCATTTTAAAAGTCGTGGTGCGTTCTACACGTTTGCTGTACGCTATCTTAAAATTAGTGCTTTCATTTACCGCATATCGAACAGATGCAGACGGATATGCTTTGGTAAAATCGTAGTACAGTTTATCATCTACCGTATTGGCTTTGTCTTTTAGTACAAGTGTTCTATCCATGGCTTCTATGCGAACTCCTGCGCTATAACTAAACGCTCCTTCTATAGCAGAAAACTGCCCATACACAGCATGTATTTTCCGTGTCAAATTTACCTCACTTGAAAAGGCTGGAACCAATACAAATGGGTCATTAAAATTGGTACGACGCTTATACACAAAATCTCCAGAGTGGTCTAAGTTGCGGTACTGATAACCCATCTCTATTTTTCCATTTTTCAGTGGAATAGCATAATCAAGCTGTGTACGTACGCCATACAGCGGATTATCGTTTGTATTGTATTCGTCTTGAAATAACACATTGTTGTCTGGGTGACCTAAGTTTTGATTTACAGTTGGACCGCCCAAAAGTGTGTACTCATATAAAAAAGATAAAGACAACTTTGATTTGTTCTGAAATGTGAGCGCATAATCAATATTTCCTAAGGCAAAATCACTTTTTCGTTCGCGTAAGTTGTGATTGAAATACGGGTCGGAAGCAATTTTTGTAGTGCTTCCATAAGGGTTGATTTTATGGTTGTCGTAATACACAATATCCGCCAAACGTTTTTTAGAACGCTTTCCCGCAAAAAATCCAATTGATAAGACATTTTTAGTGTTGGGCGTATATTCTAGGGTAAATCTTCCGTTGTAATTTGTTTCATCAAAACTGCGCTCTCCTGTTGAGGGGAAACGTGTAAATACATCATCAATAACAGTGTACACATCGCCTTCGCGTCTGCCGCCCTTGTCGTTTCTGAGGTAATTAGCACCAAGGGAAACATTCCATTTATCTGTTGTGATATTATAGGTTGCGTCTGAACCATAGCGTTGATGCGCTTTATCGTTTCCGTACGTTTCTATAGATGGCAATCCAGATTTTACATTCAATTGCCCGTAAGCACCATTGATACTTCCTTTTTTTGTAATAAGATTGACAAGGCCAGAAGTTCCATCTGGATCGTATTTGGCAGCGGGAGCTGTGATAAGCTCAACAGACTGTATGGCACTTGCAGGAAGTTGCGCCATTAGACTACTTGCATCTCCTTGAATAGGTTTTCCGTTTAGGAGTACCAAAAAGCCCGAGTTTCCACGAACGCTAATGTGGCCTTGAGTATCAACGCTTACTGATGGAAGTTGTCGTATAACATCTACTGCTGTTCCGCCTTGTGCGCTTTTAAATGCATTAGCCCTATATACCTGACGGTCAATTTTGTTTAGTACCGTTGCTGTTTCTCCAGTTAGTGTTACTTCGTTGAGTGTATTTCCCAATTGAAGTACGATATTTCCCAAATCTATTTTTGTAGTACTACTAACACGTACATTTTGAATAGTTGCCGTTTGATAGCCTAAAAAAGAACTTTCTACGCGATACACCCCGCTTTTGATGTTGTCAATAGAAAAAATTCCTTCAGCGTTGGTAACAACCCCAGAAACTAAGGTCTCGGTGTTCTCCCCGAATACTACAACAGTGGCGTATTCAAGCGGGTTGTTTTGTGCGTCGGTAACGGCTCCTGTGAGTTGAGCATTTGAGTGATGATTTACAGTAAAAATCATCAAGAAAACGATAGCGTATTTCATTGATAAAAGGAGTCGAAATGTTAAAATTTTAGGTGTGAATACAGCATTATAATGTGGAAGGACAGACGTAATCCGTCACTTCAATTTTGGCGTCTTTTATGGCTTTAAACCCACCAGCGACATCAATCAAATTATGTATTCCACGGCTTTTCAATATCGATGCTGCAATGACACTTCGGTAGCCTCCCGCGCAGTGAACATAGCATACACCATTTGATGGAAATTCAGCCAGATGATTGTTTAGAAAACTCAGTGGTGTATTTTGTGCGCTTGGGATATGTTCTGAACTATATTCTGATTCTTTGCGTACGTCAAACACGGATATGTTTTCACTTTTTAAGGCTTCTTTAAGTTCAGAAGCTGGAACAGAAGTTATGGTATCTACTTCTTTATTAGCCGCTTGCCAAGCCTCAAATCCCCCTTTTAGATAGCCAAGCGTATTGTCAAAACCTACACGAGAAAGTCGGGTAACTGCTTCTTCTTCTCGGCCTTCAGGGGTTATTAATAAAATGGGTTGCTTTACATCTGCAATAAGTGCACCTACCCAAGGCGCAAATCCACCATCGAGTCCAATAAAAATGGAGCGTGGAATATGCCCTTTGACAAAGTCGTTTTGATGCCTTACGTCTAGCACAACGGCACCCGTTTCGTTTGCAGCAACTTCAAATGTCTCTGCAGAAAGTGCATGCGTTCCTTTTGAAATTACTTCATCCAAATCGGCATAGCCTTCTTTATTCATTTTCACATTGAGTGGAAAATATTGTGGAGGAGGTAGTAAACCGTCTGTAACTTCTTTAATGAATTCCTCTTTGGTCATATCAGCACGAAGTGCGTAGTTCATTTTCTTCTGATTTCCGAGCGTGTCAACCGTTTCTTTCATCATATTTTTCCCACATGCAGAACCTGCCCCATGCGCGGGATATACAATTACATCATTTGCCAAAGGCATAATTTTAGTGCGCAAACTTTCAAAAAGTGTTCCTGCTAAATCTTCTTGAGTCATGTGCGCTGCTTTTTGTGCTAAATCTGGGCGTCCTACATCTCCCAAGAACAGGGTGTCTCCTGTAAAAATAGCGTGATCTTTCCCGTAAGGATCGCGAAGTAAATAGGTAGTACTTTCCATGGTATGCCCAGGAGTGTGAATCACAACAATTGTAGCCTTGCCCAATGGGAACTCTTGTCCATCGGTGGCAATAACAGCATCAAAACTCGGATTGGCATTTGGTCCAAAAATAATGGGTGCACCTGTTTGCTTAGCAAGCGTTAGGTGGCCACTCACAAAATCGGCATGGAAATGTGTTTCAAAAACATATTTTACGCTGGCATTGTCTATATCTGCACGCTCCAAATAGGGTGCCGTTTCACGTAGCGGGTCAATGATCGCCACTTCACCCTCACTTTCAATATAATATGCGCCTTGCGCCAAGCATCCGGTGTATAACTGTTCTACTTTCATTTGGTTCTAATTAGGAGTGTAAAAATATAATTTATATCGCATCAATCTTCGCTTTTGGTTTGAAGCGAAATTTTTTCTTGCAAATTTGTTTTAGGTATTTTTTTGGTTGCAAACTCGTAGGCTTCGTTTGTGTTAACAAAGAAGTTTTCACGCCCAATTAACCCAATTAATTTTGATTTTTTGATAATATCGCGTGTAGGCCCAATTAGCTCCGAAAACAATAGCGCAATACCTTGTTGTTGCAATTCTGCAATCAGATTTTCAAGCATAAATACAGCACTACTGTCCATGTAATTTATAGAATCTGATTTGATAATAATCGTTGCAGGCGGTGTTTGTTGCTGTGCCATGGCAGTCAGTAATTCGGACTTAAAATAGTCTTTATTTCCAAAGTACAATTGCGCATCAAAGCGTAGAATAAGCACATCACCAGTTGGCTCAATATCTTCCTTAAACCTATTGATATTTCTAAAATATGACGTCCCTTTTATCCTTCCCAATACAGCAATATGGGGTTTAGAAGTTCGGTACACCATAAGCAACAAAGCCAATAAGGTTCCAAATAAAATACCTTCTGTAATGCCTACAAAAAGGGTGAGTAAAAATGTTACGTTGAGCAATACAAACTCATCTTTTCGAGTCTTAAAAAGCTGTATTGGATACTTTACCTCAACCAACCCGAAAACGGCAACCAAAATTATGGCGGCCAACACGGCGCTGGGTAAATAATAAAATAATGGCGTTAAAAACAAGAGGGTAAGCACAACGATAACAGCACTTATAAGGTTGGCCAGCCCCGTTTTGGCACCGCTTAAATCGATTATGGCAGATCGGGTAAAACTTCCTGTTGTAGGATATGATTTAAAAAATGCGCCTACTATATTTGCTGTTCCCAATGCAATCAATTCTTGATTTGGTCTAAGCGGACTCTTATGCTTACGCTCCATGACTTTAGCAACCGACATGGCCTCCATAAAAGCAATAAGCGCTAAGGTTAATGCAATGGGGAAAAGGTCTTTAAGCATCAATAAGTCTAGCTCGGGCAACGTAAAAGTGGGAAGTCCTTTTGGAATCTCAGCAACAATTTCTACCCCTTTTGCATCAAGCTTAAATATAATTACAGCCAAAATGCCAAGTACCACAACCACCAATGCTGCAGGGATCCGTTTGCTTATTTTCCGAAAGATTAGGATAAGTATAATGGCAATTACACCAACGCTCAGCGCATATATATTAAGCTGATTTAATTCGTTAACAACGGCCGCAAGGATGTGTTGTATTTTGCTGCTTCTGCCCACCTCAATCCCAAGCAGATGGCTCAATTGACTGCAACCAATAATCAATGCGGCGGCAGAAGTAAACCCACTAATTACGGGAGTGGATAAAAAATTTACCAAGAACCCCATTTTGAGTACGCCAAGCACCACTTGAATACAACCTACAAACAACGCCAAAACAATTGCCATAGCAATATAGGTGTCTATACCCGAAATGGATAGCGCGCCCAAACCTGCCGCTACCAATAACGAATCCATGGCTACAGGACCGACATTTAGCTGTGGTGAAGTGCCCATGAGCGCATAAATCAATTGCGGCATTAGCGCAGCATAAAGTCCGTAAACAGGTGGAAGTCCCGCTATCATGGCGTACGCCATACTTTGCGGAATAAGCATAATACCTACCGTAAAACCAGCTGAAAGGTCTCCAGTAAGAAAAGCCTTTTTGTAGTTTGGCAACCAAGAAAGTATGGGAAATAAACGCTTCATCATCTATAGCACAAAAGTAATATAATTAACATTGTATTCTTCATAAGGCGAACGCGTAGTAAAAGCCCAATTTAGTTTAAAAAAGGGAGTTGATTTATTCGAGTGCTAGGGAGCGCTCTAGCCATTCATCCGATTTGGCTTCCAAGGCTTTTTCAATTGCTGTTAGTTCAATCGAAAGGGATTTGATGTCTTCGGGCGTTAGCGTGTCGTCATTGAATTGCTTTTGGAGGTGTTCTTTTTGAGTATCTAGTGAGGCAATTTCTTTTTCCAATTTTTTTAGTGCCCGTTGTTCCTCGTAGTTTGGTTTCTTTTCTGTTTTGTTTTTCCAGGCTGTTTTCAGTTTCTTCTTTGGGGTTTCAGCGGTTGTTGTAAGCCCATCATAGGCTCTAAAGTCGGAATAGTTTCCAGGGAAGTCTTCAATTTCTCCTTTTCCTCTAAAGACAAAAAGATGATCTACAATTTTGTCCATAAAATAGCGGTCGTGGGAAACAACAATCAAGCAGCCAGGAAAATCGAGGAGAAAATTTTCCAATATATTTAAGGTAACAATATCCAAATCGTTCGTGGGTTCATCCAATATAATAAAGTTGGGGTTCTGGATTAGTACAGTACACAAATACAGCCGTTTACGCTCTCCTCCACTGAGCTTTTCAACAAAGTCGTATTGTTTTTTGCGGTCAAATAAAAAGCGTTCGAGTAGCTGCTGCGCGGAAATTTTACGTCCTTTTTTTAGGGGTATAAATTCGCCAAACTCTTGAATGACTTCAATGACCTTTTGATCGGGTTTAACGTGTATTCCTTCTTGCGTATAATAGCCAAACTTAAGGGTGTCACCCCAAACAATTTTTCCGCCATCGGGTTTGATGGTATTGGTGAGGAGTTTAAGAAAGGTAGATTTTCCCGTTCCGTTGTTGCCAATAATCCCAATCCGATCGTTACGCTGAAAGTTATAATCAAACCCTTGGAGAATTACCTTTTCATCAAAGGCCTTGGATACTCGATGCATTTCAATCATTTTGGAACCCAAACGCTCCATATTGATTTCCAATTGTACCTCGTGTTCGTTTCTTCGCTGCTGTGCTTTTGCTTTGATTTTTTTGAAATCCTCAATTCTAGATTTGGACTTGGTGGTTCGCGCTTTAGGTTGACGACGCATCCACTCCAGTTCTTTGGTAAAATGGCGCTTGGCTTTGTGCGCTTCAGTTTCAAGTTGTTCTATGCGTGCGGCGCGTTTTGCTAAAAAATACGAATAGCTTCCTTTGTAGCTATACAGTTTTCCATTATCAAGCTCAATAATTTCATTACAAACCCGCTCAAGAAAATAACGGTCGTGTGTGACCATCAACAGCGTTAGATTTTCTTTAATAAAATAGGCTTCAAGCCACTCAATCATCTCCAAGTCTAGATGGTTTGTCGGCTCATCTAGGATAAGTAAATCTGGTTTTTCAAGCAACGCAATACAAAGCGCAACCCGCTTTTTTTGCCCCCCAGACAAGGCACTTGCCTTTAGGCTCAGGTTGTCTAATTTCAGTTTACTCAACAGTTGTTTGTATTGGGTTTCAAAATCCCAAGCCTGGTGTTGTTCCATGGCTTCAAACGCTTTTTGATAGCGCTCGGTATCTTCGGGGTTTTGCAAGGCCTCTTCGTAGTCAGCAATAACCTCCAAAACTTGATTTCCTGATTCTAAGATAATTTCCTCAACGGTTTTTTCAGGATCTAAGGCGGGGTCTTGAGGCAGGTAAGATATTTGCGTTCCTTTTCGGAAGTTGACTTGCCCTGTATCAGAAGTGTCTTGCTGCGCAATAATTTTTAAAATGGTGGTTTTTCCACTACCGTTTTTGGCAATTAATGCAATTTTTTGTCCTTTGCTGACACCAAAGGAAAGGGGTTCAAAAATGACCCGTTCGCCATATGCTTTTGAAATGCCTTCTACCGTTAGTAGATTCATCCGTTATAATTTTTGCTAAAGTACTGTTTATTAAAAAATAGGGTTAATTGTTCTAAGGCAAAGTATTTTGTCTTAATTCCCCTACTTTTGCCGCTTAAATTTCTCTGATGAAACCATTTAAACTTATTGACACCACCAACGGTGGAAGCGTTAAAAACGATATCCTATCTGGACTAACGGTAGCTTTAGCACTTGTGCCAGAGGCGGTTGCTTTTGCTTTTGTAGCAGGCGTTTCTCCGGTAGTGGGACTCTATGGCGCTTTTATGATGGGACTTATCACCTCAATCTTTGGTGGCAGACCCGGCATGATTTCCGGTGCAACGGGTGCAATGGCAGTCGTTATGGTGCATTTGGTGAGTGAAGGAAATGCGATTGGCGGTAACGATACCGCCGGACTCCAATTTTTATTTGTAACCCTCATCTTAGCGGGCTTGATACAAGTGGCTGCAGGCGTGTTGCGTTTGGGAAAATTTGTGCGTATGATTCCGCATTCGGTAATGATGGGCTTTGTGAACGGCTTAGCGATTGTCATTTTCTTGTCGCAGTTGGGGATGTTTAAAAGTCAAGGCGAATGGCTGTCTGGCACATCACTTTTCACCATGATAGGGCTTGTTGGATTGACCATGGGTATCATGGTTGGCTTGCCTTACCTCACCAAAAAAGTTCCTGCGGCACTTACGGCTATTGTGGTGGCATCGGTTTTGGTCATTTTTGGCGGATTGGAAACCGAAACGGTACGCTCTTTTGTAGTAGCAAATGGCGGTACAGGTATTCAGGCGGGCTTCCCAAGTTTTAATGTTCCTTTTCTGGAGGTTTCCTATGCAAATCTATTGTTTATACTCCCTTATGCGTGTATTTTGGCAGCTATCGGATTGATTGAGTCTTTGATGACGCTAAACCTTATTGACGAACTCACCGATTCGCACGGAAGCGGTAACCGTGAGTGTGCTGCACAAGGACTAGGGAATATCGTAAACGGCTTTTTTGGCGGAATGGGTGGTTGCGCCATGATTGGGCAAAGTATTATAAATATTAAATCTGGAGGGCGCGGACGCCTCTCTGGGATTACGGCTGCGTTGGCGTTATTGGGCTTTATTTTATTTGGCGCGAACTACATTGAACAGGTTCCTATTGCGGCCTTGGCAGGGGTGATGTTTATGGTCGTTATTGGTACGTTTGCATGGAGTACTTTCCGTATTTGGAACAAAGTACCTAAGGCAGATATTATTGTGATTGTGCT
>CATAMV010000072.1 GCA_949487855.1 Bacteroidota bacterium
ACCTCTAAAATCAACGACCATGTCTTGATACCCAAACATGGTACCGCGATCTGTAATCCATGCGTTTGTGTTTCCAGACTCGGTTACCTTGGTAACAGCATGTTGCATACTTTCAGGACTCATAAACTGTCCTTTTTTAAGATTTACATACTTACCTGTTTTGGCAGCAGCCACGACCAAGTCGGTTTGACGTACCAAAAACGCCGGAATTTGCAGTACATCTACATATTCTGCAGCCATTGTTGCGTCTGCAACATCGTGAATATCTGTAACAGTAGGCACATTAAAAGCTTCGCCTACTTTTCTCAAAATTTTTAAGGCTTTTTCGTCTCCAATTCCCGTGAAACTATCCAGCCTACTTCGATTCGCTTTTTTAAAACTTCCCTTAAAAACAAGGGGTATCTGAAGTTTGTCGGTTACTTCTACTAAGTGTTCTGCAATGCGCAGTGCCATATCTTCCCCTTCAATAGCACAAGGCCCTGCTAAGAGAAAAAATTGATTTGATTCCGATTGACGTTTAGAAAATTGATTCATATTGCAAAAATAAGGATAATGCTAATGCAATCTACTTCTGTTGCAGACAAAAAACGTACATTTGCCGCGCAAAACACACTATGGAAAACATCCGCAACATTGCCATCATCGCACACGTAGATCATGGTAAAACAACTCTGGTTGATAAAATTCTTCACCACTGTCAACTTTTTAGAGATAATGAAACCAAGGGCGAGCTTATCCTCGACAACAACGACCTAGAGCGAGAACGTGGAATTACCATTTTGTCTAAAAACGTATCGGTTCAATACAAAGACACCAAAATTAATATCATCGATACGCCTGGTCACGCCGATTTTGGCGGTGAGGTAGAGCGTGTTTTAAATATGGCTGACGGAGTTTTATTGCTTGTAGATGCTTTTGAGGGGCCCATGCCACAAACCCGTTTTGTGTTGCAGAAAGCCATTAATTTAAAGCTTAAGCCCATTGTGGTTGTCAATAAGGTGGATAAAGAAAATTGTACTCCAGAAGAGGTGTATGAGTCTGTTTTTGACTTGATGTTTGAATTGGGCGCTGAAGAGTGGCAGTTAGATTTCCCTGTGTTGTACGGCTCAGCAAAAAATAACTGGATGTCAGACGACTGGAAAAATCAGACCGACTCTGTAGCTCCTCTATTAGATGCTGTTGTTGAACACATTCCTGCACCGAAAGTTTCCGAAGGTACTACGCAAATGTTGATTACTTCACTGGATTATTCTTCTTTTACTGGGCGTATTGCTATTGGACGTTTACACCGTGGTGTACTAAAAGCTTCAGATACAGTTTCTTTAGTAAAGCGAGATGCCTCTGTTGTGAAGTCAAAAATTAAAGAACTTTTGGTGTTTGATGGATTGGGTAGAAAAAAAGTGGATGAGGTGCAAGCAGGTGATTTATGCGCTGTTGTTGGCTTAGAGGATTTTGAAATTGGAGATACGATTGCGGATTTAGAGGCCCCGGAAGCCTTGCCTACGATTACTATAGATGAGCCTACCATGAGTATGTTGTTTACCATCAACGACTCTCCGTTTTTTGGTAAAGAAGGAAAGTTTGTTACTTCACGCCACATTAAAGACAGGTTAGAGCGTGAGCTAGAGCGAAACTTAGCCATGCGATTGGATCCCACAGATTCTGCAGATAAATTTATGGTATTTGGACGAGGTGTATTGCACTTGTCGGTACTTATCGAAACCATGCGTAGAGAAGGGTATGAGCTACAAATTGGACAACCTCAAGTTATCATTAAAGAAATTGATGGGAAAAAATGCGAACCTATCGAAGAATTAACAATTGACTTGCCTGAAGAAGTTTCAGGGAAAGCAGTTGAAATGGTTACCATGCGAAAAGGCGAGATGAC
>CATAMV010000073.1 GCA_949487855.1 Bacteroidota bacterium
CGGTATGGAAGTAATGCACGAGCGTAACGCTCACAACTTCCCACTTGACCTTGCATCTGTAGAAGCTCCTTCTATCAACGCATAATCAAGTTTAGATCCTTCTTTCTTTTAGAAAGAATATCTTTTCCCCTGGTTCCTTTTTGGAATCAGGGGAGTCTTTTATAAATCTTAGACTTCACAAAACTTCTTTAAACAAATATGACGAATCTTAACGTATTTTTTTTTGTATTCAGTCATCTTCATTAGTACCTACTCTTTGAATCCTTTTCTTGTCGAAAAGGATTTGTAAAGAATGAATTTAAAGTTTTCACAAGGTTTTAGCGATGGGGAACAATTAATTCGTGAAGTTACAACCTTTTTCTAAACTTTTATATTGGTGTATATGTGTGAAGCTGTAGTGACTTTGTTTTGAGTTCTATTAAATTATTTGTATATGTTTGATTAATGGTGGAGCATGAAGTGTACAGAGTACACTCCATTTCTACAAACATAAGTATCCTTATGACACAAAAGAGTTAAGTGCTCCAACTACGAATACTAAAAGGATCCAAAGGGCAGATCCAGATAATACAAGACCTTTTGATGATGATTATAATGCACCAAACCACGACCAAGCATTAATAAGAAGTAAAACCAAAATCAAAAAGGAAAGGAATTGTGTAAAAAGAAATGCCTGACCATAATTTCGAAACCATTCACGTTCAAAAAAGAAACGTGTTACTGGATCTCTAAAAATACGTTGTTGTGGAAGATAAAATAAAATAGTCATTACAACTAAGCCGATAAGGTTATTTTGGTGGTAACCAATCCAATCAGCAATAGTTGTTCCAATTGTTCCAAAAATTGGAAAAGTATAAAAAACAAGAATAAGAACAAAACCTCCAGCCATTTCTTGAATAATAGTCACAAGAACTTGTCCAGCAAACGATGTTGGTTTGGAACGTGGACGTGGAAGGTTAGAGGCTTTTCGTATTGTTTTTAAATTTCTAAATTGTAAAATTGATTGGTAAAGACTTTCAATCGTTTCTAAAAAGAATTCAACAAAACGAATGACAAGCTCAATGTTTAATTCAATAAACAAAAGAAAAAAATCTCCGAGCCAAAAAAGACGATTTAAAAGAAAAGTAAAGAATCTCTTCATATAAGTATAAAGCGGTGTAATGACTAATATGGAATTTTCTGTTGTCTTTCGGGTTATTAAAATGTAGTAAACCCGTAAAGCATAAAAAAACGGTACATTTTCATAGGGGCCCTTTCGAACCCCCATGGAAAGATTTACATACACTCATTTAAACGTTTTTACTGCTTAAATGTTGCCATTTAAATTTATCCAAATTTACCTGATGTAGATGCAATTACAAAGGCTGCGTAAGTAAGAACAAATCCAACAGAGAAGTGTGTAAGTCCTACAAGACGTGCTTGTACAATTGAAAGTGCTACTGGCTTATCATTCCACTTCACAAAATTTGCGAGTGGAGTACGCTCGTGTGCCCATACAAGTGTTTCAATAAGCTCTTGCCAATATCCACGCCATGAAATAAGGAACATGAATCCTGTAGCATAAATAAGGTGTCCGAAAAGGAACATCCATGCCCATACTGAAAGGCTGTTCATCCCAAATGGGTTGTATCCATTAATAAGTTGTGATGAGTTAAGCCAAAGGTAGTCACGAAGCCATCCCATAATATATGTTGATGATTCGTTAAATTGAGCAGAGTTACCTTGCCAAAGTGCAAGGTGCTTCCAGTGGAAGTAGAATACTGTCCATGAAACTGTGTTGAGTTCCCAGAATACTGCGAGATAGAATGCATCCCATGCTGAGATATCACACGTTCCTCCACGTCCTGGTCCATCACAAGGGAAACTGTATCCGAAATCCTTCTTATCTGGCATAAGCTTTGATCCACGTGCATCAAGAGCTCCTTTTACAAGAATAAGTGTTGTAGTGTGAAGTCCGAGTGCAATTGCGTGGTGTACAAGGAAATCTCCTGGCCCAATTGGAAGGAAAAGAGAGTTACTTGAACTGTTAATTGCTTCAAGCCATCCTGGAAGCCAAATTGATTGACTTGCTAAGTTTGCTGGGTTTCCTTGTGATGCAAGAAGTACATCAAATCCATAGATTGATTTTCCTTGTGCAGCTTGAATGTATTGTGCGAATACTGGTTCAATAAGGATTTGCTTTTCTGGTGTTCCAAATGCTTGCATTACGTCATTGTGTAC
>CATAMV010000074.1 GCA_949487855.1 Bacteroidota bacterium
AACATACAAGACTTAGACACTAATGAAAAGTTAGCATTACTAAGAATACTGCTCGCATATACGCTTCCTAAACCAAAAATAGATAACGAAGTACAAGAGCAGAAGCACTTTACAGTTGAAGTTATTGATAAGTTAGCATAACTACCCACGTCTTGTTTTAATAATTTTCACTTTACATTAGATTTTTTATATTTAAAAAATTATAAAAATGAAAAAAATATTATTTTCTTTAGTTCTTATAGTGCCTATTATATCATTCTCACAAGTTTATGCCGAAGATATTAATGTAGTTAGTGTTAAGACAAATGTTACTGTTGAAGATAATTCAGTAGAAGCAGTTAAGGAATATTGGTCACAAAAAAGACATTCGGAAGCTGTTGCTGCAATCCAAAGGGCAAGAAGTGCACGTATTACAAGTTGGGTTGACCAACCGTTTTCAAAAAGCTTATCACAATATAAATATCTCATTTTATTACCACCAAGAAAGCACCACAAAGACATAAAGAGGAACCTTAAAAAGAAAATGAAAGGATTGCCCTTAGAGTATGTAAATGTTCAGGAACCACACAAAACACACGATAGTTTCCCTGAAGCTGTTAGAAAAAACCCTGAGCAAGTTTTATATTTAACTGTTGATTGCAGAGCCCCCTATCTTGTAGAGACTTATATGCAAATTTATAATTCCTATGGTGAGTTAATTTACTCTATGGGCAAAGAAGCTATGGCTGCTACTCCTGCTTTTAAAATTTTAAGAAATGAGCTTGATTTTGCATTAATGTATTAGATTTTTTATTATAATTCAATGTTGCCAAATAGTTGCCAAGAATTAGTAGCTTTACATCAAGTTCTTTGCTAAGTCGTCTAAAGAAAAAACCCACCGTTAATGGTGGGCTTTAAGAATGTGTAGTGTAGCGGTATCACTTGTGGAGAAGAAGGGGCTCGAACCCTCGACCTCTTGACTGCCAGTCAAGCGCTCTAGCCAACTGAGCTACATCCCCATATATTTTTTTCGCCAACGACGCCCTGCAGCTGATTTCAAGTATTTTTCTCTTTTTCGAGCATCACCTTGAGTTGCGTGTGTTTCAATATGCACTACTTTCCAAGGCACATACGATTTTGTTGAGCGCACCTGACCTTTATTATGTGTTTTAAGGCGTTGTAATATATTCTTGGACATGCCAACATAATAGCAAGCTCCTTTTTCGCTGTACAAGATATAAACAAAATACATTTTCACGCGATTTCAATGAGCGCTCCCCGCCCGTACCGAACGCTGCGTTCGGGCGGGTAGCCAACTGAGCCCCGCCAGAGTGATCTGTCGGGCTAACACGGCCAAAGGGAGAAGCAAACTTACTAAAAATCAAGAAATTTATATTTAGTCAAATTTTAACCATTAATTTTGAGGTCATGAAACACAATGCAAAAATTGTCGTTTATACCACCATTATTGGGTCTTATGATGGACTTCTACCACAACCAAAATTTGATGGGATAGATTACGTTTGTTTTACCGATCAAGAATTCCGCTCCAAAACATGGAACATAGTACCACTCAAGGCAAAAGAACTTAGCCCAGCACGCACGTCAAGGCATCCCAAAATTGTACCTCATGTTTATTTGAAAGACTATGATTACTCCATTTACATTGACGGGAATTTTTTATTATTACGAAACCCCATTCCATTACTTAAAAAAGTTTTGACACACGCCCCAATGGGAATTTTTGACCACAATCAATGTTCCGATGCGCGTGATTGTGTTTATAAAGAACATCAAGCCAATATTGAGTTGTTCCGTAAAACAGGCGTTTTAAAAGACGATTTACAGCTCATGGAAACCCATATGGAGCGCTACCGTAATGCTGGATATCCCGTAAATAATGGATTAATTTCCGCAGGAATAATGCTTAGAAATCATCATCACCCAGAAGTAATAAAGACCATGGAAACATGGTGGGAAGAGTTTTGTAACGGCAGCAAACGCGACCAACTCAGTTTTAATTACGCTGCTTGGAAAAACAATTTTTCGCCCTTTATTATTAACGGAGATATACGAAACAACCCTTATTTTTATATGATTGGGGTTCACCGAAAAAGCTATAAAAGCAAGTATTTTCGTTATAGGCTTAAACGCTTTATTGGGCGCATAACACATCCAAAACCAACAGCATAAAAAAAACCAATAAAATTCTTTAATTAGAAAGCAAATAGGAAGGTAGCTCAGCAATAGAAGGTATGATGCCATTTGGATTGACATCACTTTGCTTTACAAGTGCTTCGCGGTATTTCCCAGTTTGTACCAATACGGCTTGATACCCCGCATCTTGTGCACCTTGAATATCATTTATTAAGTCATCACCGACCATCAAAAGCTCGTGGGGTTTTGATCCGAGTAGTGAACTGCCCATTTCAAAAAAGGTTTGGGTAGGCTTTCCTACTACGTGCGCTTTTTTTCCAGTTGCGTGTTCTAGTGCAGCAACAAAAGCACCGCTGTCCAATTGAAGTCCGGTTTCGGTTTGAAAATAACGCCCTTTGTGAAGCGCAATTAGCTCAGCGCCCTCTAAGACCTGATTCATTAATTCATTGAGTAAATTATAGTCCCAAGAATTTCCAATATCCCCAATTACAATGGCTTCAGGTTCTTCTAGAACGGTAGGTGGATAATCTTTTTGTGCGGCTTTAGAAAGAATTAATCGGCAGCGTTGTACCCCCATTTTTTGAAGCTGCAGTACCCCAGCATAATTTGCACTTAGTAGTTCACCTTCTAGAATGTTGAGACCTAATCCCTTAAGTTTTGCTACAAGGGCACTTCGTGAAAGCGTGGTATTATTGGTAATAAATTGATATTTAATTCCCTGTTTACGCAGCCAAGCAAGCGTTTCGTTTCCGCCAGAAATCAATTGATTCCCTACGTAAAACACGCCGTCTAAATCAAACAATACTCCTGTAATGGACTTCATAACCTATCAATCGTTTATTCCGTATTTTTGCCTTGTTGGATGACAGCAAAGATATGGGGAATCAAAAAATATCCGAAGGCGTACATGTACATAACGAAAACGCTGTGGCAACCATTACGTTTGCGCACCCCAAGCACAATTGTTTTCCACAAGAACAACTCCGCGCCTTAACTGCCGCCATTGATTCCTGTGCTAAAGACTCAGCGGTTCACGTTATTTTACTCCAGAGCGACCCTAGCAAAGTTTTTTGTGCAGGTGCTTCTTTTGATGAGCTTCTTGCCGCAAAAACACCCGAACAGGGAAAAACTTTTTTTATGGGCTTTGCCAATCTGATTAATGCCATGCGTGGGTGCAGAAAACCTATCGTTGGACGTATTCACGGTAAGGCAATCGGCGGAGGTGTGGGTATCGTTGCAGCTTGTGACTATGCTATTGCAACGCAAACCGCTCAAGTACGTCTGTCCGAATTGGCTATTGGCATTGGACCTTTTGTAATTGCACCTGCGGTGAAGCGCAAAATTGGCACAGCAGCTTTAGCCTCATTAGCCCTACAGCCCAAACAATGGAAAGCTGCGGAATGGGCGTTGCAACACGGACTTTTTACAGAAGTTTTCGCTGATTTTGACGCTGCAAATAATGCAGCTGTTACAAAAGCTACGCAGTTGGCAAGCTTTGCGCCTGAAGCCGTTGCTGAACTCAAAAAAACACTTTGGGCAAATACCGACCATTGGGCAGAACTTCTTCCAAAAAATGCTGAAATTTCAGGGAGACTCTTACTTTTGCCACAAACCCAAGCCACATTAAAACAACTTAAATCTAACGGATGAGTAAAATTCGCATTACCAAAAGCTTTTCATTTGAAACCGGACATGCACTTTACGGTTATGACGGTCTTTGCAAAAATGTTCATGGCCACAGCTACAAACTTGACGTTACGGTTATCGGAACCCCAATTATTGACCCCAATCATGTTAAATATGGAATGGTTATCGATTTTAAAGACCTCAAAAAAATAGTTAAGGGAGAGATTGTAGATGTCTTTGATCACGCTACTGTTTTTAATAAAAACACGCCTCACGTTGCCTTGGCAAACACATTAGAGGAAAGTGGACATAAAGTATTATTAGTTGATTATCAGCCTACAAGCGAAGAAATGATTATTGACTTTGCCGCAAAAATTCAAGCAAAACTTCCTGAACAAATCAAGCTGCATCACTTGCGATTGCAAGAAACTGCCACTTCCTTTGCCGAATGGTACGCTGCCGACCAGTAATTCGTATTTTTGTACCATGAACATACCCAAGGGGAAAAAAGTCTATTTCGCTTCCGACAATCATTTGGGCGCACCCAATCTTGAGAAAAGTAAAGTGCGCGAAAAGCAATTTGTAGCTTGGCTTGATAACATCAAGGCTGATGCTGCCGCAATTTATTTGATGGGGGATTTGTTTGATTTATGGATTGAATATAAGAGAGTAATTCCCAAAGGTTTTGTTCGCGTGTTGGGCAAACTTGCCGAACTTGCAGATAGCGGCATTCCAATACACTTTTTTGTGGGCAACCACGACATGTGGATGCAAGACTATTTTGAAACGGAATTAGGGATTCCAGTGTATTACGAACCCCAACAGATTACGTTGAACAACACCTCTTTTTTTATTGGTCACGGAGACGGACTGGGCCCCGGGGACAAGGGCTATAAGCGCATGAAAAAAGTATTCCGAAACCCGTTTATTCAATGGCTATACCGCCTTATTCACCCCGATTTGGGACTGCGTATTGCACAGCATATGTCCTTAAAAAATCGCTTGATATCTGGCGATGACGATAAAATCTATAACGGGCCAGAGACCGAATGGCTCGTACATTACTGTAAGGAAAAGTTAAAAATCCAAAAAACGGACTATTTTATTTTTGGACACCGTCATTTACCTTTAGATATTGAACTATCTAAAACATCTCGCTACATCAATCTTGGGGATTGGCTTGAATATAACACCTATGCTGTTTTTGATGGCAATTCGGTTAGCCTAAGCACTTGGGAAACGCCATGATAGAACAAAAAAAACACGACTACGAATACGCGGTACTTGTTGGGATTATCAATCAACAGCAAAACGAACAACAAGTTCAAGACTACATGGACGAGTTGGCATTTTTGACACATACCGCAGGTGGTGAGGTCAAAAAGCGTTTTACCCAAAAACTGGATACACCAAATCCCAAAACCTTTATTGGAAGCGGCAAAATGGAAGACGTACGTGCTTTTGTAAAAACACATGACATCAGCACTGTTGTTTTTGACGATGAATTGACTCCTGCTCAACAAGGAAACATTGAAGAACTTTTGAAGTGTAAAATTTTAGATCGCACAGGTCTTATTTTAGACATTTTTGCGCAACGCGCCAAAACCAGTTATGCCCGCACACAAGTGGAATTGGCACAGTATCAGTACTTGTTACCTCGACTTAAAGGACTTTGGACGCACTTGGAACGCCAACGTGGAGGTATTGGAATGCGTGGGCCTGGTGAAACTGAAATTGAAACAGATCGACGAATTGTACGCGATAAAATTTCATTGCTAAAAAAGAAACTTACGACCATAGATAGACAAATGGCTACCCAGCGTGGCAATCGTGGAGCGCTAGTGCGTGTTGCTTTGGTGGGCTATACCAATGTTGGAAAATCTACCCTAATGAATGTGTTGAGCAAAAGCGATGTCTTTGCCGAGAACAAACTCTTTGCTACACTCGATACCACAGTGCGTAAAGTGGTGGTCGAAAACCTTCCGTTTTTACTCTCCGATACGGTAGGGTTTATTCGGAAGTTACCTACCCAATTGGTAGAAAGTTTTAAAAGCACATTGGACGAAGTACACGAAGCCGATTTGCTATTGCATGTGGTCGATTTGGCACACCCGCAGTTTGAGCAACATATTGCTTCTGTAAACGAATTGCTTGTCGAACTCAAGGTACAAGACAAACCTACATTGATGGTGTTTAATAAAGTAGATGCGTATGCTCCAGAGGCTTTTGACGAAACCGATTTAATTGCTGTTCGGGGCAGCGAACATTACTCGCTTGATGAATGGAAAGAAACGTGGATGGCAAAAACCCAGCGCGAATCTGTATTTATCTCAGCAGCAAAAAAAACCAACATACAGCACTTTAGGCAACGCCTTTATCAAAGGGTACGAGAGCTTCATGTGACCCGCTTTCCATACAACCACTTTCTTTATCCTGAAATTGAAGTTGAGAAATAACATGTTTTTATGTTATATTAGCGTTGAACAAACCCAAATCTGTTTTTTAAATTTAAAATTTTACAAGCTTTTTTAAGACTTTTTGGGATTTGGTATAAAAATACCATAGTTGTTTTGTGAATATACGTGTAACGGGTTGACAATGATATTTGGAACTCGCTAAAACTTTATAACCTAAAAATCATGAGTAAACAACTCCAAGACTTGACCAAGAAACATTGTGAAAACCCACCTGCTAGCTACAACGATTTAAAAGTTTTGTTTCTTAACTGTACTTTAAACCGAACCCCTGTACTTTCGCACACAGAAGGATTAATAGAAAAAGCCCAAATGGTATTTGAATCTGTTGGGGCTACTACAAAAGTAATCAGACCGGTGGACTACGACATTCCTGCAGGTTTGGGATTAGACATGTCAGAAACCGCAGAATGGAACAAAGACGATTGGCCTATTATTCAGCATGAGGTGGACGCTTGTGACATATTAATTTTGTGCACGTCTGTATGGTTGGGTGAAAAATCTTCTGTTTGTAATAGAACATTAGAACGAATGTACGGCTATACACACCAATTCAATAACAAAGGACAATACCGTGACTATGGGAAAGTTGGTGCAACGCTTACCACAGGAAATGAAGATGGCGTAAAGCATTGTGCCATGAACATTTTGTTTTCTCTGTCACATATTGGCTATACGGTGCAGACTAAAGCAGATGCCGGCTGGATGGGTGAGGCAGGTCCTGGACCGTCGTATATGGACAAGGAATCGGGAGGTCCTGAAAATGATTTTACAAACCGTAACACAAGCTTTTTGGTGTGGAATTGTTTGCACTTAGCTCGTATGTTAAAAGACCAAGGCGGAGTACCAGCTTATGGGAACTTACCCGATCAATGGCAAGCCGGTTGCCAAGCAGGATTTAGTAGCCCAGAGCATAAAAGGTAATATGATGCATGTGCTTAGTTACATAGGAACACTGTTAACTACCACAAGTAAAAAAAACAAAAGAAAGCCTCCTGTAGGATATTGTCCTAATTGTTGGGGAAATCAGGAATATGATAACCATATTAGGGCAATGTACAAAGATCAACAGATAGAAGTAAATAATCACCAGGCAAAACATGCGTTTATTCAAGACTTTGTAATAACGCACCTAGATGGGATCAGATTGAAAAAAGGCAACAACAGCTTTGAGTGCCCTACGTGTAAAATAAAATATTCAAATCTATGAATGCATTAAAATCCTTTTTTGTAGCTATTTCTGAAGGAATAGATATAATAGGCATTTCCATTTTGGTTTATGGTTTTGCAAAACTCCTAATTAAGTTTTTACGTCACGAACTTGTAAAGAATTGGTTTAATGTCCCCATTCAAAAGCTACAATTGCTGCGCTGTCAATTGGGCATTTATATTCTTTTAGCATTAGACTTTTTGATTGCCTCTGACATCATTCATACCATAATGGATATAAACACAGAAAAGCTTATTGAGTTGTCTGTGATGATTGTTTTACGAACAGGAATAGGATACTTTTTAGGTAATGAAATGAAAGAGATTCACTCAGAAAACACAGATTAATAAGTATGGAATGGTATATCCCTTTTACAATTATTCCAGGGGTTGGCTTAATTATTTTGTCGACATCTAATATCTTATTGAGCCTTAACTCAGAAATCACCAACCTTAAAACAACAAAAGAAAAAAAGTATAAACGGATAATTGAACTGAAACTCAATCAACTTAAAAAACTCAGTTGGGCAGCAGCACTACAATATGCGGGGCTTTTTAATTTCCTTTTTTCAGGGATTATAGCCGCATTAGCTCCTCAGTTTAGTCTGATATCAAAGTACGTTTTAGTCCTTGGCGGATTAAGTATTGGGGCATCTATTTTTTTGCTGATTGTTTATTCTTTTAAGGCCATTAATATCCGACAACAAAACCTTTCATTATGAGTAAAAATAGCATTTGGCACAAGGATACGATGGGGGTATCATCAGATTTTTTACAATGCCATTCGCACCCCAACACCAAAAACCTCACGGACTTGTAAGCGTTGAACAGCGTTATCGTCATAAACCAACTGAAGAATAAGGTTGGTAGAAACGTATTCGTTTACTTGTAATTCAGCAGCAATTTGGTAATCAAGATCCACATTTTCAGCTTTATTCAAATAATCGGAATACAACCCAAGGCGTTGTTCTAGGGTCATATTTTTCATTGGGGAGAACTTATAAAACGCATTTACGGAAGCACCCAATTCAAAGCGGTGATTATCGCCTTTACGCACCCCAAAATATTCTTTTCCTTCAGATAAATCATCGGTAAATTTTCTACTTACTAATGTGAGTCGCTGGGTAAAAGGGGCAATGTTTACCCATAAATTTTTAGATTTCTTCCAATATAAACCCACCCCTAACTGGATATAAACAGGAGAAAAAAAATGGGTTCTAAGCGTCCGGGTTTCATTGCCATTCTCATCTTCTCCGTAAGAATAGCCGCGTGCAAATTGCGTTTTTACCCCAAACACGGTGGAATAGCTCCATGTGGGGCTAAATTTTTTACCCAAGAACGATTGTAAATCAAAACGGTCGTTGGTCTTACGTAAAAACTTCGTACCGCTGAGTTTGGTTAGCCCAAAATCACCCAGAAATTTGGTGTCCCAGTTCCACCCATTTTTACTGTAACTTAAATCGTAATCTGTGTGGAAACTCAGGGAAATACTGTTTTGACCTCCTGAAGCCCATTCGCTAAATGCTGCTTGATTAAACAAAAGTTTGGCAACACCACCTCTTTTCCAATCCGTTTCAGGGGTTTGCACGGAGTCAGTCTGGGCAAATGCTAGGCTATTAAAAAAAATAAAACAAAGGGCAATGTTTTTATTCATAAATAATTATTTGGGTTTTGAATATAAAGGTACAGAAGAACAGGCTTCGCCGTAGGATAATTTTTTCACCACTGGAATTAATTTTGCTGCTAATATACCCATGGCTTGTTGTGGCACAGGTTTATTGGCACAGCCTTTAATCATTACCAAGCCATCTTGGTAGGGTGTGGGATCAAAAACGGCTAATTTTTCTGTAAAAAGGAACCGTTCCAAATCGTCAATATTTCCTACAACTACAGCTTTTGTAATGGGTTGCAAATAACAAATTAGGAGTAATGTTGTCCATTGAGGTACCAACACATCTTCGGGGCAATGCACCGCAACAAAATGATTTTTATAGGATGTCCAATCATGGCTTTGCAAACGTTCTCTAAAAGATTGTTCACGCAATACTACACCACCATCTAAAAAATCGGTAACAGAAAGTAATGTGCGGGTTCCTTCAGGGTAGAACTCCTCCAAATTAATTACTTGAAGGACACTATTTGCCACACGATTGATAATCTCTTCTGCCATTACAAAAACCCGAGTTCAAGTTTAGCTTCTTCGCTCATCAAATCACGCGTCCATGGTGGATCAAAAGTGAGCTCCAATTCCACTTCGTTAACCTCGTCCAAAGAGCGAACTTTTTCTTTAACTTCTTGTGGAAGTGATTCTGCCACAGGACAATTGGGCGTGGTAAGGGTCATAAGTATTTTCACATCGTTATCCTCATTGACAAACACATCATATATAAGTCCCAATTCATAAATATCTACAGGAATTTCAGGATCGTAAATGGTCTTTAGGACCTTAACAATTTTTTCTCCAAGTGCAGCAGTATCCATCATGATGTGAGTTGCGTTTGGTACGCTATGGCGTACATTTTTAATTGTTTAATCATAGAAACCAAACCGTTTGCGCGCGTAGGAGAAAGATGTTCTTTAAGTCCAATTTCATCTATAAAACTGGTATCGGCGGCCAAAATATCTTTGGGATGTTGGTTAGAAAATACACGAATAAGAATGGCAATAATTCCTTTTGTAATGATGGCATCGCTATCGGCAGTAAATGCAATTTTATCTTTTTCGAGTTCGGCATGTACCCAAACCTTACTCTGACATCCTTTAATAATGTGATCGTCGGTTTTGTATTCTGAAGCAATTAACGGTAACGATTTTCCAAGTTCAATCATGTACTCGTAACGTTGCATCCAGTCGTCAAACATGGCAAATTCGGATACAATTTCTGCTTGTTGTGCTGCTATATTCATAAGTTAAAGATACGAATTAACGCAACA